>JBCCZS010000103.1:0-10549 GCA_039187035.1 Pseudomonadota bacterium | reverse complement strand
GCCGTAATTGAGCCAGACGACCGCGGGCGCGTCGTCGTCGGCAGCGGCGTCTGGGTCCGCAGCAGGCGCCTCGCCCGTCAAGCGTCCGACATGGGCGGTGCGAATGGCTTCGAGTCGCGCGTGGTTATCCGGGGACGTGACCGCAAAAAAGAGGATCGGCCGGCCCTCGTGCGATCGCCCGATCGTCTCCACGGTCAGGCGCGGCGATTGCTGGGCGAGGAGGCGCAGATACCCCACCATCATGTCGTGGCGCACGGGTTGGTCGCCGAGGCCGTGGCCCAAGAAGGCGTCCGGCGTGGTGATCGCGTCGTTATACGCGACGCCGTCGATTTTGAAGGCGTCGATCGGCGCGGCCTGCGCGTCGCGGCCGATCAGGAACACGCAGCAAAGCGCGATGAGTGCGAAAATCGCCGGACGCATGAAACCCTCCCGCTCGTCGGACGCGCCAGCATAGCGCGCTCCCGCCCCATGTCGACGGCGACGGGCGGCTGCGGCGCTACAGGCCGGCGAGGGCCTGGGAGAGATCCGCACGCAGATCGTCGACATCCTCGACGCCGACGGAAAGGCGTACCATCGCGTCGTCGACGCCGAGTTCGGCGCGCCGTTCCGGCGGGATCGACGCATGGGTCATGATGCCAGGATGCTCGATAAGGCTCTCGACGCCGCCGAGGCTTTCGGCGAGCGTAAAGACCGACACCCGTTCGAGCATGGTTTTCGCCGCGTCGAGCCCGCCTTTGAGGAAGACCGTTACCATCCCGCCGTAGGCGGACATTTGCCGACGTGCGACGGCGTGTTGCGGATGGGACGCGAGGCCCGGATAAACGACGCGCGCCACGGCTTCGTGCGATTGAAGCCACTCGGCGAGCGCGGTCGCATTCGCGCAATGGCGTTCAAGGCGCAAGGCGAGCGTCTTGGCGCCGCGCAGCGCCAAAAACGAATCGAACGGGCCTTGAACGCCGCCGACGGAATTTTGCAGAAAACCGAGCCGTTCGCCCAAATCGTCGTCATTGACGACGAGGACGCCGGAAATCACGTCGGAATGGCCGCCGAGATATTTGGTCGCCGAATGCATGACGATGTCGGCGCCGAGATCAAGCGGGCGCTGACAATAGGGCGAGGCGAAGGTGTTGTCGCAGCCGACGAGGACGCCGCGTTTGCGCGCCGCCGCGGCGATCGCCTCAATGTCGACGATCTTTAAGAGCGGGTTCGTCGGCGTTTCGATCCAGACCAATTTCGTCTCGGGGCGGATGGCCGCTTCGAATTGGTCGACGTCCGTTAAATCCACATAGGACACGGCGAGGTTCATCGAGCTTTTGCGTACGCGTTCAAAGAGCCGAAACGTGCCGCCGTAAACGTCGTCCATGGCGACGACGTGCGCGCCGGCCGGAAACAGTTCGAGCATCGTCGAGATAGCGGCCATGCCGGACGCAAACGCGAAGCCGCGCGCGCCGTTTTCCAAGTCGGCGATGCAGCGTTCATAGGCGAACCGCGTCGGGTTCGCGCCTCGGGCGTAGACGAAGCCTTTGTGAACGCCCGGGCTTTCCTGCGCGTAGGTCGACGTCTGGTAGATCGGCGGCATGACCGCGCCGGTTAGGGGATCCGGCCCGTGGCCGGCGTGCACGGTCCGGGTCGCGAAGGCGTGGCGGTTTTTCTTAGGATCGGCGCCGTCGGCCATGTCGAGGTCTCCCTGGTCGGTCCATCCCTCTAGCGCCGCGCGCGCGCGATAGCCAGCGCCGCGTCAGGCTCGGTTCAAGCGCACGAGCGTTTCATCCAAGGTCGACAAAAAGCGCGAACGATCCTGCTTGGTGAACGGCGGCGGTCCGCCGCCGCCGCCGCGCCCGTCGAGGCCGTCCGCGCCGGCGCGCAGGTCCTGCATGATCGCGCGCGCCGCAATCGCCGATCCGATGCCGTCGACGGTGAACGGCTTGCCGTTGGGCGCGACGACGCGCGCGCCGGCCTTCAAGCATCGATCGGCCAGAAGTATGTCGGCGGTGACGACGGCGGCGCGCGCGTGCGCGGCCTCGGCGATCGCATCGTCCGCGGCGTCGAACCCGTCGGAGACGACGGTGAGCGTGATCGACGGATGGTCGGGGACGCGCATGGGGCTGTTGGCGAAAAGGCGTACGGGCGCGCCGTACCGAAACGCGACTTTGTAGATTTCGTCTTTGACCGGACAAGCGTCGGCGTCGACGAGCACCTCGACCGTCATGCGATCCCGAGCGCCCCGCGCGTCTCCGGCGTCCAGCCGACGTAGACGGCGCTGCCACCCGCCCCCGCAACCTCGATCACAGGACGTTTGATCAGCGTCGGGTGCGCGGCGAGGAGGGCGAGCGCGCGCGCCTCATCAAGGTCGGCTTTCGCACCGTCGTCGAGGCCGCGCCACGTCGTCGAGTTTTTGTTGACGAGTTTCTCCCACCCTGCCGCGCTCGCCCAGCGTTTAAGATCCGCGGATGAAACCCCGTCGGCGCGCACGTCGACATAAGCGTAATCGACGCCCGCCGCGTCGAGCGCCTTGCGCGCTTTGCGGCACGTGTCGCACGTTTTGAGGCCGTAGAACGTCGTCGTCATGGGGCCGTCCCTAAGCGTCGGTCGTCAGCCGCAAGCCGACGGCCCCGATAAGAATTAACGCGATACAAAGATACTGCACCAGGTCCAGTTGCTGGTTGAAAAATACCCCGCCGATCACCGCCGCCGCCAGGATGCCGAGGCCCACCCAAACGGCGTAGGCGATCCCGACCGGGATCGTCTTCAGCGCCGGCGCGAAAAACCAAAGCGACAGAATATACGCGCCGACCGCCAGCGCGCCCCATTCCCAGCGGGCGAACCCGTCCGAGAGTTTGAGGAGCGCGGTACCGGCGATTTCAAACGCGACGGCGAGCAGCAGCATGATCCACGCGGACATCCCGCTCCTATACCGGCACTTTTGCGACGTTGGCAAAGGGGACGCGGGTTATGTCGAGACGGCGGCGCACCGCCCGCGTGCGGCGCCACAATCGTTCAAGCGCCGAGGGTGCGCTCATTCCAGCCCGAGGGCCCCGTGGGTCGTCGGCGTCCAGGCGAAATGGACGCCGCGGTCGGCCTGAATGACGGGCCGCTTCAAAAGCCTCTGGTGTTTTGCGAGGAGGGCGAGCGGCCTCTGCTTCGTCGAGATCGGCTTTGTCGGTGTCATCGAGACCGCGCCAAGTCGTGGAACTACTGTAGACGAGCTTTTCCCACCCGACGGCGACCGCCCACCGTTCCAGGTCCGCTGGGTCGACGCCGTCGGCGTGCACGTTAGAGTAAGTGCAATCGATCGCAGCCGAGCCGAGCGCTTTGCAGGCCTTCGGGCACGTGTCGCGGGCGTTATGGCCGGTGGATCGCAAACCCACCTATTTTATTGCTCCCCCTGCATTTATTGATACGCTGTTGTCAAAGAATGATCGATCGTGCACTTCAAAATTCCAGAATCATCTCTGGTGTGACGGCATATCGATCACGATGGCAAAAATCGGAGCTTATGATGAGATTGCTATTCGCTCGGCCGGTCGTTGTGTCGGCGTTCGCGACCTTTATTACGTTTTCACTGAGCGCAAACGCCGGATCCCCTTTATCAATTCGCGATGCAATCGAAAATTTTTCGAATGATCTGTATCTAGTAAATGAACAAGGCTTGGTGGCAAAAATAAATATCACCGATATATCTGAAAAAGATAACAGTACATGGCCGCGAGTTAAATTCGACTGTGATGTCGTTTTCACCACTCGACCGATTGAAGACGTTGTGCGAGCCGGCGAAATATCAGAAACGCCAAAATATTGCGGTGGAGGTACAATCAGCCTCTATAAGATATCTTTCACTTTGAAAAAAGTAAACATTTACGAAGGCGGCGTCCTTGATTACGTCACGATAAATTTTCGCCCTGACAGTCCAGGCGATACCAGTCCTTGGCCCACGACCAATGAAAAACATGATTGTTTGATTTTTCGAGTGAAAACGAGCCACGTGCGCGACGGTTGTGTGAAGTGGAGCACCGGGGCCGAGAAAGGTCCGACCGTTGTGGTCGGGTTGGAATTCGCAAAAAAACTTGCGATGCGTAACTAGAACGCTGAACGATCACTCCGGATCGGGTTAGAGCCCGCTCTAGCGCTCAAAACGAAAAACCTAGGACCTATGAATGGTTCGACACAAGGCCCCGACGCTTTAGTGCGTCCGTAGTTTTCATTGAAGCTGTTCACAGCTCTATTTGTCGGTTTTTGCCTCACCAGATGTCATCATCCCGAGGTTTCCCGTGTTTTCTGCGAAACCGGCCTCGATTCAACGCCTCGAAATGCAACCCTTCAAGACTGTGCAGTCTTTCCACATTTTTCCGAGTGCGGAACGGGCTGTCGCGGCGCAGTTCGTCGATCTCAACGGATTAATGGTTCGGAACGTCGACGTTACCGCTTAGGCCACCTGCAACCGCAAATAATTCAACAAATCCGTACGCGTAATGAGCCCCTCAAACTTCCCGTCTTTCAAAACGACGGCGACGTGGCCTTTGGCGAAGACGGGCAACAGGTCTTCCATCTTGCGGTCGGCTTCGAGCGTTTCGACGCGGTAGGTCATCGCCGAGCGGACCGGGTCTTTGAACTTGTCGCGGTTGCGCACGACGGAAAACAAAATGTCTTCCTCGTCTAGAAGGCCGGCGATCGTTCCGTCTTCTTCGAGGACGGGGAGTTGCGAGATGTCGTAGAGCTTCATGCGCCCGTAGGCGGTCATCAGCGTGTCGTCGGGCTTGACGGTGACGGTCGCGTGTTCGGAGTGGCGCCGCGAGACGAGGTCGGTCAGATCGCCCTTGGGCGCGCGCTTCAAAAAGCCCTGGTCGTACATCCAATAGTCGTTGAACATTTTGGAGAGGTACTTGTCGCCGCGGTCGCACACGAACGCGACGACGCGTTTTTGCTTTGTTTGTTCACGGCAGTATTTCAACGCGGCGGCGAGCAGCGTGCCGGACGACGAGCCGCCGAGGACGCCTTCTTTTTTCAGGAGGTCGCGGGCCGCTTCAAAGCTTTCTTTGTCGCTGACGGCGTAGGCTTTCGTCACGCGGCTGAGATCGCAAATGTCGGGAATAAAGTCTTCGCCGATCCCTTCGACGAGCCAGGAGCCGACCTCGTTGGGGATCGCGCCGGTGTTGACGTAGTCGGTCAGGATCGAGCCGACCGGGTCGGCGAGGATCATCTCAACGTGCGGGGCGACGCGCTCGAAGAATTTCGACAACCCCGTAATCGTCCCGCCCGAGCCGACGCCGGCGATCATAGCGTCCATGTCCTCGCCCATTTGGCCCCAGATTTCCGGGCCGGTGAGCGTCTCGTGCGCGTCGGGGTTCGCGTCGTTCGAAAACTGATTGACGTAAAACGCGCCGGTTTCCTCCGCGATGCGCGCGGCGACGTCCTGGTAATAGTCCGGGTGCCCCTTGCCGACGTCGGAGCGGGTCAGGCGTACGTCGGCGCCGAGGGCTTTCAGGTGGAAGATCTTTTCCTGGGCCATCTTGTCGGGGACGACGATCGTCAGCGGGTAGCCTTTTTGCGCGGCGACGAGGGCGAGGGCGAGGCCGGTGTTGCCGGCC
Source organism: Pseudomonadota bacterium (assembly GCA_039187035.1). Lineage (GTDB taxonomy): Bacteria > Pseudomonadota > Alphaproteobacteria > Caulobacterales > Parvularculaceae > JAJFFW01. Next base: position 4,964 of record JBCCZS010000103.1, on the reverse strand, counting down.
GTCGCTTCGACGACCGCGCCGCCGGGGTGCAGCTTGCCGTCCTTTTCGGCGTGTTCGATCATCGCAAGGCCGATGCGGTCTTTGATCGACCCGCCCGGATTGTTGGCCTCCAGCTTTAAGAACAATTCGCACGGTCCGGTGTCGATATTGCCGACGCGGATCATCGGCGTTTTGCCGATGCCTTCCAGAACGTTGTCGTAGACGGGACCGAACGGCGTTTCGTGCATGGCGTCCTCTATCTCGGCGCGCGGCGGGCGGCGCGCCCTTCGGCCGATTAACGCGCGGCGCCGGACGCGGCAAGCGACGCGTTCATGGGCCGCCCGCCGGTTGCGGTTTCGTCGGCCGCGCGCGTTTCATGGCGCGGATAAAAAACCGCGCCGGATGAACGGCGTCGGCGACGGCGCGTTCAAGCGGTGCGGGCCGCCCGGCGATCCGCGCCGTGATCGCGGCGGCGCAGAGCGGCGCGGTCACGAACCCGCGCGAGCCGAGGCCGGTGAGAAGATAGACCCCCGGCGCGTCCCGTCCCGGCGGATAGGCCCGCGGTCGCCCGAAACGCAGATCGTCGTATTCCGTCGCGTAGTGGGCCCAATCGGGCGCCGCGCCGACGACCGGGAGGCGGTCCGGCGTTTGGCACCGGACCGACGCGCGGGAGACGGCGGCGGCGGGGTCGAGCGCGGCGGCGAGATCGGCCGCGCCGGCCGCCAGCGCGGCGAGATTGGCGCGCGTCGCGTCCGCGTGCGCCAAAGGCGCGGATCGGCGGTCAATCGCGTCATAGGTCGCCCCGACGACGAGCCCGCCGCCGGGCGCCGGCGCCGCATACGGACCGAAGGCGCGCGCGCGATCCGGAACCGGCCCCGCCGGAAACCGGTCGATTTGGCCGGCGACGGCGGAAAGCGGCAGACCGCGCGCGGCCAGAAAGTCGAGCGCCGCTGCGCCGTTGGCGATGACGACCGCATCGAAATGCGCCGCGCCCGTATCGGTGACGACCGCCGGCCCGGCCTCATCCGTCTCGACGGCGCGGACGCGTTTTCGCACGACGGGCGCGTCGCCGAGGAGCGCGGCGACGGCGCGGGGCGGATCGACGACGCCGCCTTGCGGGAACCGCACGCCGCCGTCGATCGGCGCCATCCAATCCGGCGGCAAAAGCCCGGCGGCGACGGCTTTGTCGAGGCGGGACGCGTCCTGCGCGTCTGCGGCGAGCCGGTCGACGCCGATCTCCGCAAAGGCGCCCGGCGCGTCGTCGTTGAGCCGGCGATAGGCGAACACGGCGTGCACGAAGGCGTTGCGCAACAGCCGCGCGGCCGGCGTTTCCCCGAGGTCGAGGCGCGGCATGACGAGGGCCGCCGGGTTCCCGGACGCGCCGGCGGCGGGGCCCGCCGGATCGAATACGACCGGCGCAAACCCGTCGCGGCGCAAGGCGTCGGCGAGGCACGCGCCGGCGATCCCGGCGCCGATGATCGCGATGCGCGCGCCCGGCGGTGCGGACGGGGGCGGCGGGCCGCGAAACCAGGGCGCGTCTGGCGCCGGGCTCGGCGGCGTCTCGAGCCGGGCGCGGAGCATGTCGCGTTTGCGGCCGAAGCCGGGCGCTTTGTCGACGGCGAAGCCCGCCGCCGCGAGCCCGCGCCGCACGGCGCCGGCGACGGTGAACGTCGCTGCCCGGGCGCCCGGCGCCGAGCGTTCGGCGACGGCGCGCAACACCGCGTCGCGCCACATGGCGGGGTTTTTGGCGGGCGCGAAGCCGTCGAGGAACCACAGGTCGGCCGGGCCGTCGAAGGCCCGCAGGCCTTCAAGGGCCTCCCCGCCGAACAGCAAAAGCGTCACGCGCGGTGTCGGCGACGCCGCGTGGAGCCCCCTCGCCGCGGGCGGATAAACGTCGCGCAGGGCGCGCGCTTGCGCGTCGAACGCGGGAAAAGCCGCATGCGCCCGCGCCAAATCGGCGACGGCGAGGGGATGCAAGTCGACGGCGAAATAGGTGAGGCGCGCATGCGCCGGCGCGCAGTCTTCGAACGCCCGCCAAGCGCACAAGAAGTTGAGCCCGGTCCCGAACCCGAGTTCGCCGATCGTCGTATCGCCGGCGGCGAACCGCGCATGCGCGTCCGTCCCGCCGAGAAAGACGTGGCGGCTTTCCGCGGCGCCGTCGGGCGCGAAATAAATGTCGTCGAAGTCGGCCGCGCGCGGGCGCGCGTCGTCGCCCCAATCAAGAGCGGCGGCTCGGATCGCTCCGGCCGCCGCGTCATTGTCGTCGGTTTGCGTCACGCCGCCCGTTCGCCGACGCGCGCGCGCGCGTCAAGCCCGGCGGCGCGATCGGTTACTTTTTGAAATAACCGGAGAACGCGTCCATCGGCGTCGCTTTGATCATTTTCGACATCGCGTCGTTCATCGGCGCGCTGTTTTTGCGCACGACGTCGAGCGTTTCGGTCGTCATGTCGCGGAACCGCTCCATGCGCGTTTCGAACAGGTTCGTCCAATAGTCCTGATGCAGCTCCATCGCGTCGCCGATCGTTTTGGCGCGCGCGAGTTCGTTCGCGAAATCAGCCGCTTCGGTCATTTCTTCGCGCGCGGCGGCCATGATTTCGGCGTTGAACGACTGGACGTGTTCGCTCGCGGTTTCGACGTTTTAGCGCATCGTGGACACGATGTCTTGCGCCTGTTCGCGCATGACTTCGGTGTTGTCGGTGAACGACGACACGAATTTGTCGAGTTGCGCGCGCGCGCTTTCGGTGATCGTGTCCATCGCGAAGACGTCGGCGGCGCCGTTGGCGGCGGCGGTCGTCGTTTCGCTTGCTTTGGCCGTGCCCGCGTCGGCGGCTTTTACCGGACGGCGGACGGTTTTCTTGGCTGCTGTCGCCATTTGATGCTCCTCGAGAGTTCTTTGTTCTGACTATTTCATGGGTCGTCGTCGGATTGACCGGCGACCCCGTTTTCAAATGTCTCGCCGCCCGCGCGGCCACGACGGTTGGCCTATACGCGATTTTGTGCGGCGCAACAAGCTCTTATCCGCGAATCGGTGACGGGAAATGTCGACGCCCGGGTGAGCGAAAATGACGACCCCGTCGTGCGGCCTAATTCGCCGTCAACAGCGACAGAACGTCGGCCGACGCATAGCCGTCCGCCGGCAGGCCGCGCGCTTGCTGCCAGGCCCGCAACGCACGCTTGGTCCCGCGGCCGACGACGCCGTCGATCGGGCCGGGGTCGAACCCCAGATCGGCGAGCGCCTGCTGCAGGCGTTTGCGTTCGTTCAGGGCCAGCGGCCTGTCGCTGCGCGGCCAGTCGCCGACGACGCCGGGACGCGCGCCGGCTATGGCGTCGGACAGGAGCCCGACCGCGAGCGCATAAGCGGTCGACCGATTGTAGGCGAGGATCGCTTCAAAATTTTGGAACACCAGGAAAGCCGGGCCGCGCGCGCCGGCCGGCACGATGATCCGCCCCCTGACGTTTGGGTCGAGGCCGTCGAGAAGCGGCCCGCGCGCGCCGTCGACGCCGAGGCCCACCCACTCGGCGGCGGCCTTGCGAACGGATTCGTCCGCAAGCGCGTAATCGAAATTGTCCGGCAAAGCGATCTCGACGCCCCAGCCCGGTCCGCGCCGATAACGCGAAGCGCTGAGATAATTCGCCGTTGACGCGAAAACGTCGCCGAGGTCGCCCCAAATGTCGCGCCGTCCGTCGCCATTATGATCGACCGCATACGATAGATACGTCGTCGGAATGAATTGCGTCTGGCCCATGGCGCCGGCCCATGAGCCGCGCAGCTGGTCGCGCGTCGCAAAGCCGTTCTGAATGATCTTCAGGGCGCCGATCAATTGGCTGCGGCCGAACGCCGTGCGCCGGCCTTTCCAAGCGAGCGTCGCCAGCGCGCTGATCGCGTCATAGTCGCCGAGGATCGCGCCGTATGAGCTTTCAAGCCCCCAGATCGCCGCGATGATGTTGGCGTCGACGCCGTAGGCGGCTTCGATTTCGCGCAATAGCCCGGCGTTTGCGGCGAAGCGAGCGCGACCGGTCTCGACGCGCGATGCGGAGACCGCGCCGTCAAGATAGTCCCAGATCGCGCGTGAGAATTCCGGTTGATTGTCGTTGAGTTCGAAAACCCGCTCGTTGAGCCGCACCGTCGCGAACGCATCGTCGATCACGTCGGCGCGCACGCCGGCGGCGGCCGCTTCCGCGCGGAACCCATTTAGCCAGGAGACGAAGTCCGTCGGCGCCGACGCCTCGCCCGATTGCGCCGCCGCGTTCGCGACGAGCATCGCCGCGCCGGCCAGCGTCGCCGCTATTTTGTTCAAAACCATCCTCGCCCCCATGCCGCGCGTCCGCGCCCGCTCCGTCATCGTCGTTCAACCCATTGCAGCCGGCCGCCTTCGCGCGCCGTCGACAATCTTTTAATCGCCTTTTAAACGGCGTTGATCTTAACCGCTCATTAAGGAGCCGCCCATGCTTGTCCGCGCGTTCACCGCGCCGTTCCGGGTTCGCCGCGGCGAAAATAGCATGACGGCGCAACCTAGGGTCGCAGGCGGCACGTGCGACGTCCTATCGGGGGAGGCGGCGGGCCGGCGCGTCGACGAGGCCGCCTTGGCGCCGAGTTTCCCTTGCGGGGCGCGGTCGCGTTCCGCGCGTCGCCGAACGCCGACGGCCGCCCAGATGCTCTTTGTACGGACCAGCGTGTCGCTCATCGTCGGCGCGCTTGCAGCTGTCTCATCGGCGCGCGCCGAACCGACGCTTGCGGAGCGCTCGCTCGCGGCGGGCTATAAGGCGGCGTTCATCTGTTCGGCGACGTTCAACGCCGGGCGAACGCCGGAGCAAATCGACGGCGACGAACTGGCGCGGATTTATCCGGGGTTGCGCGAGGCGCTCGGCGAGACCGGCGCGGCGAAGATTATCGATCCGGCGAGCCCCGTCGGTCCGGGGCCTATGTCCGCGGCGGCGGCCGACCGCACGCCGCGCGTCGTCGTCCCGGTCACGGGGGCGCCCGG
>JBCCZS010000102.1:0-10600 GCA_039187035.1 Pseudomonadota bacterium | reverse complement strand
TTCATCGCGCGTTCAAAAGCGAGCGCGCAAGATCTGCGCCTCGCCACCCGGTTTGTTTTGCCCGACGAACTGGCGAACGGCTTCGTGCACGCCGCCGGCGAGCCGATGCGGATCATGACCACAAAGGTCAAGAAAGCCCGCCAATCGGCGCTTCGGGACGGCTTGCCCGAACCGTTAAGGTTCTGGGGCGCGACGACGTTCGGCGACGCGTTGGACGCTTATCTCTCCGGCGGCGCGAGCAACACGCTGCCGCGCGTGCGCCATATGGCGTTCGATCGCGCGCCCGCGCTGAGCGCTCTGCCGATCCCCTCCGCCGAAGCCTCCAAGCTCTTGGCGGACTATCGCGCGTTTTCCCGGGACGACTTTACGGCTCATTTGCGTTTGTCGTCTTTGCGCGGGCACCGAGGCTCGCGGAAGTCCGCGGGCGTCCTTTCCGCCAAAATCGACGCGGTGGATATTTACGATCATAAAGACCGGTATGTGACGACCGTCCCGGCCGACGCTTTGTTGACAAAGGATCGCTGGCGGCGCGAGGCGACGCTGGACGCGCCGCCGTCCGCCGCCCCCGCTCCCGCCGCCCCAGCGTCCTCCGACGCCTTATCCTCCGCCGCCCCGTCCGCAGCCCCGTCCGCAGCCGCCGTCTCGACGCCCGGCGTCCCGCCCGCAAGCGCTGAGCGGCCCGCCGCCGCGCTGACCGCCTCCGCCAATGCGGTTCTCGATTTCCGACTTGCGATGACCGTCGGCGACGCCCTTAAAAAGGCCGCTGAGCGCTATGACGGCAAGACCGTCCTCGTCCTTGAAACGTCGGACGGCGCCTACGCCGGCGCGTCGTCCCCGTACAACCGGCCCCCCGCACGGGGCGACACGGTCTTTCGTCGGGGCGTCGCCGTGGTCCGCTATGAAGGAGATCAAACCAAAGAAATCCTTGCTTTCATGACGGCGCCGACCGCCGCCGGCGGACGCGTTTCGGCCGACGAGAAAATTGTGGCGATCCGGCGCGTCGCGAGTTTTGCGAGTCGGCAGACCGAAGCCTCCGCGAAAACGTTGATGAAACGGCTGATCGACACCTACGGAGAGCCGATAACCCCGCCGGGCTCGCCGGTCGGTCGTCCGTCCGCACGCTTTTGGATGGAAGACGAGGGGGTGGCGGGCCGCGTGCGCGACGGCCGGGTCAAGCTTGCGTCGAAGTTTGCGAACGCGACGTCGAAAACCGCTTATTGCTGGTCGGCGGACCGGCTCGGCGGGCTCCGCGGGGCCGGTCAGCAATACTGGTGGTTCGAGAACAAGGATCTGGCTGCGCGCGTTTCCGCGCAGGCCGCCGCCGCTCCGGTACGAAATCCGATGAAGATCCCGATCTTTGACGGCAATCAATTCGGTCAGCCTTGCGGCGTGATCCTGAAAGCCGCGATCAGTCGAGACGCGCTGGCGATGGATTTGGTGGATACCAGCTTCGCATACGCGCTGCGAGAAGGCGCCGTGCGATCAAACGCCGATCGCGCATCGGATGCGGCGACGGCCGCTGCGGAAGACGTCGATCTCTAACGCGCCCGACGCGCCCGGTTTTCAACCGGGATCGTCCGGCGGCGCTTCGCGCGGGCGGGCAAACCCGCTACGCTGATCGTCATGGAAAGCGCTGCTCCTGAATCCCAGGCCGTCGCCTGCCGCGACCCGTCCGAGGCCGTGGACCGCCTGAGCGCGCTCTATGACGAGGCGCTCGGCGCCGTGCGTCGGCGTTTCGACGCGTTCGCCGTCGGCGCGCGGCTGGAAACGCCGGCCGGACGCTACCCCTGCCTTTACGCGCGCGTACCGCCGGAAAAAACGACGCAAACCTCGAACCTGGCGCTCGGGCGCGTCGCCGAAGAGACCGCCTTCGCCGCCACCGTGACGCGGCCGGAATTGTTTCGCAATTACCTGGAAGACCAGTTGGCGTTTGTCATGAACGCCTACGACGCGGAGATCTCCGTCGGTCCGTCGAGCGACGCGATCCCGCTGACCTTCGCGTTGGAAGAGGCGACGGTGGGGCTGACGCCGGAACGGCGCGCGGAGTTGCCGGCCCATTTCCCGATGCCGAACCTTCTCGGCGCGAACGACGCGATCGTCGACGGCCGGTTGATCCTGCGGCGCGACGGCCCGATGCCGCTCAGCCTCTTCACCGCCGAGCGGACGGACTACTCCTTGCACAGGATCCGCCATTACACGGCGACGGCCCCGCGGCATTTTCAGAATTTCGTTCTGTTCACAAATTATCAGCGTTACGTCGACGAATTCGCCGTTTATGCGCGCGCCGAAGTCGCCGCCGGGCGCGCCGCCTCGTTCGTCGAGCCGGGGGACCGGATAACGGATGCGGCGGGCCCGCCGTCCGCGCCGCCGCTCGCCAAGCTGCCGCAAATGCCCGCTTATCATTTGGTCCGTCCCCGCCATAGCGGCGTGACGCTCGTCAATATCGGCGTCGGCCCGTCCAATGCGAAAACGATTACCGATCACCTCGCCGTTTTGCGTCCGCATGTGTGGTTGATGATCGGCCATTGCGGCGGTTTGCGGCGTTCGCAACGGCTGGGCGACTATGTGCTCGCCCATGCTTATTTGCGGGACGACAACGTGCTTGACGACGTCTTGCCGCCGTCGATCCCTTTGCCGACGATCGCGGAAATCCAGTTGGCGCTAACCCGCGCCGTCGAGGACGTCACCGGCGTCAATCGCGCGCAGCTCAAAGAGCACCTGCGCACCGGAACCGTCGTGACGACGGGCGATCGCAATTGGGAATTGCGGTTTGAAGAAATTGCCGTTCGTCTCAATCAATCGCGCGCCATCGCCATCGATATGGAAAGCGCGACGATCGCCGCGAACGGCTACCGCTACCGCGTTCCGTACGGGACGCTTCTCTGCGTCTCCGACCGCCCCTTGCATGGCGAAATCAAGCTGCCCGGCATGGCCGACGCGTTTTACCAGGAGCGCGTGAGCCAGCACCTCGCCGTCGGCGTTAAGGCGGTCGACTTCCTCCGCGAAGAAGCCGAGCAGGGCACGCTCCATTCGCGCAAATTACGCAGCTTCGACGAGCCGTTTTTCCGCTGATTTGTTCGGGAACGGCTTGGCCGCGCGCCGCCCCGGTCTGGAGTCCGACTTAAAACGGCGTCGATCGACAAGCGGGAGGCGCCGCGCTCGATCGCTCGGGCACTCAACTCGACGCCAAATTGGGTCCGCAATAGATTTATGGTCCTCGGCGTTTAATGGAGGCGGCGCATGATGCGACGGTGGGGCGGGGCCCTGGCGATTGGGATGATCTCATGCGTCGGCGTTTGCGGCGCAAGCGCTCAGGGGCCTGATCATCAAACAGCGCAGACGAAGCCGCCCGTTATCGAGCGCGGGTCCCCGGCGACCACCGTTCCGCTCGACGTCCGGCTCGGTAAGCTGTTCCTCGAGGCGGCCGTTGACGGCGCGGCGAAGGAATTCATTTTCGACACCGGCTCGCCGACGATTTTGGCGAAGGATTTTGCGCAGTCCCTGGATCTGAAAATCGTCGGCCGAAACACCGGCCGAGACGCCAACGGCCGCGAGGTGACCATGGACGTCGCCGTCGTCGACGCTCTGTCGCTCGGCGACGTGACGTTCCGGGACGTCCGGGTTTTGGTGTTCGACTTTAGTCAGCTGGAACTCGGCCCCTGCATGTTCGACGGCGGGGTGATCGGTTCGGAAATATTTCCTGGCAGCCTTTGGGAAATCGACACGGAAAGGCGTGTTCTGACGATCTCCGCGCCGGGCGCCGCACCGCCTGCGGCGGCGTCGTCTCGCGCGATAACGCTCTATGATTTTGGCTATCCGCATACGCCGATTGTGGATTATTCCGTTGGGGACGTTCAAGACAAAGCAATTTTCGATACGGGCAATGCGGAGGAGCTCATCCTCTTTGAGCGCGTTGCGCAAAGCGACGGCGTCCGCAAGAGCATGTCGAAGAAGAGCCTTCAAAAGGGGCGCGGCTCGGACGGCGTGTCCGCCGGCGGTCGAGGCGCGATAAGGGATCTGCGTCGTTTTACGCTGAAAGACGCCTCTCTCAGTGCGGCGGACATCGGACCCGTTCGGGCGACGACCAGAACGACGGCCCCGACGCTGATCGGCGCGGGTCTGCTCGACCGCTTTGTCGTCACGCTCGATTACCCGTCCAACCGGTTCGTTTTGTCGGAGAGAGAAAAACCCGAACCGACGCGGCCTTTTCCCGGTTACGCACTATCGTTCGTGGACGGCGTCGCGACGGTCACCCAACTCTTTGAGGGCTCGCCCGCCGCGCGCGCGGGGCTGCGCCTCGGCGATGCCGTAACCGCGATCAACGCGCGCGCAACGGCCGATCTCGACGCCGAATCAGTATGCCAAGCAACACGATGGCTTGGAGAGGCCCTCGACCGAACGGCCGCGGTCGACCTCGTCGTTGAGCGCGCCGGTCGAACACGAAACGTCCGTATTCCCGCGGCGGACGAGTAAGGGGTCGGGACCGAAGGCGATGACGTCGCAACCCGCCGCTATGGCGTCCTCGAACGGGTCGAGACTGGCTGGACTGTCGGCGCACGTCACCGGGGTGGCCCCGAAACAACGCCGTCGGATGCGTCGCGCACCTGACGATCCGTAAGCGACGCCAACGAACGCAACGCTAAAAGGGCAGGCGTTTGTAGAGCGCGTCCGGGACCAGGCGCGCCGCCGCCACAGCCCACTGGCGATAGAACGGGAAATAAACGACGTCTCGCGGCGTGTCGACGAGCGCCGCGATCGCCTCGGCGATGCGATCGAGATCGCCTGCAACGAAAGGCCCCTCAATCGCCGTATGCGGATCGACGGCGTCGACGTTCACGCTTGCGATTCGCACGCCCGATCGGTGCAGCCGTCGACGCAGGCGCCGAAGATACGCGTTGAGGCCGGCGACGCCCGCATCATGGAGATCGTCCGTCGCGTGACCGCGCGCGCCTGCGATCGAACACAAAACGATGGCAAGCCCCGCGCCCTGCGCGGCCATTGCGTCGACGAGCGGACCGGTCGCCGACGCCGTCGCGGCGATCATCGACGCGGCGGCGATCGGATCGGGGCGCGCGTCGGCGACCCCGGTCGCGACGATGACGATGTCGGGCGCGCCGAACCGCGTGAGGACGTCGGCGGCGAGGGCGCCGCAGCGTGCCGGGTCGGCGGCGTCTAACGCCATCGTCTCGACCGTGCAGGCGCGCCGCGCGCCGAGGTCCGCCGCGACGAGTTGTGTTTCGGCCGGGTCGTCGTCGGCGAGCAGGACGGCGTCGTCCTCCCGAACGAGCGCTCGGCCGACGCGTTGGGCGAGCGGGGCGGCGGCGCCCAGTATCAAAATCGTTCTAGCCATCGCCGCGCGCCCCGAGGCCGAGGCGCCGCGTAGCCGCGCTCCCAAAGACGCCCCTTGGGTCGAGCCGGCGCATCATCGCGTCCATCCGGTCCCCCGCCTCGCCGTACATGGCTCGGAAAGCCGTCGGCCCCAAGCGCCCGTCCTCGGCGAGGCGCACGCGACCGCCGGCATCCGCGACGCGCGCGTCCGCTTCGTCCAGAGCGCGGCGCGCTTGCGGCGTCGACGGCATTTCAATGCGGACGCCGACGCCGTCCGCCACCCCGCAGGAAAGAAGTCCCTCGCCCTCGCGCATCAGCATGCCGACGATCCGGTAGGGCGCCGCGCCTGCGCGCTGGAGGCCCTCGACGATCGTCCAAATGCGGCGACGCGCGCGCCGCGGCACGACGAACGCGTAAGACGCGATCCGGCTCTCCGCGTACAGCCGTCTGAGATCGCCCGCCCGGTCCCATGGGCAAAGATGCGCGCGCAGCGGCGTCTCAATCGGCGCGGCGGCGCGGCGCAGCACGGCGCGATAGACGCGGTTGATCATTTTATTCGTATGCGAAGTGAAAATCGGTGCGGCGCGGTGCGCCGGGACCGCCGTGAAGGCGCGCCACGCGTCGGGCGCGATCGGCGGCGCGTCGTCAATTGTTTCCGTAACGGCGAGCGCGCCTTTCACCGTTTCAAGGCTTTCAGCGTCGCAAAGGTCGCCCCAATAGGCGACCGAATAGGCGCGCGCTTGATCTTCTAGCGCGTCGATCGCGCGGTCCAACCCGTCGACGGGGGCGATCCGCGTGCGCACGACGCCGCCGGGCGAGGGCGCGAGGCGAAGATGCAGCCGCTCGATGACGCCGGTCGCGCCGAGGCCCCCGACCGTTGCGCGAAAAACGTCGGCGTTCTGGTCGCGATTGCAAAACAACGCCGCGCCCGAGGCCGTCCGCAATTCGATCGCGGCGACCGCGCGGCTGAACCCGCCGACGCGCCGGTGGTCGGTCCCGTGCGCGTCCGCCGCGAACGCCCCCCCGAGCGTCGCGCCGCTGCGCCGCGGCGTCGATGCGGGAACCCACCCGCGCGGGCCGGCGGTCCGGAACAGGTCGCGGAACGTGACGCCCGGTTCGACGACGAGCGCGCCGGCGTCCCAATCGGCGTGATGGAACCGGTCGAGCCCGCCGACCTCGAGAACGCCGCCGTCGGCCGCGCCCATTGCGGCCGCGCCCATTGCGGCGTCGCCCATCGATCCGCCGGCGCCGCGCGCGATCACCGTGGCCCCGTCTTGCGCGCACGCGTCGACGATGGCGGCGATGCTGCGGAAGGTCCGCGCGCGGCGGCGTCGATGCGGATCGGTCACGGCTCGTGCGCGCCGCGACCATCGGGTCCGGGCGCTCTTCCTCCCTCGGCGCCGCGCGCCTTTAGACAGGAGCGGCGGCGCAGTCTTCTCGGGAGCGATATGAACCGGCTCGGCGGCGATTTAAAGGCCGTCGCGCGGGTTGCGCTTGGAGGGCCGACCGCGCTTATCGTTCACCCGATTGAACGAGGCGCGAGGCGACATGGCGACGCCCTGGTGGCAGGGCGCGGTGATCTATCAGATCTATCCGCGCAGTTTCTTCGACAGCAACGGCGACGGCGTCGGCGATTTGCCCGGCGTCACGCGGAAGCTCGACTATGTCGCCGCGCTCGGCGTCGACGGGATCTGGCTGTCGCCGTTCTTCGTCTCGCCGATGCGCGACTTCGGCTACGACGTTGCGGATTATCGCGCCGTCGACCCCATCTTCGGCGGCGAAGACGATTTCGACGCGCTCGTCGCGCGGGCCCATGCGCTCGGCCTCAAAGTCGTCATCGACCAGGTTTATTCGCACACGTCCGATCGCCACCCCTGGTTTTCGGAAAGCCGCAGCGGACCGGACAATCCGCGCTCGGATTGGTACGTTTGGGCCGATCCGCGGCCGGACGGCGCGCCGCCCAATAATTGGCTGTCGGTCTTCGGCGGGCCCGCCTGGTCATGGGATACGCAGCGCCGCCAGTACTACCTGCATAATTTTTTGGCCGAACAGCCGGACCTCAACTTTCACCAACCCGCGGTTCAGTCGGCGATCCTGGACGTGGCGCGTTTTTGGCTCGACCGCGGCGTCGACGGCTTCCGGCTCGACGTCGCGAACTACTATTTTCACGATGCGGCGTTGCGGGACAATCCGCCGAGCGGCGTCGTCAACGGGCTTCGGCCCTACCATTTCCAAGATCACCGCTACAATCGTTCGCGTCCCGAGACGCTGGCCTTCCTGGCGCGGCTGCGGGAGGCGGTCGATGCGTATGACGCGTGCATGACGGTCGGCGAGATTTTCAGCGCGGCCCCGATCGAGCGCAGCATGGCCTATGTCGACGGCGACGACCGTCTCCATACGGCTTATAATTTTCTCTTTCTGGAGGCGCAGGCCGTCTCGCCTGACCTGATCCGCAAGGGCGTGTCGGCGTGGACGAGCGAGACCGCGTGGCCGTCCTGGTCGTTCTCCAACCATGACGTCGAACGCGTCCTGTCGCGTTGGGGCGCCGAGGGCGCCGGCGCGCCCGCGGCCAAGGCGTTTTTCGCGCTTTTGTGTTCGCTGCGCGGGACGGCCTTTGTTTATCAGGGCGAGGAGTTGGGGCTCGTCCAAGGAAACGTGCCGTTCGACAAGCTTCGCGACCCGGAGGCCGTTCGGTTTTGGCCGGAGACGCTCGGACGCGACGGCTGCCGTACGCCGATGCCGTGGCGCGCGGGCCGGCCCCATGCGGGGTTTTCGTCGGCCGAGCCGTGGTTGCCGGTCGACCCGCGCCACGAAGCGGCGGCGGTCGACGCGCAATCCGGCGATCCGCAGTCATGCCTTTCGTTCGCGCAGGGTTTTCTCGCCTTCAGGCGCGCGCACGCGGCGCTCCGGGTCGGCTCAATCAGGTTCCTCGATGCGGCGGACCCGGTCCTCTTGTTTGAGCGGCGCACGCACCAGCAACGGCTCTACTGCGGGTTCAACCTCTCCGCCGAGCCGCACGCTTTGCCGGCCGCGGCGTTGCAGACCGGGTTTCGGTTAACGGGGTGCGGGCTACGCGCGGACGCTATCGGCGACGCGATCGTAATGCCGCCCTATGGCGGTTTTATCGCGGAAGCGACCGCCTGACCGATCGAGATCGCCCGCCGCGGGAGCACGGCGGCCCGGTGAGAACCACGTTAGATCCACGCCGCAAGGCCCACGTAAAACAACGTCTCGCTCGTCTGTTGGACCGCGCCGAGGGCGTCGCCGGTATAACCGCCGATCTTGCGTTCAAAGAGCGCGCGCATCGCGGCGTGGCCGACCGCTAGGCCGAGGGCGCCGGCGGCGAGCGACACGGGCGGCCATACCGCCAGCCATGCCGCGGCGACGACCGCCCCGGTCGCGACGACCACGGCGAGCCCGCGTTTCGACACGCCGTCGGCGACGGGTTTGCCGACCCCCTCGTCGCGCACATAGCGGCTCGACGCGACGACGAGCACGGCCGACAAGCGCGACAGCGCATGGCCGGCGATCAAGGCCCCGCACGCAAGGGCGACCGGCAAGGCGGAAAGCGCCGCGATTTTCATCGGTATGACGATGATCAGCGCCAACGCGCCGTAAGCGCCGATCCGCGAGTCGCGCATGATGCGCAGAACGTCGGCGCGCGTCGCGCCGCCGCCGACGCCGTCAAGCGTGTCGGCAAGGCCGTCCTCGTGGAACCCGCCCGTCGCCAGAAGGCCGGCGGCGACGGCGATCAACGCGGGCAACGGGCCCGGCAACACCAAAGCGCACGCCCAGTAAACGCCGGCGCACAAACCGCCGACGACGGCCCCGACGAGCGGGTAGTACCGAACGGACGCGGCCAGTCGTTCGGGCGTGTAAAGATCGCTCGCCGGCGTCGGCAGGCGCGTCAGGAACTGCACCGCCAGCCAGAAGATCGCCGCTTCGTTTTTCATGGCGGGTTCTTCATGCCGAATTTTTCACGCGGGACCGCTGACGCCGGCGCTCTCAAAACTCGCCATCTCGCGCAACATAGCCGCCGCCATCTTCACGAGCGGAAACGCCGCGAGCGCGCCGGCGCCTTCGCCGAGGCGCATGCCGAGGTCGAGAAGCGGGGTCGCGCCCAGCGCCTCAAGCACCGCGCCGTGTCCGGCTTCGGCCGAGCGATGCGCGAAGACGAACGCCGCCTCGCACCCCGGCGCGGTCTCGCGGGCGCATAACGCCGCGGCCCCCGCGATAAAGCCGTCGACAAGCACGACGCGCCCGCCGCGCGCCGCGCCGATCATCGCGCCGGCCATCATCGCAATTTCAAAGCCGCCATACGCCGCCAAAGCGGTCGCCGCATCGAGCCGGTCCGGCGTTCGGGCGGCCGCGCGTTCCGCTAAGGCGCGTTTGCGCGCGAGCCCTGCATCGTCCAAGCCGGTCCCGCGCCCAACAAGCGCCCCGACCGGGCGGCCCATGATCTTTGCGGCGATCAGTGCGGCGGACGCGGTGTTGCCGATGCCCATCTCGCCGAAACACGCGACGTCCTCTTCGACGGCGCCGCCGAGGGCGTCGCCCGCGTCGAGCGCGCGCGCGACGTCGGCCGGAGACATCGCGTCCGTGTCGATCGCGTTCGCTGTGCCGGGGCCGATGCGTCGGTTGATGAGATCGCGATGCGCGGCGGGCTCCCCCGCGACGCCGGCGTCGACGACGCTCACGCGCGCACCGATCGTGCGGGCAAAAACGGTCGCGGCCGCCCCGCCGTCGAGCATATTCAGAACCATCTGGCGCGTCACCGCTTGCGGATAGGCGGAGACGCCGGCGCGGGCCATGCCGTGGTCGCCCGCGAATATCATCAGCCGGCACGTCTCGGCGCGCGGCGACAGCGTGCCTTGGATGACGGCGATCCGCGCCGCGACGTCTTCGAGCCGGCCGAGCGCGCCGACGGGTTTGGTCTTGCCGTCGACGGCGCGCCGCACCGCGGCCACAAACTCCGATGGGGCGGGCCCGGCGGCGCGTTCGGTGGACATGGGCGGGCCTTCGCAAGGTTGGGGCGGGTTGGGGGCTATTGGGCGCGGCGCCGAGGCGGATCGTGAGCCGGGAAAAATGGTACCGCCTCTTGGTCTCGAACCAAGGACCTCCGGCTCCACAAACCGGCGCTCTAACCAACTGAGCTAAGGCGGCACATCAATGGCTGACCAGCTTCTGAAAACCGGTCAGAGCGGGAGGCCCTACGCCTCGCCGCCCGATATTTCAAGCAGGATCGTCGCTTCGGTTTCCTGCAAAGTCAGCT
>JBCCZS010000101.1:0-10655 GCA_039187035.1 Pseudomonadota bacterium | reverse complement strand
GGCGTCTTCGCCGGCTTGGTGGGGGGGCGGCGCAATCTCGGCCATACCGGCTTCATTCGTCATTCGAATGCGCCCTAGGCGGCGCGGGGTCGACGGCGACGGCGCCGTCGACCGTCAGTCTGGCCTGAGAGTGATACGCCGCCGCGGCGCGCTCCGGAAAGTCCGACCGCGTATGGCCGCCGCGGCTTTCCTCGCGCGCCGCCGCGCCTGCAAGGATCAAGTCGGCCGCGACGCAGCCGCTCAAGAGCCCGCTTGTCAGATCGGGCGCCGCCCGTAGGGTGCGGACGATCGACCGCATCCGCGCAAGACCTGCCGCATCGCGGACGATCGCCGCCGCGTCCGCCATACCGCGGCGAAGCTGCTCGGCGGCCGCCTGAGGCGCGGGAGCCGGCGGCAGCGCCAGGCGGTCGGGCGGCGCAGCGGCGTTTACGGCCGGTATGACCGCGCCGTCGCGCAACGCCTCGGCGATCCGCCCGCCGAAGACGACCGCCTCCAGGAGCGAGTTCGAGGCGAGCCGGTTCGCGCCGTGAACGCCTGTCGAGGCGACCTCCCCGACGGCCCACAACCCCTCAACGGACGCGCGGCCATAGAGGTCCGTCTGAACGCCGCCCATATGGTAGTGCGCGGCCGGCGCCACCGGGAGGGTCTCGGCTCGCGGGTCGAGCCCGGCGTCCCGCGCCGCCGCGTAAACGGGTGGAAACGCGGTCGGAAAGCTCGGGCCGACCGCATCGCGCGCGTCCAGGTAGGCCCCGCGCCCGGCTGCGCGTTCGGTCGCGACGGCGCGGGCGACGACGTCGCGCGGGGCGAGATCGCCCGCCGCATCGTAGTCGACCATAAAGGCGCGCCCGTCGGCGTCGAGGAGGCGCGCGCCGGCCCCGCGCAACGCTTCGGTCGCGAGCGGCGCGGGGTCGACGCCGACGTCGAGCGCGGTCGGGTGGAATTGCACGAATTCAGCGTCGCGGACGACGGCGCCGGCGCGCGCGGCGAAGGCGAGGCCGTGGCCTTTGGCGCGCACCGGATTGGTCGTCACGGCGTAGAGCCCGCCGAGCCCGCCGGTCGCCAGGACGACCGCGCCGGCGGCGAGATCGACGCGCGTTTGACGATCGACGTCGAAGGCGAGGACACCGCCGACGCGGCCTTTATCATCCGTCAACAAATCTTCGACGACGACCCGCTCGACGATCTCAATGTGCTCGGCCGCGCGGGCGGCGTCGTTGAGCGCCGCCATGATCGCCGCGCCGGCCTGGTCGCCGGACGCGTGGAGAATGCGATTGCGACGGTGCGCGGCTTCGCGCCCGACTTTGTAGGCGCCCGTCGCATCGCGATCAAATTGCACGCCGTAGCGCGCAAGATCGTCGATCCGCGCCGGCCCTTCCGCACACAGAACGCGGGCGGCGGCATCGTCGACGAGCCCGGCCCCGGCGGCGATCGTATCTTCGGCGTGGAGCGCCGGGCTGTCGTCCGGCGCCATGGCCGCAGCGACGCCGCCTTGCGCCCAGGGGCTTGAGCCGCCGCGGCCGAGCTTGCGCGCCGTCAACACCGTGACGGGCCGGGGCGCTAACTGCAGCGCGGTGAACAGCCCGGCGACGCCGGCCCCGACGATGACGACGTCGCGCGCGCGCACGGTTTCAGAAGGGGCCGTAATCAGCGTCAACGGCGGTCACCCGTCTTCCATGAGAACGCCGGCGACGCCTCGCCGCGACAAAACAGGCTGCGTATAGCGACGACCGGCGCGCTCTACCGACTTTCCACGGCGACGACGTCGCCTTCGCCCTTGCCGTACATCGACTGGCGCTTGAGCGGCAGCGCGATCATGCGCTCGATCGGCAAGCGGGCGCGCTCGATAATGTCGGCCGGGATCGTCACTTCGTGCGCGCCCGTCTCCAGCGCGCGCAAAATGCCGTCCAGCGTGATGCGCTTCATGTGCGGGCACAAATTGCAGGGCCGCACGAAATTGACGTTCGGGTTGTCCAGCGCGACGTTGTCCGACATCGAACATTCCGTGATGAGAACGACGTCCTTCGGTTGTTCGTCGCGCACGTAATTGCTCATGCCGCTGGTCGAGCCCGCAAAATCGGCCTCGGCCAAAACGTCCGGCGGGCACTCCGGGTGCGCCAGAACGACGACGCCCGGATTGGCTTCTCGGATTTCGCGAATGTCGTCGGCGGTGAAGCGCTCGTGGACCTCGCACGCGCCCGCCCAGGTGACGATTTTGACGTCCGTCTGTGCGGCGACGTTCTTCGCCAGATACTGGTCCGGGATCAGAATGACCGTGTCCGACTTCCATTCCCGCGCGGCGTACTCGACGATTTCGACCGCGTTCGAGGACGTGCAGCAAATGTCGGTCTCGGCTTTCACGTCGGCGGTCGTGTTGACGTACGTGACGACGGGAACGCCCGGGTAGCGCTCTTTTAAGAGCCGCACGTCGGCCCCCGTGAGCGACGCGGCGAGCGAGCAGCCGGCCCGCAAGTCCGGGATCAGCACCGTCTTTTCAGGCGAAAGGATCTTGGACGTCTCGGCCATGAAGTGGACGCCCGCCTGGATGATGACGTCAGCGTCGGTGCGCGCGGCTTCCTTGGCGAGCTGCAGGCTGTCGCCCGCGAAATCGCCGACGCAATGGAAGATCTCCGGCGTCATGTAATTGTGCGCCAGGATGACCGCGTTCTTCTCGGCTTTCAGGTCGAGAATGCGCGCGATCGTCGGGGCGTAGAGGGCCCATTCGGCGCGCGGCATGAAATCCGCGATTTTCTCGTAAAGAGCGTCGAGCGCCTTTGAGGACGGCGCCGCCGGCCGCTCCAACACGTCACATTCCGATCCGAACGCCGCCATAGCCTCGCGCCTCCTCGCCTTTTCCCCGCCGCGTGTTTTTTGAAAGAAGGCGCGCCGCGCAGCGGTCGACGGGCCGGTTATCGTCATTTTCCTAATGCTCAACATGAGCATATATGGGTCAAAAAAACGCCGGTTCAAGCCCGAGCCCCGACGGTGACCTTCTCGGCGCCGCGGCGTCAAGAAGTTTTCACCGAACCGTCACGCAACCGTCGCCGAATCAGATCCGGCGGCGTCCGTCATACCGCCGTCGTCGTCGCCGAAAAACCGGGCGCGGCGTCGCAAGCGCGGGATGGTCAGCCCGGCGGCCGCCAGTTCCTTTCGAACGCGGTCCGACGCCCGGAAAACCGCCGCCGGCCGGCCGCTCGGCGGACGCTCGCTGGCGCCAGTGCGTTCGACAAAGCCGCCGGTTTCAACGTTGCGGCGAAAATTCTGCTTGTGGAGCGAGAAACCGATGAGCGCCTCGACCCGGCGCTGCAGATCAAGAAGCGTGAATTCGGGCGGCGTGACCCGGAACACGACAGGGCGGTATTTCAGCTTGCCGCGCAAGCGCCCGACGGCGGTCGCCAAGATCCGCCGGTGATCGGACGCCATCGGCGCGCCGGCCGGGCCGGCGCCCTCCGCGCGCGCGGGCCCGTCCGAACCGCGGTCGCGCACCGCCTCTGCGACGAGATCCGCCTCGTACATCAATTCATAGCGGTCGAGCGCGCGTTCTTCTTCCCATCCGTCCGCGCCGAAGGCGAGGTCGATCCGGCGCGCGCGGGCGGCGCGCTCGGCCTCGTCCGACGCGCGGGCGGCCCATTCGGCGAGGCGCGGCAAGACACGCTCGCTCAACGCAGTCGGCTCGCCGGCGCGCCAGTCCTCCCACGGAAAGAAGTCGTACCAATCGCGCCATTGGCCCCGCGCGGCGCTGACGTCGGCGGGCTCGGGCGCGAGCGCCAGGTACCCGACCGACACGATCCGCTCGCCGCCCGCGCCCTCCTGAAAGGCCGCCGCCGGCGCCTCGCGGCCCTCGTCGCCGAAGGTGTAGAGCTGCTCGATATAGCCGAGGTCGATCTGCGTCTGGCGCGTCACCCACTCGCGCAAACCGATCTCGAACGTGCGATGGCGCGCCGGATCAAACGGACCGTAGGGCAAGGAGAAGACGCCGTCCTCGTCGCACCGGCACAGGACCTTCGGGCGTCCGTCGTCGACGACCGCAACGACGGCGTTCAGGCCGATGGCGACGCGGGCGATCGGTTCGGCGGCGGTCATGGCGGGGAGCTTAGAGACGGGGTCCGGCGAAGGCGACCGTTAAAGAACGGCCGGCGCGGACGCCGGCAAGTAGACCGGCGGCGCGTCGCAATCGGCGCACGGCGGACACAGATCGTCGATCGCGTCGACCATGCGGCCGTCCCGTCCCATCATCGTGTCCGCGAAATCGATAATGAGCGGACACGGGTCCGCGTGCGGCGCGCGGCTTCGCAGCGCGCGGGCGAGGTCGGCCTCGCTGGCGTCGGGCGCGGCGTGGCACATCATGACGTAGGCCGCGCCCATCGACCGCGACACGCCGCGATTGCAATGGACCAAAACGTCGGACTGCGCGTCCCAGTGTTGAAGGAACGCCATCAACCGCTCGGCGCGGCCGCGCGCGGCCTGCGCGATCACCGCCGCCGTCGCGTCGTTTTCGACGACGAGGTTGAGGTGCGCGTCCGGGTCGAGCCCGGCGAGGTGCGGCACGGGCTCGTCCGTCGACGTGATCGATATGACGTGGGCGGGTCGTCGGTCCGCGTAAACGGCCGCCGCATCCCGCGCCGGGGCGACGATAATCATGGCGGGAAAATGGCCGTTGACGTCCGTAATGAAAAGACGTCCGCGTTCACGCCTGCACGATCGCCCGGACACGGTCGCGTTAACGCGCCGACGACGCCTCGTCGGATAGCGCATTAAAGCGCGCCAAATAGGCCGTTTGCGCCGCCTGCGCGTCGACGGCGACGATCTCGACCGGGGGCAAGCCCCGCGGTGCGCCGAATAGTCGCGTCGCCTCGTCGACGCCGAAACCGGCGAATTGGGTCGCCTCAAAGAACGCCGACGCCCGGTCGGCGCGTTTAATGACCGCTTCCACGCGTTCGGGCAGGTCGGCCGGCAGGCCGAAGCGGACGTGGACGGCCTGCTGCAATCGCCGTTCGATCCGCCGGTAGCCCTCGCCGAGCGCCGCCTTGAAGGGGCTGATCATGTCGCCGATGACGAATTCCGGGGCGTCGTGAAGGAGCGCGGCGAGCCGCCACTGCGCCGGCCAACCCGGCTTTAAGACGCCGCAGAACTCTTCGACCAACAAGGAATGCTGCGCCACGTTGAAGGGCAACGGGCCGGCGGTCTGGCCGTTCCATCGCGCGACGCGGGCGAGGCCGTGGGCGACGTCTTCGATCTCGACGTCCATCGGCGAGGGATCGAGGAGATCGAGCCGCCGCCCCGAGAGCATCCGTTGCCATGCGCGCGGCGGCGCGGCGCGGGCGCGCCCTTTGCGCGCCTGCGTATCGTCCGATGGGGCGTCGTGCGTCGGGGCCTCGTCGGATTGGGCCGCGGGTCTCGCCGTCATACCGCGCCTTTCTGCGTTTCGGGACGGCGTCGCTAGCAAGGCGCGACGGCGGACGCAACGGCGATCAGCCCGCGCGTTGCGACGGACCGAACTTGAACGCCGACGTCGATTTCCGCACGATGGTTAACGAGCGCGGCGCGACGGCCGGCGCGCAAAGAAACAAGGGGCGGATGATGGATGAATACCTAGAACGCACGATGGCGACGCAGTCTTCGGGCGGCCGCTACATGTGGGCGCTTTGGCTCGCCCTCGGGATCATTTTGGTGTTGGGATCCGGCCTCTCGGTCGTCGCCTACATGGAAGGCGACGTGACGATCGTGGAATCGATCATCGCCGGCTTCGTCGCCGTCGGCGCGGTGATCGTGGCGCTTGTGGCGGCGGCCGCCGGCCTCGTCATCGGGGTCGTCGGCGCGCTCGTCGGCATTATTACGGCGGGCGGCGCGCTCGCGGTGACGGCGTTTGTGATTTTGTCGCCGATCATTGCGCTCGTCCTGCTCTGGCTCTTGTTGCGCGACCGCAAACGCGCGACGGCGTATCCGGACCTTTCGGCGCACGACTAACTGCGCGCCGCCTGAAGCGCGGCTCGGCTTACGGATTAGACGAAGCCGACCGCGAACGCGGCTCTTACCGCCGCCAGCATCGCTTGGGCCGTTTTCCTCGGCGCGTGGCGCGTGAGGCGACGTCGAGGACGCGACGCGCCAGCCCGAAACGCCGCAGGCGTCCGAGACGCCGTCGTGCAAACGCTCCCTCAATCATGCGGCGGTTTCCCCGTCCGCGCGGGCCGCGGCGCGCAGCTGCTGACGCTATCCGTCCTTGTGGCGGCGGGCCCCGGCGCCGTAGCCCTGACGGCATTGATCAATCACGACCGACGACCGTTAGGGGAAACGACGATGAAGAGAAGTCTTTTAGCGATGCTGGCGATCACCGGCGCCGTAACCGCGACGGCGCCGGGCGCGGCCGCCGAGACGGCGGCCGTCGCCAACGAGCGCACGTCGATGGACATGACGATTGAGATGAACGAGACGCGCCGCCGCGCCGTCGTCGCGTCGAACATCCGCCTTGACGACAAACAGGCCAAAGCGTTTTGGCCGCTGTACGACGCCTACCGCGATGAGGTGAAAAGCGTCGAACTCGACGTCATGGAGAACATCCAGACCTTTGCGGCGAAGTTCAACGACCTCGACGAAGCGACGTCGACGGCGCTTTTGAAGAACGCGTTGAAGATCGAAGCCAAGGTCGCCGACCTGCGCGAGGCGCATCTGAAAAAAGTGCAGTCGGTTTTGCCGCCCGTCGAAGCGCTGCGTTATTTTCAGCTCGACGGTTATCTCGACACGACGCAACGCCGCGCCGTCCAATCGCAAATCCCCCTCGCCGGCGACGATTTGGAAGCGCTGATTGAACGCCGGCAACGCATCCAGAAATCGAGCGGCGAGAAATCGCTTTAGCAAAGCGGCGTTCGCCTAGGCCTCGTCGACGACCGCGATGAAGGCGTCGGCGAAGGCGTCGGTTTTCGCCGCGCCGACGCCGAAGACGTTGTTGAAATCGGCGTGCGTGCGGGGGCGCTTTTTGGCCATATCGATCAGCGTACGATCGGAAAAGATGACGTAAGCCGGCACGTCGCGCTCGCGCGCGAGTTCTAGGCGTTTCGCCTTCAGGGCGGCGAAGAGCTGTTGGTCGGCGGGCGGAAGATCGGCCCCGGGCGAGGCTTTGGACTTTGAGGCGGCCGTGCGCTTAGCCGGCGCGCGCATCTCGAACGCCAGATCGTCCCCCGCTTGTCGCGCCGCCGGCGCCAAAGCGACGACGTTGTATTCGCCTTCGACGCGCAGGAGTTTCGCCGCGACCATCTGGTCGACGACGCGCCGCCATTCCTTGCCTTTTCGCGCCGCGCCCGCGCCGTAAACGGACAATGCGTCGGCGCCGCGCTCGCGGACTTTTTCGGTGTCGGCGCCGCGGAGGATATCGACAAGAAAAGCCGCGCCGTACCGTTCGCCGCTTTCGGCGACGGCGCGGATGACGAGGCGCGCGGCGGCCGTCTCGTCAACGAGTTCGGGCGGCGAACGGCAAATGTCGCAATGGCCGCAAGGGTCGATCGTCTCCCCGAAATGGGCGAGGAGCGCCTGGCGGCGGCACGTCACGGTCTCGCACAAGGCGACCATATCGGCGAGACGCCGGCTTTCAGCCGCGCCGGGCCCGCCGGCGCTTGAGCCGTCCGCCCCCCGACCGTCCGATCCCGGCGCATCGCGATCACGGTCGATCATGCGGCGGCGCCGGGCGACGTCCGCCGGCGCATACAGCAATACGGCGCGCGCAGGTTCGCCGTCGCGGCCTGCGCGCCCGATCTCCTGATAGTAGGCCTCGATCGAGCTTGGGATCGCATAATGCAAGACGAACCGAATGTCGGGCTTGTCGATGCCCATGCCGAACGCCACGGTGGCCGCGACGATCAAATCGGGCTCGGTCAAAAAGGCGTTCAAACGCTCGGTGCGTTCCTCCGGCGCCAAGCCGGCATGATAGGCCGTCGCGTTATAGCCGCTCGCGCGCAGAAATTCGGCGATCTCTTCGGTTTCTTTGCGCGAAAGGCAATAGACGACGCCCTGCTCGTTTTTGTCGGGCGGAAGGTGCGCGAGGATCTGGTTGCGCCCGTCATATTTGTCCGTAATCGCAATATCGATGTTCGGCCGATCGAACCCGTGGACGAACACGTGCGGGGCGCGCCCGAGAAGGCGGCCCGCGATCTCCGCCCGGGTGCGCTC
Source organism: Pseudomonadota bacterium (assembly GCA_039187035.1). Taxonomy (GTDB): domain Bacteria; phylum Pseudomonadota; class Alphaproteobacteria; order Caulobacterales; family Parvularculaceae; genus JAJFFW01. The sequence continues at coordinate 2,498 of JBCCZS010000101.1, read as the reverse complement.
GTCCGCGGTCGCGGTGAAAGCCGCGAACGGCGTATCGGGAAACGTCTCGCGCAAATCGCCAAGCGCGTAATAATCCGGCCGGAAATCATGCCCCCATTGGCTGACGCAATGCGCCTCGTCGACGACGAACCGCGCCACGTTGAGGTTCCGGAGCGCGCCGATCATGCGCGGCGTCATGAGCCGTTCCGGCGACATATACAAAAGCCGCAACTCTCCGGCGGCGGCGCGCCGCCAGTCCGCAACGCTCGCCTCGCGCGGGCGGTTGGAGTGGATCGCGCCCGCCGGCGCGCCGAGCGTCGAGAGCTGCGCGCACTGATTATCCATCAGCGCGATCAACGGCGAGACGACGACGGTGAGGCCGTCCGTCATCAGCGCCGGCAGCTGATAACAAAGGCTCTTGCCGGCGCCGGTCGGCATGACGGCGAGCAAATCAGCGCCAGCGCACATCGCCGCGACGATTTCCTCCTGACCAGGACGAAACCCGTCAAAGCCGAACGTCGTTTTCAACGCGGCGTAGACGTCGTCTCGGCGTTCGGGGACTGCGGTCATCCGGCGTAGCGCTCCCGGCGCAGAACGAAGCGCTCGCCCGGAACGGCCCTCCCGCGGGCCGCCGACCATAGCGGCGGCGCCGGGCCGACATAGTTGAAACCCGCTTTGAGCATCACCCGGGCCGACGCCGGATTATCGATATAACACTCGCCCCAGATCATTCGTAGGCGCACGGTTCGAAAAAAGTGCCGGCAGACGGCGCGCAACGCCTCTGTCGCAAGCCCGCGCCCCGCCCAGGCCGGCGAGAGCATATAGCCGATGCGAAAGCGGCCGTCGTCGAGGGAGAAGCCGCCGCCGACATCGCCGACAACCGGCGCGCTGCCGTCTTCCGCCGACACGAGCGCAAATCCGCGCTTTGCGCCCGCTTGCGTCGGCGCCGCCGCCAGCCGTTCGCGAAAGTACGTCTCGCTCGCCGGCCAAGGCCAGGTCGCGGTCATTTTCAGGACCTCGTAGCGACCGACGGCGCGGTGGAGCTTCGGCGCGTCCCGGACGGTCCGTTCACGAAGGATGAGACGGGGCGTACGGAGCGTATGGGGCATCACGCATGATGGGCGCGCCCTAGGACGCCATCGCCTTTTGGAAGTTCTCGTCGACTTTCTCAAGGAAGCCCGTTGTGGTCAGCCATTTCTGGTCCGCGCCGATCAGGAGCGCCAAGTCCTTCGTCATATTGCCGCTCTCGACGGTCTTCACGATCGTCTTTTCAAGCGTCGCAGCGAAATTCACCAACGCCTCGTTGCCGTCCATTTTGCCGCGATAGGTGAGCCCGCGCGTCCAGGCGTAGATCGATGCGATGGAGTTGGTCGAGGTTTCCTCGCCCTTTTGGTGCTGACGATAATGGCGCGTGACGGTGCCGTGCGCGGCTTCGGCTTCCACCGTCTTGCCGTCCGGCGTCATGAGGACCGACGTCATCAAGCCGAGCGAGCCGAAGCCTTGCGCGACCGTGTCCGACTGGACGTCCCCGTCGTAGTTTTTGCACGCCCAGACATAGCCGCCCGACCATTTCATGCAGGCCGCGACCATGTCGTCGATCAACCGGTGTTCGTAACTTCCGCCGAACGCGGCGAACTGGTCTTTGAATTCGGTCTCAAAGACCTCCGCGAAGATGTCTTTGAACCGCCCGTCGTACTTTTTCAGGATCGTGTTTTTCGTCGACAGGTAGACGGGATACTTCCGCATCAGCCCGTAATTGAAGCACGCGCGCGCAAAATCGCGGATCGACGCGTCGAGATTGTACATCCCCATGTAGATGCCGGAGGACGGCGCGTCGAAGACGTCTTCTTCGATGACCGAGCCGTCGTCGCCGGTCCATTTCAGAGTCAACTTGCCTTTGTCCGGGAACAGAAGATCCGTCGCGCGATATTGGTCGCCGAAGGCGTGGCGGCCGATGATGATGGGTTGCGTCCACCCCGGCACGAGCCGCGGCACGTTCGAAATGATGATCGGTTCACGGAAGACGACGCCGCCGAGAATATTGCGGATCGTGCCGTTCGGCGAGCGCCACATTTTTTTCAGGCCGAACTCTTCGACCCGCGCTTCATCGGGCGTGATCGTCGCGCATTTGACGGCGACGCCGTATTTCTTGGTCGCCTCCGCGGCGTCGATCGTAATTTGGTCGTCGGTCTCGTCGCGCGCTTCGATGCCGAGGTCGAAATATTTCAGGTCGATGTCGAGATAGGGGTGGATCAGCTTGTCTTTGATCATCTGCCAGATGATCCGCGTCATCTCATCGCCGTCCATTTCGACGATCGGGTTCTCGACCTTGATTTTTCTCATGAAAACGTCCGTTGCGGTTATCGTGTGAATAGGGTCGCCGGTCCGGCCCGGCTTGAGGCCGGTCTTAGCAACGGCGCCGCCCGCGCGCAAAAGCCGGGCGCCGTTGGCGCGGCGATTTCGTCGGCCGCTTGAAGCGCGCGCGCCGGGCCGTTAACCCGAACGGCCATGTCCGACGC
>JBCCZS010000100.1:0-10895 GCA_039187035.1 Pseudomonadota bacterium | reverse complement strand
GCCCCGCCCGCGGGTTGCGCAAAGATCGCCTTGCGCGTGCGGGCGCGCACCGGGTCGCCGGCGCGCGGGGGGTTTTGTTTCGGGCCGCCTTGCCCCCGGGCGCGCGCGCCGCGGCCGGCCGCGACGATGAGCGCGGCGACGCGAGGCGAGGGAGCGGCGTCGGCGGTCATGCGGGTTTTTCCGGTCGGGCGGCGCGCGGCCGCCGGTCAAGTCGTCGAAATAGCGCTTGGAAGGCGCGCGGAAAAGGTCCAAGGGGAGCGGCCATGACCCTTCGGATCGGTCCCGTCGCGCTGGCGAACGCCGTCCTCGTCGCCCCCATGTCCGGCGTCAGCGACCTCCCGTTTCGCCGGGCTGCGTCGCGGTTCGGCGCCGGCGCGGTCGTCTCGGAGATGGTGGCGTGCGAGGAATTGGCGCGCGCCCGGCCGGATATGGTGCGCCGGGCGGCCGGCGACGCGGCGGCGCGGCCCTTCATCATGCAGCTCGCCGGTCGCGAGCCCCGGTGGATGGCCGCCGGCGCGCGGCTCGCCGAAAAGGCCGGGGCCGACGTCGTCGACATCAATATGGGGTGCCCGGCGCGTCAGGTGACGGGCGTGTTGTCGGGGTCGGCTTTAATGCGCGATCTCGACCATGCGGCGTCTTTGATTACGGCGACCGTGCAGGCGACGGCGTTGCCGGTGACGCTGAAAATGCGGCTCGGATGGGATCGCGACAGCCTGAACGCGCCGGAGCTCGCCGCCCGCGCCGAGGAGGCCGGCGTCGCGCTCGTCACCGTCCACGCGCGCACCCGCAACCAATTTTATAAGGGCCGGGCCGACTGGGGCGCGGTCCGGGCGACGCGGCGCGCGACATCGCTGCCGTTGATCGTCAACGGGGACGTCGTCGATGCGCGGACGGCGCGCGAGGCGCTATCCGCCAGCGGCGCCGACGGGGTGATGATCGGGCGGGCCGCGGTCGGTCGGCCGTGGCTCCCGGGCGCGGTTGCGCGCGCCTTACAGGCCGGCGGTCCGGAGCGTGCGCCGTCAGAGGCCGACCAAAAGCGCGCGCTTGTCGAGCATTACCAAGAAACGCTCGCCCATTACGGGACGACGCTCGGCGTGCGGGTCGCCCGCAAACACCTGGCCGCCGCGATCGACGCCGCGCCGGCCGGCGTCGGCCCGGCCGATCGCCGCCGCGTGCGCGCATCGGTGTGCCGCCTTAACGATCCGCTGGCGGTTCTATCGGCGATCGAGGCGTTCTTCGCGGAGCGCCGCCCCGACCCAATCGCCGCGTGACGCCCCTGCGGCCCACAACCGCGGCTTATATGTCACAATGGTGTTGATTCTTCGCAACAATAGGCGCACCGTACGCGCTCTATCCGACCCGTCCGGGTGTGCAATGCTGTGAGGCCCCTTGGCGTCCGTCCAACCTCCTGAGCCGGTCGCGGCGCCGGCGCTCGTGGACGCGTCCGTCGCCGAGCGCACCCCGCCGCGCCGACGCGACTTAGTGGTTTCAAACACCTCCGCCGTCGCGGCGCTCGCGGGCGCGAGCTCCTTCGCGTTCTTTACGACGTGGCTTTTTTTGTCGCCGGCGGTCAACCGGGTCGATCGCACGGTGCTGATCGCCATGATCGCGGCCAATGTGGTCGTCGCGACGATCTTGCTCGTCCAGGTCGGGCTGCGGCTTTTTCAGGTTTGGTCGGCCAAACGCAGCGACCTCGCCGGCGCGCGCACGCACCTGCGCCTTGTGGGCGTGTTCTCGATCGTGGCGGCCGTCCCTGCCGTTCTGGCGTTTTTGTTCGCCTTTACGATTTTGCGAACGAGCCTCGACGACATCTTCAGCAATCGGATCGACGGCTATGTCGATATCGGCCGCAACCTTGCAAACACCTATTTTAACGAAGCGGGCGCGCGGGCGAATTTGAATCTCCGGCAGATCGAAGGCGACATTCGCGCGGACGCGCGCGAGCTTCTCGTGACGCCGGCCCTCGCGCCGATCATCTTTCGTCTCCGCCTCAAAGAACAAGTCGCGCGGCGCGGGCTCGACGCGCTTTACATTATGGACGGCGACCGGCGCGTCGTCGCCAGCGTGTCGCGCGTCTCGACGCCGTTGAACATGCCGCCCGCCCTCGCTTTTGACGAAATCGATCGGGAAGCCGCGGCAGGGAGGCCGATCGATCAGATCGGCCGCTTCGGCGTCAACGACGCGGAGAAACTCGATTTCTTCCGGGGCATGATCAAAGTCCCGGAATTCAACGGCGGCTACATTATCAGTTACAAGCGCATTCCGGACGCCTCCTCCGGCAGCCTCCTGGAAGTGCGCGGCATGCGCGACGACTGGGACAAGACCAAACAAGGGCGCGACCGTATCGAGCGGGTGTTCTTCGCCAGCTACATTCTGTTGGCGATCATCATTCTCGCCGGGGCCATCTGGCTCGCGCTTTGGGCCGCGAACGGGATCGTCAAACCGATCGGCCGGCTCGTCGGCATGGCCGAGCGCGTCTCCGGCGGCGACCTCGGCGCGCGCGTGGCCGCCGACAAAGCCGACGGCGAGTTCGGCGTCCTCGCCAATTCGATGAACCACATGACCGCGCAGTTGCAGACGCAGCGCAACGACCTGATCGAAACGAACCGTCGTTTCGACGCGCGCCGTCGCTTCACCGAGGCTGTGTTGTCCGGCGTTTCGGCCGGCGTCATGGGCGTTGCGCGCGACGGGATGGTGACGATCGCCAACCGGTCGGCGGCGGAATTGCTGGAATCCGACGTCGATCGCCTGATCGGCGCGGACGTCGCGCGCGTGTTGCCGGAATTCGGCGCGCTCCTCGACCAGGCCGCCGCCGCAACGCCAGGAACGCACGACGCGTCGGTTGCAGACGAAATCGACATCGAGCGCGATGGCCGGCTACGCACCCTCAGCGTCCGCATCGCGCGCGACGACATCGAAGCCGACACCGGCCGCGAGGCGGGCTTCGTCGTCACCTTCGACGACATAACCCAATTGGTGTCCGCGCAGCGTTCGGCCGCATGGGGAGACGTCGCCCGGCGCATCGCGCATGAAATCAAAAATCCGCTGACGCCCATCCAGCTTTCCGCTGAACGCCTGCAGCGCAAATACCGCGGAGAAATTACGACGACGCCGGACGTATTCGACCGCTGCGTGGACACGATTGTGCGCCATGTCAGCGATATCGGGCGGATGGTCGATGAATTCTCGTCCTTCGCGCGCATGCCCAAGCCCGTGTTCGGCATCGAGGACCTTGAAGGCCTCGCCAAGACCGCGGTCTTCCCGCAACGCGTCGCGTTTCCGGACATCGCGTTTACGACAGACGCGCCGACCGAAAGACTGGAGGTCGCCTGCGACGGCCGCCTGATCGTGCAGGCGCTGTCGAACCTTCTCAAAAATGCCGGGGAATCGGTCGCCGCGCGGCTCGCCGACGCGCCGGCGGGCGTCGATACGGACGGCGGGCGCATCCGCCTCGCGCTTGAAAAACAGGGCGAACACGCGCTGATCCATGTGGTCGACAACGGCGTCGGATTGCCGGCCGCGCAACGGCATCGATTGACGGAGCCCTACATGACGACCCGCGAGAAAGGCACCGGGCTGGGGCTCGCGATCGTCAAAAAAGTCATCGAAGAGCATGGCGGCGCAATCGCGTTTTCGGACGACGCCACGCTCGGCGACACGGGCGCGCGGGTGACCTTGCGGTTGCCGCTGTCCGAAGCGGCGCAAGCGGAACAAGGGCCGTCGGCGGACGCCTCGGCCTGCGACACCGCCAACGAGCACAAGGAAAAGACCGCGGCGGCGGCGAAATAGGGAGCGGCGTAATGAGCCTCGATATTCTCGTCGTGGACGACGAAGCCGACATCCGGGTCCTCGTATCCGGCATTTTGGAAGACGAAGGATACGCCCCGCGCGTCGCGGCGAACTCCGACGGCGTCTTCAAAGCGCTGAAGGAACGATTGCCCGCATTGATCGTCCTCGACGTGTGGCTCAAGAACTCCGCGCTCGACGGCATCGAGATATTGGAACAGGTCAAAAAGACCCATCCCGAACTGCCGGTCGTCATTATATCTGGGCACGGAACGATAGAGACGGCCGTCGCGGCGATCAAAAAAGGCGCCTACGACTTTGTCGAAAAACCCTTCAACGCCGATCGATTAATTCTCGTCGTCAACCGCGCGCTTGAGGCGGCGCGCCTTCGCCGCGAGAACACCGAGTTGCGCGAGCGCACGCCGGAACTCGGTCTCATCGGGCGCTCGGCCGTGATCAACGCGCTGCGCAACGTCATAGAGAAAGTCGCGGACGCGCGCTCGCGCGTGATGATTTCCGGCCCGCCGGGTTCCGGCAAGGAAACCGTCGCGCGGGCGCTTCATGCGCAGTCCGGACGGTCCGACGCGCCGTTCGTCGTCGCAAGCGCAGCGATGATCGCGCCGGAGCGCATGGAGGAGGAGCTCTTCGGCGTCGAGGGCGCGGACGGGGCGCCCGGGCAAGTCGGCCTCATGGAACGCGCCCATGGCGGCACGCTGATGTTCGACGAAATCGGCGATATGCCCCCGGAGACGCAAGGCAAAGTCTTGCGCGTGCTCGTCGACCAACGCTTCCGCCGGGTCGGCGGGGCCGAGCCCGTATCGGTGGACGTACGGATCGTCTCGACGACGTCGCGGGATTTGCTGAAGGACGCCGAGGCCGGCGCGTTCCGCGAAGACTTGTTTCACCGGCTGAACGTCGTGCCGATTGCGACGCCGTCCTTAAGCGAACGGCGCGACGACGTGCCGGCGCTGGTGGAGTATTTCTTAGAGCGGATCGCGCGGTCGTCCGGACTGCCCATGCGCGCGGTGTCGGACGAAGCGATGGCCGCGCTGCAGTCTTACCATTGGCCGGGCAACATTTTGCAATTGCGCAACGTAATCGAACGCACGCTGATTTTGATGGCGCAGGAGAGCGACGCGGCGATCGCTTGCGAACATCTGCCCTCGGAGATTATCGACGCCGGCTTGTCGATCCCGGCCGGCGAGGGCCTTGAACAGATCATCGCCTTGCCGCTGCGCGAGGCGCGCGAACGGTTCGAACGGGAATATCTCATCGCCCAGATCAATCGGTTCGGGGGCAACATCTCCCGCACGGCCGGTTTCATCGGCATGGAGCGTTCGGCGTTGCACCGCAAACTCAAAGCGCTCGGCGTAACCGGGCAAGCGCGCGCCGACGCCGTCAGTTCATAGACGCGGGAGGACTTGCGCGATGCGCGTCATCGTTTGCGGGGCCGGGCGAGTCGGTTTCGGGATTGCGCGCCGGCTCGCGCGCGAAGGGGGCGACGTCACCGTTATCGACCAAACGCGCGATCTGGTGCGGTCGGTCTCCGAGCGGCTCGACGTGCGCGGGGTCGTCGGCAACGGCGCGTATCCGGACGTCTTGGCGCGCGCGGGCGCACGCGACGCGGACATGATCATCGCCGTCACCTATTCCGACGAAGTGAACATGATCGCCTGTCAGATCGCGCACACGCTGTTTGACGTCCCGACGAAAATTGCGCGCATCCGCGCCTCGAGCTATTTGGAAACGCAGTACTCCGATCTGTTCAGCCGCAACAACATGCCGATCGACGTCATCATCTCGCCGGAGCGGGAGGTTTCGCAAGCGATCATGCAACGCCTCGCAACGCCTGGGGCGTTCGAAATTCGGGGCTTTGTCGAGGGGCGCATTTGGGCGGTCGGCGTTCGGTTACGTGAGACCTGCCCGATCTTAAACACGCCGTTGCGCCAGGTCGCCGAATTGTTCCCCGATCTGAAGATCACGATCGTCGCGATCCGCCGGGCCGGCAAAATGTGGCGGTCGCATGCGGATGATCAGCTCCTCCCGGAGGACGATATTTATTTCGTCGCCGAGCGCGGCGAGGTCGGCCGCGCGTTGGAGATCATGGGGGAGGCCGAGCGCCAGGCGCGGCGCATCATCGTGATCGGCGGCGGCAATATCGGCAAGCATGTCGCAAAGGGCCTTGAGGGGCTGGGCGCGACGAAGCTGCGGCTCATCGAAAGCGACAAGGCGCGCGCTGAAATCGCCGCCGAAGCGCTTGAGCGAACCGTCGTATTGCAGGGCGACGGGCTCGATCGCGCGATCCTGCGCGAGGCCGGCGTCGCCGACACCGAGACGGTGGTGTCCGTCACCAACAACGACCAGATCAACGTCCTCGCCTCGGTCGTCGCCAAGCGCGAAGGCGCACGCCGCACCCTGGCGTTGATCAACGACCCCGATTACGGCGCGATCGCGGAAGCCGTCGGCGTCGACCGGTATGTCGACCCGCGTGCGACGACGATCTCGACGATCTTGCAGCATGTCCGCCGCGGACGGATTAAAGGCGTCTTTTCACTGTCGGACGGCCAGGCCGAACTGATCGATGCGGTCGCCTTGGAAACGTCGCCGCTCGTCGGCGCACCGTTGCGCGACACGAAGCTGCCCGAAGGCGTGATGATCGGCGCGATTATGCACAAGGACACGGTCGTCATGCCGAACGCGAACACCGTCATTCAACCGAACGATCGCGTCGTGCTCCTCGCCATGCGCGACAGCGTCAAAGAAGTCGAGCAGATGTTCCGCGTGAGCATCGAGTTTTTTCAGTAACGTCGGTGTCCGTTAGCGTCTTTTCCGCAGGCGGCGTTTCGGCGGGCGCGCCGCGCGTTCTCGGCGCGGCGTTGATGGCGCTCGGGGCGGCGCTCGCCGCGCCCTGCGCGATTGCGTTCGCGGCCGGAGAAGACAGCGCGCAGGCGTTTTTGTTCTCCATGGCCGTAAGCGGCTTTTGCGGGGCCGCGCTGTTCGCACTCGACGTCGGACGTCCGGCGTCCGCGTCGTTTTCCTCGGTCATGGTGGCGCTCGTGGCGTGGTGGTTCGTCACGCCGCTTTTCGCCGCCTTGCCGTTTTGGGCGGAAACCGGCGGCACGTTAATCGACGCGTATTTCGAGGCCGCCTCCGCGCTGACGACGACCGGGGGCTGGTTGTCGCCCGACGCGGCGGCCGCGAGCCTCGCCGGTCATATCTGGCGGGCCGAATTGCAATGGATCGGCGGCCTCGCTTCCCTGTGCGTCGCCGCGGCGTTGTTCGTCCGGCCGGAATTTGTCGGGATCGATACGTTGCTGCCGCCCTTCTCGTGGGGGGATCAAGAAAATTCGTACCAGGCGCTTCTGAGCGCGCTCCGGACGTTCACGGGCGCGTACACATTTCTAACGGGGATCGGTTTTCTGGCGCTTTACGGCGCCGGGTTTTCGCCGCCCGACGCGTTGACCGCCGCGTTGAGCCTCGCCGCGTCGGGCGGGTTCGTGCCCGGCGGCGTCGACGCCCTGTCGCCGGTGCAGCTCGGCGCGCTGACGCCGTTCGTCCTGTTGGGCGGGGCGAACTTTATTCTTGTCGCCCGCTATTTCCGATCGTCCGCGCGGCGCACGCGCGATGCGGAAACTGGCTGGTACGTCGCGGCCGTCGCGACGGTCGGGCTCGGCTATTGGGCGACGGCCGGGGCGGCTGGGGCGAGCGCAATCCCGGCCCAGATTTTCAACGCCGCCTCGCTCTTTTCGACGAACGGCATGATTGTGGGCGAGGGGCCGACCTTGCCGATCGCGCTCGTGACGATCGTCATCGGGGGCTGCGCGATCTCAACGGCGGGCGGCTTTAAGTTCTTGCGCTGGCTCGTCATTTTTCGGCGGGCGCGCGAAGAGATCCGTCGGCTCGTCATTCCGAATGCGGTGTTTCAGCGATCCTCGGTCGCTAACGAGTTCGCCGTCTGGATCCACTTTCTCGTTTTCACGTTGACGCTCGGCGTCGTGACCTTGGTCGTCACGCTCGACGGTTTTCCGTTCGAACTGGCGATCACGGCAGCGGCCTCGGCGATCGCGAACGCCGGGCCCGCGCTTGCGCTGGCGGAAGGCGGCGGCGAGGGTTGGTCGGTCTTTACCGAACCGGTGCGCCTGTTGCTCGCGCTCGCCATGATCTTGGGGCGGCTCGAAGCCGTCGTGGCGCTGGTGTTGTTGAACGTCACGATCTGGAGAGATTGATCATGGCGAGGATCGCTTACGTCAACGGCGCGTATCGGCCCTTGCGTATGGAGCACATAAACGCCGATTGCCCGGGTTTTACGTTTTTGCATAAGCGTCTAGGGAGGTGGGCGTCGCTTAGCCGTCGGCCGCGGTAGAGGTGCTAGACGGTCGACCCGCCGCGCCCGCCAGTCCGCGATATTTTGCCCGGGGTGACGCGACGCGACGTCATGGCCTGCGCAGAGCGCCTGCAAATGTCCGTCGAGGAGCAGGCCTTCACCGTCGATGAAGCGAAAGCGGCGGCGGAACTGTTCATCACCTCCGCAACGAGCCTCGTCACCGCAGTGACGCACCTGGACGACGCGCCGATCGGGGCGGCCCGGCCCGGCCCGACGGCTCGCCGGTTGCGTGAAGCCTACGTCATGGAGCGCCAAGCGGCCTGAATAGGCCTCGGCCGGCCCGACGGGTGGCCGCGTGGGCGCATTCGTCGCGTCGCGCCGCGCCGTCGACCGGGTCAAAGGTCGAACGCAACGGTTGCCAAGCTCGGCAGACCGCGCGACACTTATGCTGCGTTGCAAAATCTTCGTAACGCTTCTGACGTGAAAAATTATGACTGACAAAAAACAAAATCTCCAAGACGTTTTTTTAAACAGCGTCCGGAAGGAAAAGACGCCCGTTACAATTTTTTTGGTGAACGGCGTCAAACTGCAAGGAATTGTCACCTGGTTTGACAATTTCTGCGTTTTGCTAAAGCGCGACGGGCAGGCGCAACTGGTCTATAAGCATGCGATATCGACCGTTATGCCGTCGCAGCCGGTGCGTTTGTGGGACGGTGAAGAAGACGAATAGGCGCTTTTGACCTCCCGATCGGCCTCGCCATCGCAATCGACTGAAACCGGCGCCGCGTCTCGCACGCGGGCCGTCGTATTTCACCCGTTTACGGACGCCGGTCTCGCGGCCGCGCGCAGCCCTGAGGCGCGCCTGGACGAGGCATGCGGGCTCGCCGCGGCGATTGATCTTGAGGTTGCCGACGCCGAGGCCTTTTTGGTCGCGCGCCCCCGCCCGTCGACGTGGATCGGCGCCGGCAAGCTCGCGCAGATCAAGGATCGTCTCGAGGCCCTGAAGAAGGCAGACGGGGCGCGCCCGGAGGTCGCGATTGTCGATTCGCCCCTCAGCCCCGCGCAACACAGAAACCTGGAAAAGGCCTGGGACCTGAAGGTCCTCGACCGCACCGCGTTGATCTTGGAGATTTTCGGCGCGCGCGCCCAGACGGCGGAGGGGCGCCTGCAGGTCGATCTCGCGCATCTCACTTATCAGCGCTCGCGGCTCGTGCGGTCATGGACCCACCTCGAACGCCAACGCGGCGGCGCGGGGTTTCTCGGCGGCCCCGGGGAACGCCAGATTGAATCGGACCGCCGCGCGCTCGCCGATAAAATCGACCGTCTTAAGGCCAAGATTGAACAGGTTCGCCGTACCCGGACGTTGCAGCGCGCGAAACGCAAGCGTGCGCCGCATCCCGTCGTCGCCCTCGTGGGCTACACGAACGCCGGCAAGTCGACGCTCTTCAACCGCCTCACACGCGCATCGGTCAAAGCGCAGGATCTTTTGTTCGCAACGCTCGACCCGACGATGCGCGCCGTCGATTTGTCGTCGGGGCAACGGATCGTGATGTCCGATACGGTCGGGTTTATTTCCGATCTGCCGACGCAGCTCGTGGCTGCGTTTCGCGCCACGCTGGAAGAGGTCCTTGAAGCCGACGTCATCGTGCATGTGCGCGATGCGGCGCACCCGGAAACTGAGGCGCAGCGCGCCGACGTTCTGGCCGTCCTCGCCGAACTTGGCGTCACCGCCGGGGACGACCGGCCGGTGATCGAGATCCTCAACAAAATCGACCGCTTGTCGGCTGAGGACCGCGACGATGCGGCGTTCGTCGCGCGCCGATCGCTCGACCGCGCCAAGGGCGACGTCGAGGATCCCTACCGCGTTGCGGCCTCGGCGGCGACAGGCGAGGGGATCGACGCGCTCGAGAGCGTAATCGACGCCCTCGTCACCGCCGATCGCGAGGCGTTCGACATCGATATTCCGGCCTCGGACGGGGCGGCGCGCGCATGGCTCTACGCCCATGGCGACGTCGTCGCCGAGGGCCCGGACGGGCGCCTGACCGTTCGACTGTCGCCGAAAACGCGGGGGCAATTCGAAAAGACGCATCCAAGCGCCCGCGTCGCCCTCAGCGAAGACGGCGCGCGCGCGGTGCGCGAGGCGGCGTCCGGGCCGGAACGCGGCGCGTTATGAGGCCCGATCCGCAGGACGTCGCGAAAATCATCGCCGAGACGGCGCAGCGTGAGATGCTGCCTCGGTTCGGCCGGCTCGCGACCTCGTCCGTCTACGAAAAATCCGGCCCGAACGACCTCGTCACCGATGTCGATTACGCCATGGAAAGCGCGCTGCGCTCAGCGTTCGCCGAGCTCTGTCCGGATGCGGATTTCATCGGCGAAGAGCGCGCGGCGGCCGACCCGGCGGTGATGGAAGGCCTTGCCGGCCCGGGTCGGTTTTGGATTGTCGATCCGCTCGACGGAACGCGCAATTTCGTGCGGGGCGCGGCCGAGTTCGGAACGATCGTCGCGTTCGTGGAAGACGGCGTGACGACGATGGGATGGATTTACGCAGCGCCCGACGACGCGTTCGCGATCGCCGTCAAAGGATCGGGCGCGTCTTGGACCGGGCCGCGCCCCGAGAAGCCGAGGGGCGACGGCGGGCCCCGCGGCATGCGGTCGGTCGGCTGGCTCTCCGACGAATTCGGTCATATCGGCCGCAATCTCCGCACCGAATTCCGCACCGACGGCTCCCATTGCTCCGCCTACGCGTATATCGAATTGTTGCGCGGCGGCTTCGACTTCGCCGTTC
>JBCCZS010000099.1:0-10917 GCA_039187035.1 Pseudomonadota bacterium | reverse complement strand
CTCGTCCGCTGCGGGCCCCGCCGCCGGCGCGGGCGCGTTACACCCCGTTGAATACGCCCGTCGCGCTGAAAACGAGCCCGTCGCCGCCTTTTTCAAAGCCTGCGGCTTGAAGCGCCTGGTCGACCGAGGCGCGCCGGGGTGCGGCGGCGGCGGACAACTCATAGCGCAATCGGGGGTCGATCGATAAATCGAGGGCGATGCGCCCCTCCTCCCCGGCCCCGGCCAACGCGATGTGCAAGGCGCCCTGCGCGCATGAGAGCGGACCGGAGAGATCGAACGGGACGACGCCGTAGGCGCCCGCCGGCCCGCGCATCAGATCGGTCCAAACGCGCCCCGCCGCCGCGCGGCAACCGTTGCGCGCCGACCAGACGACGGACGCGTCTTCGATAATGGCGCGGCCGACGATCGGCGCGCCGACGAGCCGATAACGCCGCCCGGTGCGGGTCAAATCGATTTCCAACGACACGTCGGTCAGTTTCACCGACCCGCCGAGCCCGGCGGACGCGACGCCCGCGCCGCGCACGTCCCCGCCGCCGCCGCCGCCGAACGCGAAAACAATGCGCGCCTCGCCCCAAAAGAGCGCGAACGGGCTGACCATGAAGTCGACCGCGCCGACGTCGGCGTCTTCGATGGCGACGTCGAGAATGACGCCGTTCCACACCGTCCCTTTGACGCCCGCGTAGGAGAAATCGTCGATACGGTCGAGCGCGGGGCGCAAAACGCTGGCGGGCAAATTGACGATAAGCGCGGCCAGAAAGGCCGCCCCGACCGCGATCAGCGCAATGCGTCGACGGACCGGCGGCGCGCGCCGCGTTGCCGCCTTCGCTGGCGGCGCCGCCGTCGCCGACGACGCCGTCTGCGCGTTGGCGGGCCGGTCGCGGGTGACCGCCAACGCCGTCACCCGACGCGCCCGAGCGTCGCTTTCACGCTGATCCGGCCGGGATTGCGCGGATCACGCGCCAGATCGGCGTTCTCGACGGTGACGCCGTAGCGCCGCTCCAACACGCCGAGCCAGGCGAAGAAACGATCCGGATCGACGCCGTCCGCGGATATCGTGACGCGGTCGTCGGCAATCGCGTTGACGAAGGCCAGCGAGACCCGGGCCTGGTCCGCCGTCTGGAAGACAACCGAGCGGGTCGCCGTTTTAAGATCCATGGTGGCCGAAGCGGCTTTCGCCGAAGGGCCGCGCCGGGCGGCTTCCGCCACCAGCGCATAGGTCCGCTCGGCCGTTTCCAGGCGCCGGGCCGCGCTCGCCCGCCATTCGAACACCGGCGCCACGACGAGCAGAATGAATAGCGTGCCGCCGATCAACGCCGCCGCCCCGGCGACCATCAACCGTTCGCGCGCGCTTAATCCGGTCCAAACCGCGTTCATAAGCCGTCCGCCAACAAATCGCCGATCAACTCGTCGCCGGAGCGCCGGAAACCGCCATTGTCGCGCATCGCCAGGCCGTCGTCGGCGAGCGCCGCGCGGAAGGCTTCGATCGGTTCGTGCCCGCCGCTGCGGACCGTCACCGAAACGCGCCCGCGCGGCCGGTCGAACCCGACGCGGTCGACGCGCACAGCGTCGTCGTCGGCGATCGCGCCGGCGACTTTTGCCGTCAATCCGATGAACGTGGCCCCCGCGTCGGACGCGCGCAGGATCGCACGCGCATGGGTCGCCGGGTCGACGCCGACGGCGTCGGGAAAGCGCTTGTCGTGCAGTTGGGTCGCAAGCGCGCGCCAGCGGTCCGCCGTCCGACCGAGCCGCCACGCGTCGACGGCCGCGCCCGCCAAAACGAGCGCCGCGACGCCGGCCGCGATCGCAGCCGGCCGTCGCCATTCGGGAAGTCGCTTCAACAACGCCGAGCGCGGCTGATAAGCGCCTTGCAACAGGTTGGGCGGCGAACGGCGCTCAAGCGCGGCGGCGTAAGCGCCGACGAGCGCGTCCGCATCGCGCGCGTCGCGTTCGTCAAGCGCGGCCCCGGCCAGGACGGCGGGCGGCTCGTCGCCGTCGCCGAAAAACGTCGCGGGCTGATCGCCGACTTCTGTCAAAAGCCCCGCGGCGATCGCGTCGAACAACTCGTTCTCGCACGCGCCCGCCGCGTCCGGGGCCCCGAAGACCGTGCGCCCGTTGCGCCGGACGACGGTGACCCGGTCCTCGCCGGCGAAGACGGCCGCGTCCGCGGTGATGATCGCGGGCGTAATCGCGGCCTCGGCGAGCGCGTCGCGCCACCGGCGCATCGCGTCGTCGCGGACGGCGAGAACGACGGCGCGGGCGCGATCCGCCGCGCGCGTGTCGGCCGTGACGGCGACGTGCATGACGCCGGCCGGCTCGGCGAGCTCGTCTTCAAGCAATAGCCGCGCGGCGGCGCGCAGTTTCGAGGCCGCTTTCGGGGGCGCGTCCAGAACCCGCCACACCGCCGCCTCGCCGCGAAGGAAGGCGACGACCGCCGTCGTCTCCCCGACGCGCAACGCCACCGGGCGCAGATCCGCGACGCAGGCCGCCTCGCCGACCTTGACGACGCGTTCGCCTTCGGTCGCCGCCCAAACGACGGGCGCGTCCGGCGTCGCGCCGAGAAACAACAATAATCGTCGCGTCATAATGCTCGTCCGATACGGCGCGAGACGACTTCGGGACGCGCCCCCGTGAGGCGGAAGATCACCGTAATCTCGCTTGTCGCGCCGGCGTTTTCCACGACCCCTCTAGCGGCAAGGTATTGAGAAGTCACCACAAACCGTCCTCCAAGTCGCGCTTTACGCCCCGACGCGCCGGGCAGATCGGCGACGCGCGGCAGCGTCCAAAACGCGTCCGCGGCCTTCAGCCCGTCCGGCGGCAGGGAGGCGATGACGTCGCGCGCGTCGGTCAGGGTTACCCCGTCCCCCAAAATCGCCGCCAGGACGGGCGCGTCGTCCTCGGTGAGCATGTTGACGTTGATCGCCGTCGGCTGTTTGTCCGGCAAGGCGCACAGCCCCGGCGCGAGCCGGCGGAAAATCGGCGCGTCGAACCCCGCGACCGCGCGCAGCTCGGAAACCGCGCGCACCGGGCCGCCGCCCGTTCGATAGGGGGTCGGCAACCCGGCGTAGAAATCATCTTCCGCCCCGCCCGCAAGCGCGTCGTTGTCGGCGTCGATCCAGTCCGTGACGGCCGCGCCGAGATTTTCAGCCCCGCCGCCCCCGAAGCCGAGCGCATCGGTGAAGACCCGCCATTCGGCGAGCGTTGAAGACTGTGCCTCGGTTTCTCCGGCCCCGTCCGGATCGCGGGCGACGACGAACGCATTGACGTTCAGACAGCGCGTCGCGTCCGTAAAGGCGACGCGGCCGACGGCCCCGACCATGGGTAAATCGTAGACTTGCGCGAAGAGCGGGTTGGCGCGGGTCAACCGCCCGCCTTCGGCCTGCAACGCCTCGTCGATGGCGGCGGCCGCGAGCTGCTCGATCCCGTGAAGGCGCCAATAGTCCTCGTGGAAACGCCGGCTGGCGGCGCTCCGCTCGGCGACGACGATCCCGAGATTTGACAACGACAACAGAACAAGGCTGAGCGTCGCGACAAGAAACAACACGATCAACAGCGCGGCGCCGCGCTGGCGGCCCCTCACGGCGCGGCTCCCGAGGCCAAAAAGGCGAGCCGCACCGCGCCGAACGCCGGCCCCTCCAACGTAACCTCGACGGCGCGCGGCGTCAGCGGCGCGTCGCTCGGCGGCCAATCGACGACCCAATCAAAGCGCCCCGCCGCCTCGCCGCGCAAAAACCGCATGTCGACGGCCGTCAGCCCGGTCATCATGACCCGCTCGACGTCGGCGAGGCCGCGCGCGTCGTCGAGATAGGGCCGCGTTCGGCGGATGAGCGCGCCGTCCCGCACAAGGTATTGAACGAATTGCAAGCTGGCGCGGGGCTCCTCCGCTTGCGGATTGATCCAGCCGTCGCGAACGAACGAGGCGAGGAGGCGTTCGGAGGCGCCGGCCTGTCTATCGCCGAAATCGATCGGGTGCGCGGCGCCGCCGTAAAACCAGATCGCCGTCGCGGCGCCGAACTCGTTGCGCACCGGCCGGGGGACGATTTGGGCCAGATCCTGCTTCATGCGTACGCGAAACGCCTCGAAGTCGCGGGTTTGCGCTTCGGCTTTTTCCAGCAGCGTGCGGGCGTCGACGCTGAGCCGGATCGTGTAGGCGGCGACGGCGGCGATGAACGTGAAGATCATCAAGGCCACAAGAAGCTCGACCAACGTCACGCCGCGTTGGCCGCGCCCGGGCGCAGTCCGACCGCCGCCGGCGGGCCCTGCGCAGGCGAGCGGCCTCACCGCCGTCATCCGGGCCGCCGCAAGGTCGATCCGGCCGCCAAGACTTGGGCCGCGCCGGCTTTCGTCACCGCAACGTCGATGCGGACCAAGCCGCCGGTCCCGACATTCGTCGTCGTCACCGCAACGCGCCAGGCCACGCCGGCGAAGTCGCGATCGATCGTTTCAACGCCTTCTTCGAGCGGCAGGCTCGTAATCACACGTTCGACAAGCACATTGTCGGCGAGCGCTGCGGCGAAGGATTGTTCGCGTACGGATGCGGCGAGGCGCGTCGTCTGGCTCGTAAAGGCGAGCGCGCCGCCGGCGACCGCGGCGAGGATCGCGAGCGCGACCATCACCTCGATCAGCGAAAACCCGCGCGCAAACCGGCCCTCACTCACGGATCACCG
This sequence comes from Pseudomonadota bacterium, assembly GCA_039187035.1. Lineage (GTDB taxonomy): Bacteria > Pseudomonadota > Alphaproteobacteria > Caulobacterales > Parvularculaceae > JAJFFW01. The sequence continues at coordinate 6,253 of JBCCZS010000099.1, read as the reverse complement.
CCACCGGGCGCGCCGCGCCGCGCTCGCCGTCGACCGCCGGCAGACCGCCTTCGTAGAGAACGACATGCGCGGCGCGCGCGCCCTTAAACGTTGCGCGAAACGCGCGCGGCGGGCCGGCGGGGTCGATCACGATCCGCTGCGCCGCATCGTCCCCGTCCGTCCTATCGACGCCGCCGCTCAAGAGGCCCCCGCCGGCGAGGCGCGCGGCGTTGTCGCCGAGCGGCTCGGCGGCCTCTACGGAAAATCGCACGCCGCGCGGCGCGTCCCGCTCGGCCGCAAGACGCCCGAAGCGCGCCGGCGCCCAGGCGGGCGGCGCATATTCTTCAAACGCGTAGGACGTATCTGAGACCACAAGACGCATCGGCCGACCGCTGACCGCCGCGGCGTCGTGCGCCCGCGCTAGGAGAAGCGCAAAGCGCTCGGCCGCGTCGCGTTCCGGGGCGCGCGTCGGCGGGGCGTTCATCGCGACGACGCCGACCGCAAAGCCGACGATCGCCATAACGACGAGCAATTCGATCAGCGTCAGGCCGCGCTCGCGCGCCGCGCTAGAGGGGATCGTCGTCGTTGCTGACGTTCGAAATATCCGCATTGAGACCTTCGCCGCCCGGTTCGCGGTCCGCGCCTAGCGAGAACACCTCCAAGGCGCCCGACCGCGGCGTATAGCGGTATTGGTAAGCCGACGTCCACGGATCTTTCGGCAACGATTTTAAGTATCCGCCCGGACGATACCGATCTTTGAGCGCCGCATCGGGCGGCACGCGCACGAGCGCCTGCAGACCCTGATTGGTGGTCGGATAGTCGCCCATGTCGAAACGATATTGGTCGAGCGCGCTCTCGATCTGGCGAATGTCGATTTTGGCTTTGCGCACGGCGGCTTTGTCGCGCTCGGGAAGAATATTGACGACCACCACCGCCGAAATAAAAGCGAGGATCGTCAGCGCGACGAGGAGCTCGATGAGCGTGATCCCGCGTTGACGCAATAGCGTTGCCGTGCGGGGGTCGTTTCGGATTTCGCTTTGCGACACGTCCAGTCTCCGCGTTGCACTATACGCGCCGTTTATCACCCCGACGCCAGCGCGTTCAAGCGCAGGATCGGCAGCAAAATGGCCAAAACAATGGTCATGACGACCCCGCCCATCGCGACGATGATGGCCGGTTCCAACAACCGCAACGCTACCCCGGTCGCCGTTTCGAACTCCTGTTCGAGCTGGTCGGCCGCTTTGTCGAGAAGGCGCGGCACCTCGCCGGCCCGCTCGCCGGCGGCGACCATATGAACCATCATCGGCGGCAAAACATTGGCGCGTTTTAATGCGGCGGCAAGGCTCGCGCCTTCGCGGACCTGACCGATCGACAGATCGAGCCGTTGGCGGACATGCGCGTTGCCCACCGTGCGCCGAGCCCCGTCGAGACTGTCGATCAAGGGCGCGCCGCCGGAAAAGAGCGTCGCGAGCGTGCGGGCGAACCGCGCGCCGTCGAGCGCCTTCAACAGACCGCCGATGATCGGCGCGCCGAGATAGAACCGATCGATCCGTAATTTGAGATCCGGAACCTTCATGGCGCGCCAGTAACCGACGGCGCCGAGCGCCGCCGCGCCCAACACATAAATACCGTAGGCGGAGAGAAAATCCGACGCGCCGACGACGGCCTGCGTAATCCAGGGAAGCTCGGCCCCGAACGTGTCGAAATTCTCCACGATGCGCGGCACGACCTGGGTCAACAGCGCCGCGACGACGCCGCATGCGACGAGCGCAAGTGCGGCCGGATAAATAAGCGCGGAGAGCGCGGCGTTCCGCACAGCGCGGTTCTTTTCCAACATCGTCGCAAGACGATCGAGGACGCCCGCAAGGTCTCCCGACGTCTCCCCGGCGGAGACGGCGGCGCGGTAGAGCGCCGGAAAGGACCGCGCATGTTCTTTCATCGCGTCGGCGAAGCGCCAGCCCTCGCGCACCCGTTCGCGTACGGACAACAATATCGCCCGGACGTGATCTTTGTCGCCTTGCAACGCGACCGCGTTCAACGCTTCTTCAAGCGGCGTCGCGGCTCCGATGAGAACGGAAAGCTGGCGCGTGACAAGAACGAGGTCGTTCGCCGAGAGACGTTTGGTCCGCCCCGACCGTAAGCCGGCTGCGGCCTTGGCGCGCGGCGCGTCGAGGGCGACCGGCGTCAGGCGGCGGCGGCGAAGCTCCGCACGGGCTTGGCGTTCGGTGTCCGCCGCGACGACGCCGCGCCGCGTCCGCCCGGTTCCGTCGAGCGCCTCATACTCATAGGACGGCATCGTCGGCGTCCTGACGGATCACGCGTAAGACCTCTTCAATCGAGGTCAGCCCGGCGCGCACATGGCCGAAGCCGCTTTGCGCCAACGTGTCGGCGTCGCGGAACGCATGGGCGGCGAGGTCCTGTTCGCTGGCGTCCTCGTGAATCATGGTCCGCAAGCGCTCGTCGGTGACGGCGAGTTCGTAAACGCCGATCCGTCCCTCATAGCCGGTGTGGTTGCAGCGACCGCATCCGGCGGGCCGGTACACCGTCAACGCCTCGTCCGGCCCGGCGCCGAGGAGCGCGCGTTCCGCCGCATCAGGCGCATACGGCGTTTTGCACGCCGGGCATAACCGCCGCACGAGCCGCTGGGCCATGACGGCGGCGACGGTCGACGACAACAAAAACGGCTCGACTCCCATATCGCGCAAGCGTGTGATCGCGCCGACGGCGGAATTGGTGTGCACCGTCGACAGGACGAGGTGGCCGGTCAGGGCCGCCTGGATGGCGATCTCCGCCGTCTCCCCGTCGCGAATCTCGCCGACCATGACGACGTCCGGGTCCTGACGAAGGATCGCGCGCAAACCGGTCGCGAACGTCATGCCGACCTTGGGGTTGATCTGTGTTTGTCCGACGCCGTCGATCGCATATTCGACCGGGTCTTCGACGGTCAGGATGTTGCGGCTCGGTTCATTTAAAAGGCTGAGCCCGGCGTAAAGCGTCGTCGTTTTGCCCGACCCCGTCGGACCGGTCACGAGGATGACGCCGTTCGGCCGCGCCAACGCCTGGCGGAACCGCGCGAGCGTCGGGCCCGGCATGCCGAGCGCGTCGAGGTCGAGCTGCGCTTCTTCTTTATCGAGGATCCGCATGACGATGCGTTCGCCGAAGCGCGCCGGAAGCGTCGAAACGCGCACATCGACGTTTTTGCCGCCGAGCGAAATCGAAATCCGCCCGTCTTGCGGCACACGTTTTTCCGCGATGTCGAGCCGCGACATGACTTTGACGCGCGACGTCAGCACAGGCGTCATCCGAGCCGGCAAAGAAAGCACTTCGCGCAAGACCCCGTCGATACGCAGACGGATGGAAAGCGACTTTTCGTAGGGCTCGACGTGGATGTCCGAAGCCTTCGTCTTCACGGCCTCCGCGATGAGCGCATTGATGAGCCGGATGACCGGCGCATCGTCTTCCGTGTCGAGAAGGTCCGCCGTCGTCGGCAGCCCTTCGGCGAGCGCGGTCAAGTCGTCGGTTTGGTCGTCGACGTCGAAATCGTCGGCGTTGATGGCGTCGACGGAGTAAATTTCGGACAAACGCCGATCGAACGCGTCGGCCGGCATTTCATCTACACGCAGCGCCCGCCCGGCGACGCGGCGGGCCTCCAACAAAGCGAGCGGCGCGGGCGCGCCCCGCGAGCCGACGACCGCGACGTCCGCGCCAGCCTCCAGGACGATGAGGCCGAATTCCTTGGCGAAGGCGTAGGTGAATTTTGCGGGCGCGGCGACGGCGTCGCCGGCGGCCGGCGCTTCCGCCGAAACGGCCTCGCTCATTGCGCGCCCTCAAGATCGCCGAGGGGGGCCTCTTCCATGGGCGCTTCATCGAACGGGGCGGGGTCGAGCCGCCGGGGGGCGCCGGCCGGCGCGGCTCGGTCCACGTCGTACGAAAAGCCGTCCGCCGGCTGACCGAGCGCACGCGGCCCCGCGCCGGTGACCTCGTCGATCAAGCGCTCAATGCTCGTACGCGGCGCCCCGCGCGACAACACGTCCCGCGCCCGCAAATAATTCAGCTTGCGATTGGTGACGCCGTCCGCATCGCCGCGGTCGCGCAGGATCGTCGGCCGGATAAAGACCATCTGGTTGCGCTCCCGGCGCGCGCTGTTCGACGACTTAAAGAGGTTGCCCAAGAGCGGGATGTCGCCGAGCAACGGCACTTTACCTTCGGTGCGGGCCGATTGTTGTTCGATGAGGCCGCCGAGCACGATGATCTGACCGTCTTCGACTTCCGTCGTCGTCGACAAGCTCGCTTTGTTGGTAATCAGGTCCGTAGACGATTCAATGATTTGGCCCGCGACGCTCGACGTCTCTTGGGTGATCTCCAACGTCACGGTGCCGCCTTCGTTGACCTGCGGCGTCACTTCCAAAATAACGCCGACCTCTTCGCGCGACACCGTCCGGAACGCGTTGGAGAAGTCGTCGCCGATCTGCTCGCCCGTCGTAATCGGGATTTCCTGCCCGATCGACAGGGTCGCCGTGCGATTATCGAGCGTCGTCGCGAACGGCGCGGAGAGGATGCGCGACTCGCTGTCTTGTTGGATCGCGGTGATGATCCCGCCGAACAACGTGTCGCCGATCTCGCCGGCGCCGCCGATGCCGACGCCGTTGACGCCGAGCAACGAGACGAGCGCCGCGGTCGCCAGGTCCTGCGGATCGATTTCTAGGTTTTGCGTCTGCGTTTCGGTGCTCGAGCCGTCTTGGAAGCGGGTGATTTCCGACTGCGTGCCTTGTTGCAGCAACGTCGCGCCGGTGGCGGCGAGGATGCTCGGCTGGACGTTCGAAAAGTTCACCGAGGTGAACGGCACCGTGCTCTCGGTGTTGTCGCCGGAGATGAAATACTCGATGCCTAGATCGCGTGCGGTGTCTTCGCTCACCTCGACGATAATGGCGTCGATCTGAACTTGCGCCTGCCGGATGTCGAGCTGCGAGACGACGTTTTTCAACGTGCGCTGAATGTCCGGGTCGCCGTTGATGATGACGGCGTTCGTCGGTTCGTACACCGATATCGTCGCGCGCTGTCCCGTTGCGGGCGCGCCGCCCTCGCCGCCGGCGCCGCGGCCGTTGGCGATCTCGCGAAGCTTCTCGGCGATCAACTCGGCGTCGGCGTATTTTAGAAAGACGACTGATAGATCGCTGCGCGCGTCGCCGCCCTGGTCGAGCGTCGCGACGACTTTCTCCAGCCGGCGAACGATCGTCGGCTCGGCGCGCACCATGACGGCGTTCGAATCCGAGACCGGGACGATCGTCACTTGCCCGCCGCGGCCGCCCTCCTCCGACAATTCTTGGGCGACTTCCCGCAAAACGTTTGCAACTTCGCCGGCGGAAGCGTTCTGTAGGGGGATCGTTCGGAATATCGTGTTGTCGGAATCGATCCGGCGGATGACTTCTTGGATCCTGGCGATGTTGTCCGCGCTGTCCACGACGATGATCGCGTTGCCGGATCGCACCGGCGAAACGACGCCGCGTTCGGAGGCGAGTTGGTTGACGCTCTGTGACGCGTCGCGCGCATCGATATGGCGAAGCTTGATGATCTGCGTGACGAGGTCGCCCGCCTCGCCGCCGCCCACCGGGCCCGGCGAGCGGGGGCCTTCTTGCGCCGGAACGATTTTGTAGCTTGAGCCGTTGATCGGGGTCGCGATGAAACCGTTCACGCGCAGGGATTCTTGAAACAGCTCCCAGATTTCATCGGCGCACAAACTGGCGTCCTGCGGCGATTTGATCGTGACGCGGCCCTGCACGCGGGGGTCGAGGACGAATTTGCGCTTCGTGCGTTGCGAGATTTCGTCGACGACCGCGCCGATATCGGCGTCTTCATAGTTGATCGCGCCGCCGCACGCTTCGCGTGCGGAGGACTGCGCATTTGCAGGCGCTAGCTGCGCGGCGAACGCGCCGACAAGGGCTGCGCACAGCGCGGCGCGGGAAACAGGCGCGGAACGAAGCCCGGAGCGTACGCGGATAGTCGACACGGTAAACGTCAATCCTCACGACTTGGCAGGGTGACGGTCAGCGGCACATACCCCCCGTCACGCACGACGACGACGTCTACGGATTGCTTGCCCGCCAGCCGCCCGGCGAGGTTTTGCAGCATTTCGGGCCCGGAAGCCAGCGAGGCGCCGTCGACCTCGACGACGAGGTCGCCGTCTTGAAAGCCCGCCGCATCGAACGCGGCGCGGTCGGGACCGGCGGTCACCGCAAGGGCCGCGCCCCCGGTCGGCCCCGTCGTCGGGCGAATG
>JBCCZS010000098.1:0-10918 GCA_039187035.1 Pseudomonadota bacterium | reverse complement strand
GTTGATTTCGATACAAAAACACCGTGCGCCGCACCGTCCGCGGACGCCGCGTCCGAACCGACGACCGGATGTTTGACCGACGTCGAAGAGCCGGCGTGGGGACCGGCGTGGCGCGCGCTCGGCGCGGCGCTGCAACGACCTAAGAAAAACGCCGAGGCCGGCGAAAATGGCAAACGAATTGCTAAGCCTTTACAGTGATGGTCGTCAGCGGCGCGCCTTTTTCGTCAACCTTAACGGCGCGTTTATCGCTCGCGATGACGAAGGAACGACCGATCATGACGCATTCCGCCTACGCACTTTTGCGCGCGCTCGCTCGCGCGTGCGTTCTTGGTTTCGCCGCCTTGCTCGCCGGCTGCGCCTTAACCGGCGGCGGGTTGCCGAGCGCGCCCGCGACGACGGCCGAAGCGGTGGAAAAAGGCCCCGATTACGAGATCGGCCCGCTCGACAAGTTGGAAATCTTCGTCTGGCGCGCGCCGGAACTCTCCACGAAAGTTACCGTGCGTCCGGACGGACGCATATCGACGCCCCTCGTTGAGGACATGATGGCGTCCGGCAAAACGCCCTCGAAATTGGCCAACGATCTCCAAGTCGCGTTGCAGGAGTTCGTCCGCACGCCCGAAGTCACGGTCATCGTTAGCGAGTTTTCCGGTTCGTTCGACCAACAGGTCCGCGTTCTCGGCGAAGCGCAAAAGCCGGTCGCCTTGCCTTATCAGGCGGGCATGACCGTGCTCGACGTCATGGTTTTCGTCGGCGGGCTGACCGAATTCGCCGCCGGCAACAAAGCGGTGTTGATCCGCGGCTCCGGCGACGAACGCCAATCGTTCCGCCTCAAGCTCAACGATCTCATTCGCAAAGGCGACATCTCGGCCAACGTGCCCGTTTTGCCGGGCGACGTCATTTTGATCCCGGAAAGCGTCCTTTAGGGGCGCCTCCGGCCGCAGGGTTTTAAGGACCGCGTCAGTCTCGTGTTCGACATCGCCAATCTGCCGCAACCCTTGATCCGCCACGCCGTGGGGCTGTGGCGGCGACGGTGGATCGTGCTTTGCGTCGCGTGGCTCGCTGCGATCGCTTTTTGGGGCCTTATCTGGCTTATTCCGGATACTTATGAATCCCGCGGCCAGATTTTCGTCCAAACCGAAAACGTTCTTGAGCCCGCGATGCGCGACATCACCGCGCCGCCCAATTACCAGGAACGCGTCGAAGTCATGCAACGCGCGCTGCTAACGCGCCAAAATATCGAAAAGATCATTCTGCGGGCCGGCGTCGACAGCCTTATTGAGGCCGGATCGCCGGAGGCGTACCGCGTCGAGATGGAGAAGATGGTCGACTTCGTGCAGTCGCGGATCACGATCGACAGCCCGCAGACGATGTTCTTCGACATTCGCTTTAAGTTCGGCGAACCGACGCTCACGCGCAACGTGGTCGACGCCATTCTCGATCTGTTTATCGAGCAGGACCTCGGCGCCAGTTTGCAGGAAAAAGAAGACGCGCGTCGCAAGCTCGACCGGCAGATCGCGCGCTTTGAAGAGCGGCTCGCCACCAAAGACCAGGAGGTCGCGCGCTTCCGCGGCGAAAACGCCGAACAATTGGCGCTCGTGGAAAACAACGCGCGTCGGCGCGAATTGCTTGAGATCGATCTGTCGAACGTGAGCAATGAACTCGCCGTCGCCCGGCGCAGCGAAACGACGCTCGCCACCCAATTGGCGACGACGCCCCGCACGTCGACCAACAACGAGCTCGGCAAACTGAAAGTCGAGTTGGCCCGCTTGCGCAGTCAGTTTACGGACGACTATCCGGAGATACGCAAGCTCCTGGTCGAAATCGAAGAGCTTGAGTCCGCCGGGACCGGCGCGCTCCCGGACAATCCCGCCTATAAAGCGCTCGCCGTGCAAGTGCGCAGCGCGCGCGACCAGGTCGCGGCGTTAAGCGAGCGCGAACGCAAAGTCCGGACAGACCTTGAAGCGCTTAATTTCAAAGTCGCGCAAGTGCCGCAGGTCCAGGCCGATTTGCAACGCATCATGCGCGACTATGAACAGACCCAGAAAAGCTATGAAGAACTCGTTCAACGCCGCGACCGCTTTGAATTGACGACGCAGCTCGGCCCGGGCGCGCAGGGCGTCAAATACGAAGTGTTGGAACATCCGCGCGTCGCGTTGCAGCCGAGTTTTCCGCCGCGCCTTTTGCTGATCCTCGCCTCCGTCGTCGCCGCTTTCGGGGCCGGCGGCGCCGCGGCCATGTTGCTGACCGCGCTCGACAAGTCGTTCACGCAAACGCAGGCGCTGCAGTCCACCTTCGGCTTGCCGGTGCTCGGGGCCGTCAGCGAGGTGTCGTCGTCGAGCGTCAAAGCGCGCCGGCGCGGCGACCTCTCGCGCCTCGGCGGGGCGATCGCCGCGCTCGTCGTCCTTTGCGGCGCTTACGTCTATTGGGAAGTCTTCCGTGTACCCTCGACCGCAAAGGAAGCGACGAACGAGGGCGTATACGAAGAACGCGAAGGGGCCGCGCGATGGGCTTGATCGACCGCGCCGTAAACGCCGGCGGCGAGGACGCGCCGGTCGACCCGCAACCCGCGCTTCGCGACGAACCCGCCGCGCAACGCTTTGCGCTGTCGCGCCGCACCCTGGCGCAACAGGGACTTTACACGCCCGGCCGCGAGAACGGCGCGTTGGCGCTTGAACTGCGCGTCATGAAGCGGCGACTGATGCGCCGCCTCGGTTATCTGCGACGGGGCGCGGCGGACCGGTTGCGCAGCCAACAGGGGCGCCGGCGCAATATCGTGCTCGTCACCTCCACCCGCGCCGGTGAAGGCAAGACGTTCACCGCGATCAGCCTGGCGCTGAGCTTCGCCGCCGAAGAAGAAATCGAGACCGTCGTCATCGACGCGGACACGCCGCGCCCGAAAGTGCGGGCCCATCTCGGGCTTGCCGCGGGGCCCGGGCTCGTCGACGCCTTGCGCGATCCGCGCCTGCGCCCGTCGCAAATTACGCACCGTGCGGACGATTTGCCGTTCAGCGTCATCGGCGAGGGCGCACCTGTCGAGCGAGCGGACGCGCTGTTCGGATCCGCCGACGCGCAACGGTTTTTCACCGGGCTTTCCGCCCGCAATCGCGAGCGCATCGTCTTCGTAGACGCGCCGCCGGTTCTCTCGACGACCGAAGCGTTGGTCCTTGCACGGTATGTGGACGAAGTCATTTTCGTCGTCGAAGCCGACGCGACGCCGGAGCCCGCCGTCTCGGCTGCGCTCGACGAATTGCTCGACGTCAACCCCAATGTCAGCCTCGTTCTTAACCGCTGCCTCTTCGCCGGCGGCGGCACGCATTACGGTTCATACGAACGATATGATCGTCAGCCCCGGGACGCGGCGCCGAACGCCGACCCCGCCGGCGAAGGAGAGTAGTCCGCCATGGCGAAGTTAAAACGGGCGAAGCTAAAACGGGCGAAGTCAAAACCCGCCGTACGCGCCCGCCGCCGGTTCACCGGCCGGCAAAAGCTGATCGTTGCGGTCGGCGGCGTCCTGTGCGCCGTGTCGGGAGCGATCGCGCAAGTCGTCGAGCCGCGCGCGCCGCTGCGTTTCCGTACCGACTATCTCGGTTATGCGGCGAGCGTCAGCCCGCGGCTAATCTATACGGACAATATCGATCTGTTGCCCGACGGCCAGCGCGAAGACGACCTGATCGCATCGACGGTGTTCTCAGGCGCGGCGATCTTTTCGTCCCCGCGTTTCACCGGGCTCCTGCGCGGGGATCTCGATCTGTCGTATCTGACGCAGGCGCAAGACTTTCGCGTGAACCAGGACGTCGGCGCGGTCGGGACGTTCACGCTCGCCGACAATCTGTTTTTCCTCGACGTCTCCGGGCGTACGACGCGCCAGCTAATCGGCGACAATGCTCGGTTCTCGCCGAACATCAACGCCTCGCGCGGGCAGCGCGCGGACGTCAATACGTTCTCGGTCAGTCCGTATTTTCATCGTCGGTTTGCGGACAATTCAGCGGCCGAGCTGCGCTATCGTTTCACGAAAGTCCTGATCAACGACGACGACTCCGATTTTGCGAACGGCTTCCAAGAGTTTCTTAACGACTCGCGCACCCAAGAAGTGCTGGCCGCTTACGATTCCGGCGCGCGCTTTGAGCGGATCCGGTTAAATCTCAGCGCATACGGCAATGAGACCGTCGAGGAGGGCTCGGACCTCGCGCCGCGGTTCGAGTTCCAACAGGGCTCGCTCCAGGCGGCGGCGGAAGTGCCGCTCTCGGATCAATTCTCCCTTTCCGGCGCGATCGGCTACGACGACATCGAAACCGAAACGGTGTTCAACGCGTTCGACGACGAAGCCCTCTCCGGGGTCTTCTGGCGCGCGGGCTTTATCGCGCGCCCCGGCCGGCGGTCCTTCCTGCGGCTCGAGTACGGCCAACGCTATGACGACGACTTCATCGACGCGGAGGCGAGCTATCAAGTGTCCTCGCGCCTTCAAGTCTCGGCCGGCGCCTCGCGGACGTTCCAAACGCGCTCGCAATTCGTCAATTCGCGCTTCCAGGCGTTGACGCAAGACACGCTCCTCTTCGCCGAAAGCCTGCGGGAGGGCGCCGAGCTTGACCCGGCCGCCGTCGTCGACGCAGCGACGCAATTCGCGCCGTTCGGTTTCGAAGCCCAAACCGTCGGTATCGGCGTGAGCAACGACGCCTTCGTGCAAGTGAACGGCGCCTACGATCGCACCGCATTCGCGGTTGGTTTGAACTATCAGGATGCGGACTTCGGCTTTACGACGAACGAGAATTACCAGGCGATCGCGAATGTTACGCGGCGGTTGACGCGTCGGCTCGACGCCTATGGCGGCGCGTTTTATCGCCGGTCGGACGTCGGCATTAATCGCGCGGCGTGCCTCGCCGACCCGTCGATCTTCGGCCTTGATCCGGCGGCCCCGGGTTTCAGTGCGGCGCTGGCGTGCGACGACACGAACTTTCTTAACGGTTTAACGACGACCGTCGGCGGCCAGGTCGGTCTCGCCTACCGGATTTACGAAAACCTATCGCTTTTCGGCGAGTACACGCGCACGGATCGTTTCGCCGACGAAGAGCTGTTCGAATACACGGAAAACGCCGTCGCCCTGGGGCTGACGCTGGATCTTTAATCGATGTACGAAGACTATTTCAATTTCTCGGGCCAGCCTTTCAAGCTCAATCCCGATCCGAAATTTTTCTTCGGCAGCCGCTCGCACAATAAAGCGATGGCGTATTTGCATTACGGCCTGCGCCAGGCGGAGGGCTTCATCGTCATCACCGGCGAAATCGGGGCCGGTAAGTCGATGCTGATCAGCCATCTCCTCGACCAGCTTGACCGATCGCGCATCGCCGCCGCGCATTTGCTGACGCCCAATTTAAAGCCCGACGATCTGTTGTCGCACATTCTCTCCGCGTTCCGCATTGAACCGGCGGGCGACGGCAAGTCCGCCGATCTCGACGCGTTCGAGGATTTCCTTTTCGACCAGCTTAACCACGGTCGCCGGGTCTTGCTGATCGTCGACGAGGTTCAGAACCTCCCGCCGGAAACGCTCGAGGAACTGCGTGTTCTGTCGAACATGGACTATGAAGGAACGCCGCTCTTCCAAGTGTTCCTGGTGGGGCAAACGGACTTTCGGCCGATCTTGGCCGGCGACGACATGGAGCAGCTGCGCCAGCGCATTATTGCGTCCTATCACCTCGAGCCGCTCGGCGTCGCCGAAACGGCCGAGTATATCCGCCATCGCTTGTCCGTCGTCGGCTGGAACGGCGATCCGTCTTTCACGGACGATTCGTTCCAAGCGATCCACGAGGCGACCGGCGGCGTGCCGCGCAAAATCAATAAATTGGCAAATCGCCTGCTGTTATCGTGCGCCTTGGAAGAGAGCCATCGTGCGGATCGCGAAACGATCATCACGGTCGTGAGCGATCTTGCGGCTGAGAACATGGCGAGCGAGTTCGTCGCGCCGAACGCCGTCGCGCCTTCGGGCGGGCTCGAGGCGGAACGTGTCGAGGGGCCCGCAGAGGAGGGGGATGAGATGACGGATCAGTCGTTTGAAGCCGACGAGGCGACGATGGACGCGCAACCCGCCGCCGGCGACCTCGCCTACGTCAACGGCGTCGCTGCAGGCGCGCCCGACGCGTCGCACGACGACGCCCCTGACGATGCTGAGACGGAAACGGACGCCGACGCTTTGCAAGAACGCCTCGACGCGATGACCGTCCTCGACGCCGCCGGCGAAACGCCGCCGCCCGGCGACAAGGACGAACCGGTCGAAAAAGATGCGTCCGACGAACGCGAAGAGCCCGCGTCGGCCGAACGCGTCGAGCGCCCCGCGGCCGCGGCGACGGCTGCGGCTACAGCGGCAGTCGGGGGCGCGTCGGTAAGCGTCCTCGACCGCCTTCGCAACAAAAAAGCAGGCGTGGCGACGCCGGAGCCTGCGGCCCCCGAGCCGTCGGTAGACGAACAGCCCGAGCCGACGTCGGCGCTTGCCGGTCCGGTCGTAGAAAGTCCCATTACTGAAGATCGTGAAGGCGGCCCCGCCTCGCTTGAGGCCGATCCCGTAGATGCGCCGGTTTCGATCGAGGCGTTCTCGGCAGAAGAGAGCGAAGCCGACGCCGCTCCCGACGACGATGTCGTCGTCGACGAGCTTACCGCCGACGAGGCTGCGATCGACGATCCCTTAGCCGAGCCGCTCGCCGGGTCGCTCGCGGAGGACGCCGCCGCGCCGGCGGGCGACGACCGCCACGAAGCCTCCCTCGACGAAATCGCCGAGGCCGTAACGGCGGCGGCGACCGCGCCGGCGCCCGCACCGGCTAGCGAGGATGACGACGCAGCGGCTGACGAGGCCGCGTCTGAAACGGAAGACTTCGACGACGCGAGCGATTTCGCCGCCGGCGCCGTCGCCTCCGCGTTCGTCGCGCCCGCCGCCGTCGCCGAGGCGGACAGCGCGTCGGCTTGGAACGACGCCGTTCTGAAGTCGATAAACGATACGCGTGCGGAGCTAAAACGCGCGCACACCGAGATGACGTTTTTGCGCCAGAAGGCCCGCGCAGCGAGCGAAACGCGCGAAAAGCGCAAAGAGGACATCCAGTCGTCTTTGCGCCGGGCCGAAATGCTGCTCGCCGATATCCGCGCTAACTGGCGATAACGAGCGACGGGGGAGGAGGCGCGCCCATGTCGCTCGCACAAACGGCCCGCGCGCCCAATGTCGCCGCCGTCGCGCCGCATGGCGCATCGGCGTCGTCGCGTTTTGCAATGTCCGTGGACGTTGAAGACTATTTCCAAGTTTGGGCTTTTTCCGGCGTCATCGACCGCAGCGAATGGGACGCCTTCCCTTTGCGCGTCGTCGAGGCGACTAAGCGCTGTCTCGATATTTTCGCCGCACACGGCGCGACGGCGACGTTTTTTATGCTCGGCTGGGTTGCCGAACGGGTCCCCGGCCTTGTGCGCGCGATCGTCGACGGCGGGCACGAAATTGCGTCCCACGGCTACGACCATCGCAAAGTCTTCGATCAGACGCCGGACGCGTTTCGAGCTGACGTGCGCAGGACCAAGGACCTTTTGGAACAAGCCGCCGGCGTCGGCGTGCGCGGCTATCGGGCCGCCGGTTTTTCGATCGACGCCCGCACGCCTTGGGCGTACGACATCCTTGCCGAGACGGGTCACGCATATTCTTCAAGCAGTCATCCGATCGCGCACGACCATTACGGCGATCCGAACGCGCCGCGCGGCGTGCATCGACCGCTTGCAGGGTGCGGCTTTCTCGAAGCCCCGGTGGCGACGGCCCGGTTCGCCGGAAGGCGCGTCAGCGCGGGCGGCGGGGGGTGGTTTCGCGCGGCGCCTTACGCCGTTTCCAAGCGATTGCTCGATGCGGCGCATACGGATCTCGACGGACCGGCGATATTCTATTTTCATCCGTGGGAGGTCGATCCGGACCAGCCGCGCATTCCCGGCGCGCCGATGAAAGCGCGCCTGCGTCATTACCTCAATCTGCGGGACAATCCGCGCAAATTGGCGCGCCTCTTGGGCGATTTTCAATGGTCGCGGATTGACGCGGCCCTCGGCCTGGAGGCGGCGCCGTGACCACCGTTTTTGAAAAGATCCAAGAGGGAAAACGCGAAGAAGCGCGCCGCGGCGCCTTGCGGATCGAAGCTGCATGCGACGCGGACGCGGCGGCATGGGACCGCTTCGTCGGCGTGAGCGAAGACGCGACGTTCTTTCACCGTTGGGGGTGGGGCGAGTTCGTCAAGCGCATGTACGGCTATGAGCCCGTGCGGTTCGTCGCGCGCCGGGGAAACGACGTCGTCGGCCTTGCGCCCTTCAGCCACGTGAAGAGCCCGCTCCTCGGCCACTCGTTGATTTCGACCGCGTTCACGGTGGGCGGCGGCGTCGTCGCGGACGATGACGAGGCCGCCGAAGCCTTGGCGCTGGCGGCCCAGGAGGCCGGCGTCGATCGCCGCGTCCAATATGTCGAAATTCGCGGCGGCGGGCGCCGCTTCGCCAATTGGCTTGAAAAATGCGACGTCTACGCATCGTTTGAGAAAGTCGTCGACGCCGATCCCGAACGGCGATTGAAAGCGATCCCGCGCAAACGCCGCGCCGAAGTGCGCAAGGCGCTCAAGCTCGCCGACGCCGGTAAACTCCGCGTGCGTTTCGGCCGCGACCTGCGCACATTTTACACCGTCTACGCACGGTCGGCGCGCGACCTCGGCACGCCCGTCTTCTCGATGCGGTATGCGGAGCGTTTGCTTGATACGTTCGGCGCCGACGTTGAAATCGCCGTGGTCGAAGCCTATGGCGAGCCGGTCGCCGCGTTGATGAGTTTCTACGACGCCGAACGCGTGATGCCCTATTATGTCGGCGCGTCGCCGGACGCGCGGCGGGTGCGCGCGTTCGATTATCTCTATTGGATGGTGATGGAGCGCGCGGTCGCGCGCGGGCGTGTAGCGTTTGATTTCGGCCGCTCGAAGATCGGCACGCCGCATTACCACAATAAGACGTTGTGGGGTTTTAGCGCCGAGCCGTTGCGCTATCAATATGCGCTCGTGCGGGCCAAAGAGGTCCCGAACGTCAATCCGCAGAACCCGAAATTCAAAACCTTCTCGGCGGCCTGGAAGCACATGCCGCTACCCCTCGCGACGCTTGGCGGGCCTCTGCTGGCGCGCCACCTCGCATGAGCGGGCGCCGCGAGGTTTTATTCCTCGCCCATCGTATTCCGTACCCGCCCGATAAGGGCGACAAAATCCGTTCGTTCCGTCTTATGGAACGGCTGACGAGCCGGTATGACGTCCATCTCGGTTGTTTCGTCGACGACGCGGCGGACCGTCGGTACGAAGAGGACGTTAGGCTACGCTGCGCGTCGGCTTTTTTTGCCCCGCTTTCGCCGCGGGCTGCGCGATTGCGGGGCGTTCGGACGTTCGCCGGCGGTCGTCCGATTACGCGCGGCTATTATCGCGACGCCGACATGGACGCATTCGTTGCGCAGGCGCGCCGCCGCCCGCTCGCCGCGGAAGTCGTTTTTTCGTCCTCGATGGCGCAATATATCGAGGGGCCTCGCCCGCCGGGCGCGCCGCCGCGTCTTGTGGACCTTTGCGACGCCGACAGCGCGAAATGGGCCGCCTACGCGCGCCGGCGACGCGGGGCCATGAGCTGGGTTTATGCGCGCGAGGCGCGTCTTCTGGCCGCCGAAGAACGCCGCATCATCGCGTGGGCCGACGCGAGTTTTGCAATTTCCGAGGCCGAGGCGGGCGTTTTGAGCGCAGGGCGCCCGGCCCGCCGGCTCCATTGGTTCGGCAACGGCGTCAACGCCAATTACTTTAATCCCGATACGGTTTATGCCGCGCCCGACGGTGCGGCCGATATCGTCTTTGTGGGGATGATGGACTATTGGGCGAACGAAGACGCCGTCGTCTGGTTCGTCGACAAAGTCTGGCCGAAGCTGCGCGCGCGCGCGCCGGCCGCGACCTTCGCAATCGTCGGCGCCAATCCCGGTTCCGCCGTGCGGGCGTTGGCGCGCACGCCGGGCGTCAGCGTGACGGGCCGCGTCGCGGACGTGCGCCCCTGGCTCGCCCATGCGCGCGTCGTCGTGGCGCCGTTGCGCATCGCCCGAGGCGTTCAAAACAAAGTGCGTGAAGCGATGGCGATGGCCAAACCCGTCGTTGCGACGTCCGGTGCGGCGGAGGGGATCGCGGCGGTCCGCGACGCGGAGCTGCTCGTCGCCGACGCCGCCGGCGGGTTCGCCGACGAAGTCGCGAGCCTTCTAGAAACGCCTGCGCGGGCCGACGCGCTCGGCGCTGCGGCGCGGGCGCGGATCGCGGCTGATTATGATTGGTCGCGCCAGTTGGCGCGGTTCGACAGGGTTCTTGAAACGCTCATCGACGCGCGCGCGACGGCGGGCGATTTGCGGGCGGCTAGTTGAGCCACTCGTCTTCGTCGGCGTCGCGCGTCAATTCGGCGAGATCCTCGTCGCCAAACTCGCTGTCCGTCGTCATCGTCACGCGCCGATCGACCGCCTCATTGTTGACCAGGAAGCGAAAGACGTCCGGGCGCGAATAATGCCCGGCGATGTCGCACGCCGCTTTCGCCGCGCGCACGACGTCCAGCGATCCTTCCGCGACGACGAGGCCTTCGCCTTCAATCGGCCCCGCAATGATCTCTCCACGCGGATCGATGATGCAGGACTGGCCGGTGTGCTCCCACGCGCCGAGCGGCTTCCAGCGGTCGGGAATGTGTTTCTTTAACCGCAGCCCGGCCGCGCAGACGACGTATGCGGCCGCCTGGCTTGCGAACGCGCGCGAGAGCAGATGTTGGCGCGCCCAGCAGTACTCGCCCGGGCCCGGCGTTTTTTCCCAACCTGGCCACAGGGCTGCGTGCACTTGCGTTCCTTGGGCGGCGAGGGCGTAGCCGGGGAGCATCATTTGGTGCT
>JBCCZS010000097.1:0-10969 GCA_039187035.1 Pseudomonadota bacterium | reverse complement strand
GAGGCGGCGGCGACGCTCAAAAGACCGGCCGGCAAAAAAGCGGCGAGCGCGGCGCGCAGGTGGAACGAGTGGCGCAGCCCCGCAATCCCCGCCGCGCAGCCGCACAGAACCGCAAGTTCTAGAACGTATCCGGTCGGCGACAAGAAAAACGGTCCGGCCCCGATCGCCGCGCTCGACACGCTCAAGGCGGCGACGTAGTTCGCACGCCAGCGGAAGGGGCGGCGCGCGACGCTTTCGCCTTGGCGAAACGCGCTCAAAAGATCACGCGTCGCATAGAGCGCGGCGAAGGCGATTGCGGTCCAAAGAACGGTGCGAAACGGCGCGGCGCGGCCGAGGACGACGCCGGCGAAAACGATGACGGACGCATAGGCCGCCAGCCCGGCGCCGGCGCGCGCGGCGAGCCGTTCAATCAGGAAAAGATGCGCGCGGCGCGACAGCGGTCGGCGCGGCGCAAGCCGGCGGGCGCGCGCCTGGTCGCGCAACGCCGCGTCCGCCTGCGCTTGTAATTCGCGAACGCCGAGCTGCGGGCCGCTCGACGCCGTTTGCTCCGTCCACCGATTGATCGCCATGCGCGGCCGGTCCGTTCGTTGAAGGCGCAAAAACGCGCGTTTACGGGCGACGTTTGCGCTTGTCGACCGGCCTTCACTAAAGCGAAACGGGCGTTAAAAATCCGTTAACGCGGCGTCTGTGCGGGCGCGCTCGGCGGGTCCGGAACATCCGGATCGGCCGGCGGCTCGGCCCCGCGTCGCCGGTATGATGCGGCGACGTCGACGCCGGCCTGAAGGATCTCGCCGCGCAGCACCAACGCGTCGACGTTGAACGGATCGATGCGTAGCGCGTTGACGACGTCTTCGGCGGCCTGGCGCGCTTTGGCCAAGGCGAGATAGGCGCGCGTGCGGGCCAGATAGCCGTCGAGACTGACGACGCCGGTTTCTTCTGCGGCCGTCACCGATTTCACGACCGCTTCCCAATTTTCGTTTGCGGCGTTGACGACGCCCGCCGTTAAGCGGATCTCGCCGGCGTTCGGGGCCATGGCGATGGCGTTTTTGATCGCGTCGAGGGCTTGGGCGTCTTCGTCGGCTTCAAGGAAGGCGAGGGCCGCCTGCTCCAATAACCGAGCGCGCACGAGGACGTCGCCGGCTCGGCCGTCCTCGGCGAGTAGGGCGAGCCGCGCGCCGGCGAGCTTGGGGTAACCGCGCGCCAAGTCCGCGAGCGCCAGGCAGTGGGTCGCGGGCGGCCCGCCGCCGGCCTGCGTCCATTCAAGCGCGACGGCGCGCGCGCCTTCCGGATCCTCCGAGACGACGGCGACGCACCGTTGATACCGCGCCCCGCCGCCGGCGAGGCCCTCCAAATAATCCGGGTTCGTCCGATCGGCGGGGTCGTAGGGCGCTTCCGGCGTGATGAGAAGGCCGGCGAACGCAAGGGCGAAGATCTTCATGGTCGCTCGATTAGGCGGCGATTGCGGCGGAAACGCGACGATCGCCGCACGGGCGCGGGTCCGTCAAGCGCCGACGGCGGTCTTGCCGGCCTCGCCCGGGGCCGCGCCGCCACCAGCCGCGCCCCCACCAGCCGCGCCCCCACCAGTCGCGCCCGTCGACGCCGTCGCGTCGGCGCGCGCATCTGCGCTTTCCTTGACGGCTCCATCCGCGTCGGCCGTCGGCGCGCTGCGGCGCGACGGCAGATAACACGTGACGCGCGTGCCGTCATTGGGGGCCGATTCCATGCGCACCCAGCCGTTATGGAGATCGACAAAGCGCTTAACGAGCGCAAGGCCGATCCCCGCGCCTGCGCTGGGGCCGCGACTGACGAACGGCTCGAAGGCCTGCGGTTGGTCGTCGGCCGAGACGCCGCGTCCGGAATCATCGACCCAAAGCCGCACGAGGCCCGGCGCCCGGTCGGCGCCGAGCGTAACGGCGCCGCCGACGTCGGTGTAGGCGAACGCGTTCGACAGGAGATTGAAAAGAACTTGTTTGAGACGTTTTTCGTCGGCGAGAATTGTGCCGACGTCGGGCGGACAGGAAACGGCGAGATGCACTTGCGTGTCTTCGGCTTTGAGCGCCGCGTAGGTCGCCGCGCTTTCCAGCAATTCGCGAATGTCGACCTCTTTCATGTCGACGCCGAGTTTGCCGGCGTCGATCGCGGCGAGATCGATAATGTCCGAGATCAGATCGCGTAAATGGTGGGATGCGGATAAAATGCTGGCGACGTAGTCGTGCTGGCGATCATTCAGCATACCAAACATCTGGTCGTCGAGCATTTCCGCAAAGCCGATAATGGTCGCAAGCGGCGTTCGCAGTTGATACGATACATGGTCGACGAATTTGGACTTCTGCCGGTCGATCTCTTCGAGGAGCGCGTTGCATTCTTTCAGTTCTTTTTCACGCTCGCGCGAATCCGTGACGTCCAAGAAATGGATCAACGTCGCGCCGTCGGGCAACGGGTCGGCCCCGAACGAGAAGGTTCGCCCGTCCGCAAGGTCGACGGCGACGTCTGCGACCGGCTGGCGCGCCTCGGGCGACATCGACGTCGCGCGCCGTTTAATGTCCGTGAGCGTATCGTCCGCACCGCGCGTTTGCGGGGCGAGCGCCTGCAAGACTTGTTCGACGTGCGGCGCGTCTTTCAGGAGCGATGTCTCCAGCCGCCACATCTTTTGAAGCGCGTCATTGTAAAGACGCAACGTGCCGTCGGCCTGGAAGACCGCGACGCCCTCGGCGAGCGTGTTGAGCGTCGCCTTCTGGACGCTGATTTGCGTATTGAACCTGCGCTCCAGCGAGACTTCCTGGGTGATGTCGTCGAAGACCGTCAAGACGCCGCCGAAGGGATGGCGCGACTGCGCGACGCGCAACGTCCGGCCGTCCGGCAGGTGCCAGACTTCGTCCGGCGCGCCGCCGTCGCGCTCCGAACCGGGCGCGGAGTGGTCCTCTGTGTAGAGATGAATTTGACGTCGCTTCCAGGCCGCGTAGTCGGCTTGCTCGGGCAAGCGGCCGGCATGGCGCAAACTGTCGAGAAGTTCGTCGTGCGTCGGGCCGCCGACAAGATCGGCTTCGTCGACGCGCCACAGCTTTGCGAAGGCGGCGTTGTGATAGGCGAGCGCGCGGTTCGGGCCGAAGAGGGCGACGGCGGTCGGCACGTCGTCGAGCGTTCGCCGATGCGCCTCGATGTGGCGCGCGAGGTCGCTTTTGGCGCGCTCGATTTCCGTGACGTCGATCGCAAACCCGCCGATCGCCGCGGCGCCGGCCCCGTGCAGCGGCGTCTCGAAGACCCGAAGCGCCCGCCGGTCGCCCTCGATGTTGACCGAGACGGCGGCCTCGACGGCTTTTTTATCCGCGGCGGCGGCCTGCGCGCGCGCGCGCAATGACGGATCGAGTTCGATTTGGCCGGAGACGGCTGCGGACGGCGAGGGCGCTTCGACGGCTTTAGCGTAGGCTTTGTTCACCCAAACGAGATCGAGTGGGGCGTTTCGCCGCCAGGCCGGCGTGGGCGCGCGTTCAAGACACGACAGTGCGCCGTGCAGATCGCCCGAGCGTTCGAGAATGCGGCCGAGCGCGCCGGTTTCCGGTTTGCGCGCCGCCGGGTCGGTCAGCCACAACGCGGTTTGCCCGCCGGCGAGGCGGCCGGAGGCTTCGATGCCGCGGCCTTCGGAGGTCATGACCGAGCCGGAAAACGCAATTCCATGCCGGCGCAAATCCTCGATTTTCTTGTGCAAACTTTTCGGCTCGCCGGCGCCGGCGTCTTCGTCGACCGGCAAATCGCCGAGGGCGTTCAAGAGCCGCGCGGCGGGCGTGTCGCCTTCGCCGCCGGCCGCAAACGACATCAATGATGCGAGGGCGGCCGCCCCGCCGAAAATGCGCGGCGCGCCCCAGTTTTGCGTGTCGTCGCCCGGGCGGTCGTCGGTTTCATCTTCCCAGACGACGACGAGCCCCGGGTGCGTCGCCAACACCGCGTCGGCTTTTTCGACGCGCGCTTCCATTTCGGCGAGCATGTCCGAAAGCCGGCCGGCCCGCCCGCGCGCGGCGAGCCTAGACCGCACCGCATACGCGACCGACGCGACGGCGAGGCTCACGGCCCCGACCGCGCTCGCCGCCACCGGATCGACGCCGGTCGCGCCGATCTGCGCCGCTGCGGCCTCGCCCGCCGATACGGCACAGACCGCCGCGCCGCCGAGCATGCTGCGGATCGTGTCGGGCAATCGTGTCGTCGCTGCGATCTTCATAGCGCCTTACATCACGCTTTTTCGCCGCGCTTGGCGTCCGCCGCGTTCGGCGCGCCGCCGATGCGACCGGGCCGGGCCCGCCGGGCGCTGCGCACGCATCGCCGTTCAGCCGGCGCGGCGCGAGCGCGTAACCGTGAAGTGATGGGGGTGTTCGCCGGTCGACGCTAGGCCCCGAACGATCGCGCCGGCGCGTCTTTCGCGCACGGGGGCGCCGCCTGGTCTCGCAGGTCGCCGAAGCAGGGGAAAATCGGCCTATCGGCATGCGCGGCCCGCCGATTGTTCCCGGCGTCTCAGCGCACGAGAAGATGCGCCCCCCGCCGCCCTTCCCACTTTGAGGCGACGACACAACGACGTCGCCGTGGCCGCCTGCGTCGGCGGCCAGAGCTCCGACAATCCTTCCGCCGGCGTCTCAAGCGCCGTCGGGTCACTTAAGCGAGATGTCGTCCGGCGGTCACCTTCTGAGGCGCACTGCGCGGCGCGCCACGTGCCCGGCCGCAACGACCGGCGTCACAAAACGCCTTAGCCGGCGCCAGGCCGGATACCGCGTCGCGCCCGCAGTTCGCGCGCCCGTAGGCGCCGTCGCTCCGGCGACGAACCGCCAAGTGTCCCGAGCGCCGCGTTTTCCTTGCGCCGCCGCCGGCCGAACCGCAGGCGGGCGATCAGCGCTCCGGCGTCTTGTCTTTCTTGGCGCCGTCGCCGCTATCATCGTCCTCGCCGCCGGCCGGTTTCTTCTTCGGCCCGAAAAGCGCGTCGAGCGCCCGCCCGGCAACGGCTTCGGCGGCGTCCTCAACGACCGCCCCGTCGGCGCTTCCGCTCTCGGCGTCGGCGTCCGCGGCGGCGCCGTCCTGGCGCGCGCCTCCGAATACGCCGCCGATCACGTCCTCGACGCGTCCGCGCACTTCGTCTTCGACGGCCGACCGCACGTCCAAGCCGGTCTTGAGCTTGTTAAACGTTCCCGTGACGCGGATCGGCGCGGTCGCCGTCCGACCCGCCTCGCCGCCGGCATCGGTCGAAACCCGCGGCGCCAAGCGCAAATCGACCGATTGCGTGGGCAAATCGATCTCGCCGCCGCCGGTCATGGTCAGGTACGGCGCAGTCATTGAAATCGCGTCGGCGGTCATCCGTCCGTTTTCCATCGTGAACTGCGCGTTGAACGCGGAAAAATCCGTTTGCTCGTCGGGCCCCGCGGCCGTCGCAAGGGCGTCGCCGACGGCGGCGGCATTCAAGCCCTGGCGGAGCGACGCGGCCGAGCGCGCCAACTTCGCGATGTTGACGCCCCGGATCGCCCCGTTCTCAAAGGCGAAACCGCCGTCGCCGTCCAATGATTTCACGATGGCGGCTTGGCTGGTCCCGGACCCCGAAAATTTTACGTCGAGCGCGCCGGTCCCGCTCAAACGATCGTTCTTGAGAACGTCGCGAGCGAGGCCCGCCGCATCGACGCCCGACGCCGACAGGCCGCCCGAAAAAGACGGGGTCCGGCCGCGGGCGTTCACGATGAGCCCGCCGTCGCCCTCGCCGCCGTAGAGCGTCAGCGCGGTGAGCTCCGCATTCAAGCGCGCGCGATCGATCCGTATCCGGCCTTGAACGTTCGACATGGCGAGGTCGGCGAGTTGCAGCGTCGCGGCGGCGAGATTGATGTCGGCGTCGACGGCCCCGAGGCTCGAAAAGTCGAGCGGTGCGTCCGACCAAGGCGGGAACCCGGCCGACGCCTCGTCGGTCGCCGGCGTATATCGACGAAAGTCGGCCGCGTCGGCCGTCACGTCGCCGCTCAAAAGCGGCCGCTCGCCCGTCAGATCGAGCGTAACGTCGGCGCGGCCGGCGACGTCGTCGAAAATAAACTTGCGCAGCGCCAACCGCATTTTGTCGGCCGACCCGGAAAGATCGCCCTCAAATGAAAGGACGTCGAGGCCCGGCGCGTCCGGCAAGGGCGTCCCGAACGCTTCGGCCACCGCCGACAGGTCCGGCGCGTCCGCATTGACGGTGCCGCGAAACCGGCCGGCCTGGTCGTCGTTGAGCGATAAATCGGCAGCCGCCGAGGCCCCGGCGACGCGCGCGTCGATCTTCGCCGATGCGCGTTCATTGCCTTGAAGCGCGCGCGGCGTCTCCAAAACCGCCGTAAGGGCCGCCTCTCGGCCGTTGACGACAAAATCCGCGCGCAGGGTCAACGGCTGGTCGAGCGATTTGAGAACGGCGTTCACATTCAAGTCGGCAATCGCGAGCGTCGATCCGGTCGACCGATCGTCATAGCGAACGGCGCCGTTCACGATGCGAATGTCGCCGAGCCGAAGATCCGACAAAGCCGCTGCGCCCGGTTCGCTCGCGTCGGCTTCAGCCGGACCCGGCTCCTCGTCGGCCGCCGGCGCGGGAGCGCCGAAAATCCAGTTCACCGCGCCGTCGTCTCGTTTGACGAGCGCGATTTCCGGTCTGTCGAGAATAAAGCGCGTCAACCGCACGTCGCGGCTCAGTAAGGGAACCAGCGCAACGCCGAGCGACGCGCTGTCCGCTTTTGCAAAGTAAGGCGCGTCAAACCCGTCCGGGTTTCCGACCGACATCCCGTCCACGTCGAAGCGCAGCGACGGCAGCAATCGGAAGGTCACGTCGCCTTCGATGGCGACCGTGCGGCCGAGGGCCTGCGTCGCCGCGGCTTCCAACCGCGGCTTGAACGCGTCGCCGCTGACGAGAAGCGGAACCGCAAACAATACGCCCGCGGCAAGCGCCAACAGGACTGCCGCACCGACGAAAAACGCGCGCATCTCGCCGCCTCCGATTAACCAACCTCTTGATTTTGTGGTTACACCAAAAATGCGAACAATAAAAGAACAAAATTCGGCGAACGTGTCGTCGCCCCCTCGACAAATGAGAACAAAGAGCGTACACACCGCCTATTGACGGCAATAGCGGCGTAAGGCAACGGAGATCGGGCGATATGGCGCACGGATTGAAACTGGTTGAGGCGGGCGACGTGGACAAATCGAAGGCGTTGGAAGCGGCGATTTCGCAAATCGACAAAGCGTTCGGCAAAGGCTCGGTCATGAAGCTCGGCGACCGAGACGTCGTCGATATCGAGAGCATTTCGACCGGATCGTTGGGCCTCGACATTGCGCTCGGCATTGGCGGGTTGCCGAAGGGGCGGATCGTCGAGATCTACGGGCCGGAGAGTTCGGGCAAGACGACACTAGCGCTTCATGTCGCGGCGCAGGCGCAACAAAGAGGCGGCGTTGCGGCCTTTGTCGACGCCGAACACGCGCTGGACCCGCAATACGCGCAGAAACTCGGGGTCAATCTCGACGAGCTGTTGATTTCGCAACCGGACACCGGCGAGCAGGCGCTGGAAATCGCCGATACGCTGGTGCGTTCCGGCGCGGTGGACATTTTGGTGATCGACTCGGTCGCGGCGCTGACCCCGCGCGCCGAACTCGAGGGCGATATGGGCGATTCCCTGCCCGGTCTTCAGGCGCGCCTGATGAGCCAAGCGTTGAGAAAACTGACGGGGTCGATCGCGAAATCGAATTGTCTCGTCGTCTTCATCAATCAGATCCGCATGAAAATCGGCGTGATGTTCGGCTCGCCCGAGACCACTACGGGCGGGAACGCGCTGAAATTCTACGCGTCCGTACGGTTGGACATTCGCCGCATCGGCGCGATCAAGAAGGCCGACGAAGTCGTCGGCAACCAGACGCGGGTCAAAATCGTCAAAAACAAAGTGGCCCCGCCTTTTAAGCAGGTCGAATTCGACATCATGTATGGCGAGGGCGTGTCGTATGTCGGCGAACTCGTCGATCTCGGCGTGAAGGCCGGGGTCGTCGAAAAGTCGGGATCCTGGTTTTCGTTCGACAGCGAGCGCATCGGTCAGGGGCGCGAAAACGCCAAACAATATTTGAAGGACAACCCGGAAATTGCCACCGCGATCGATCGCGCGGTGCGGGCCAACGCCGGGTTGGTGGCCGAAGAATTGTTGGTCGGCGAAAGCGACGACGACGAGGCTGAATCGCTCAAAGCCTGACGAGGCCCCTTTCGAGGCGGCGCGCCGCCGGCTCGTAACGATCGTCGCGGACGCCGTAACGCTCGTTCCGGACGCCGTAACGCTCGTTCCGGACATTGCCAATCGGCGGTCCGCGCCGCATATCGTCTGCCGGCGGTCCAAAGCGGATATAGGCGGTTATGACGGCGCTCAACGACATTCGTTCGGCTTTTCTGGCGTTCTTCGGCGCACGCGATCACACGGTCGTCGGATCGGCCCCGCTGGTTCCGCAAAACGACCCGACCTTGATGTTCGTCAACGCCGGGATGGTGCCCTTCAAAAACGTCTTTGTCGGCGTGGAAAACCGTCCTTACGGACGCGCGGTGTCGGCGCAAAAATGCGTTCGCGCCGGCGGCAAACACAACGACCTCGATAATGTCGGCTACACCGCGCGCCATCACACGTTCTTTGAGATGCTCGGCAATTTTTCGTTCGGCGACTATTTCAAAGAAGAGGCGATCGACGCGGCGTGGACGCTTGTGTCCGGGACGTTCGAACTGCCGCGCGACCGGCTCGTGGTCACGGTCTTTCACGACGACGACGAGGCCGCCGACCTCTGGCGGCGGATCGCGGGGTTGGACGAGCGGCGCATCATCCGGATTGCGACGCAGGATAATTTTTGGTCGATGGGCGACACCGGTCCTTGCGGTCCGTGCTCGGAGATATTCTACGACCATGGCGCGCATATTCCCGGGGGCCCGCCGGGATCGCCGGACGAGGACGGCGATCGCTTCGTCGAAATTTGGAACCTCGTCTTCATGCAGTTCGACCGCCAGCCGGACGGCGCGCTGCAGGATCTGCCCAAACCGTCGATCGACACCGGAATGGGACTGGAGCGCATCGCCGCCGTCCTCCAAGGCGTTCACGACAATTACGAGATCGATCTCTTCGCCAAATTAATCGGCGAGGCGAAAGACGTGTTGAAAGCGCCGCCGGAAAACGACGCCGACGCCGGGTATCGCGTGATCGCCGATCATTTGCGAGCGGCTTGCTTCCTAATGGCCGACGGGGTGACCCCGGCGAACGAAGGCCGCGGTTACGTTCTGCGCCGAATTATGCGCCGCGCGATGCGCTACGCCCATGCGCTCGGGGGGCGCGAACCAATAATGGCGCCGCTGGCGCCGGTGCTGATCGGGGAGATGGGCGGGGCCTATCCGGAACTGGCGCGCGCCGAAGCCTCGATCGTGCAGACCTTGCGGGCTGAAGAAGTCAAATTCAACGGGCTGCTGGAACGCGGCACCCGCCTTTTGGACGACGCCGCGTCGCGCCTGCCGCAGGGGGCGGCCTTGCCCGGCGAGGTCGCGTTCAAACTTTACGATACGTACGGCTTCCCGCTGGACCTCACGCAGGACGCGCTCCGCCGCTACGGAAGGACCGTCGACGTCGACGGCTTTGAACAGGCGATGGCCGCACAGCGAGAAGCCGCGCGCGCCGCCTGGCGCGGATCGGGCCAAGAAGCCGACGAGGCGATCTGGTTCGACGTCGGCGCGCAGGCCGGCGCGACCGATTTTCTGGGTTATGTGCACGACGCGGCCGACGCCGTCGTCCAGGCGATCGTGAAGGACGGCGCGCAAGTCGACGCGGCGAACGCGGGGGACGCCGTGGAAATCGTCGCCAATCAAACGCCGTTTTACGCCGAGGCGGGCGGCCAAATCGGCGATGCGGGACGGGCGGCGGGCGCGGACGGGCTGTTGATCGAGATCGCCGACGTCAAAAAGCGCCAAGGTCTCCATATCCATGTCGGGAAAGTCGTGCACGGAACGGTGACGGCGGGCGCGACCGTCCGCTTGGAAATCGATCGACGGCGCCGCGAAGCGATCCGGTCGAACCACTCCGCGACGCATCTTTTACATAGCGCGCTGCGTCGAACGTTGGGGCCGCACGTGGCGCAGAAGGGATCGCTCGTCGCGCATGATCGCCTCCGGTTTGATTTCTCGCACCCGTCGACGCTCACCGACGACGAACGCGATCGGATCGAGCGGGACGTGAACGCGGTCATTCGGCAAAACGACGCCGTGCGCACTGAAGTCATGTCCTATGACGATGCGGTCGAGGCCGGCGCAATGGCGCTTTTCGGCGAAAAGTACGAGGCCGACGTCCGTGTCCTGACGATGGGCCGCGACGTCGGTTTCGGCGACGACGCCGATGACGGCGGCGATAACGGCGGCGACGCCGGGGCCGACGGGTCAGGGGCCTATTCAATGGAATTGTGCGGCGGCACGCACGTGACGCGCACCGGCGACGTCGGTCTTTTCGTGATCGTCTCGGAGAGCGCGGTCGCCTCCGGGGTTCGGCGCATCGAGGCGCTGACGGGCGAATCGGCGCGCCGGCATATGCGCGAAGAAGCCGCGCTCGCCGCGCGCGTCGCGCAGACGCTTAACACGCCGCCGCGCGAGGTTCCCGGGCGCGTCGCCGCGCTCGTTGACGAGCGCCGCAAGTTGGAACGCGCCCTTGCGGAAGCCAAGAAAGCGCTCGCGCTCGGCGGCGGCGCCAAGGCGGAAGCGCCGGGTCCGAAAGACGTCGGCGGCGTCGCGTTCGTCGGCTCGGTGTTGCAGGACGTGGAGCCGAAAGTATTGCGCGGGCTCGTCGATGAACAAAAGCGTGCGATCGCGTCGGGGGTGGTCGCCTATATCGGCGTGCGCGAGGGAAAGGCGGCGCTCGCCGTCGGCGTCACGGACGATTTAACCGATGCGATTGACGCCGTCGCGCTGGTGCGGGCGGGCGCGGCGGCGGTC
>JBCCZS010000096.1:0-11029 GCA_039187035.1 Pseudomonadota bacterium | reverse complement strand
TATTGTAGGCGAAATCGCGTTTCTGGGCGGCGGCGGACTCCGCCGCCAACGCGTCCAATTCGGCGATGGCTGCGGCGTAGGGCGCGCGCGCATCGTCTTTAGCGATCCACGCGTTGAGCGCCGCCTCGCGGGCTTGGCGCCGGTCGACAAGGCCGACGCGGCGCGCGCCTTCGATTTGGCCGCCGAGGTTTTTGTAAAAATTATTGAGGCCCGACAGGCGGGATTCATATTTGATGCGGGCCTCGCTGCCCGCCGGCGCCGCTTCTTCGATCGTGCCGATCCAACGCCCGAGAAGATCGTCCCACGTCGGATAAAGCCATTCAAACGTGTTTTCGACTTGCGCCAGGCGCGTGTAGCGTTGCGTCGAGCCCGGATAGCCCGCGGCCATCACGAAGTCCCCGTCGTCGAGGCCCGCGGCGGAGACTTTCAACACGTGTTCCGGCTTGTACGGAACGTTCTCATCGGCGAAATCCGCGGCCGAACCGTCCGGCGCGACATAGGCGCGATAAAACGCGAAGTCGCCGGTGTGGCGCGGCCAGATCCAGTTGTCGATATCGCCGCCATATTTCCCGATATTGTCGCCCGGCGCGTAAACGAGGCGCACGTCGCGAATCTCGAGCCGCTTGATGAGCTTGTGCTGCAGCCCGCCGAAAAACGCCGGCGCTTGGCAGCGGTGCCCGGCGTCTTCTTCACAGGTCGCGATGATCGCTTTCTTCGCGTCTTCGATCGCCTGGTAGCGCGCGCGCGGGTCCATGTCGTCCGTCACGTTTTGTAGGACTTGGTCCGTGACGTATTGAACGTCGACGGTGACGTCAACGCGCGAGCCGGGCGCGGCCGGCAATTCGGCCGCAAAGTCGCCGGCGAGGAACCCGTCTTCCAGATAATTGTTCTCCGGCGTCGTATTGTACTGCACCGAACCGCGCGCGCAGTGGTGGTTCGTCACGACGAGCCCGTCGGGCGAGACGAACGAGGCCGTGCAACCGCCGAGCGAGATGACGGCGCCCATCGGGAAGCCGGTCAGGTCGCCGAGCGCGCCGGGCTTCAGGCGCAAGCCGGTCTTGCGCATGTCGGCGGCGAGGTCGGTCGCCTGATCGGGCGTAAACATGCCTTCTTTGGCGACGGCGGGCGCGGCGCAAAGCGCGAGGGCGGCGGCGGCGGATAAGAAACGACGGTTCATGGGACTCCCCGTTTGATCGCGACCCGGACGGCCGCGTTGATTTTTCGCCGCGGACCATAGTCGAACCGCCGTCGGGGGCAAACGGCGCGCGCAGGTTCAGCGCCCGAGCCGGGCGTCGAGCCAATCCCAGAACAAGGCCGCGACGTCGGGTCCGCCGAAACGTTTGACTTCCTGGACGCCCGTCGGGGACGTGACGTTGATTTCCGTCAGCATGCCGCCGATGACGTCGATGCCGGCGAAAACGAGGCCGCGCTCGCGTAAGGCCGGGCCGATCCGCGCGCAGATGTCGCGGTCGCGGTCGGAAATCTCATCCGGCTCGGCGCGCCCGCCGACATGCATGTTCGAGCGCGTCTCGCCGGGCGCGGGCACCCGGTTGATCGCGGCGACGGGCGCGCCGTCGATCAGCAAGACGCGCTTGTCGCCCTCAACGACCGCCGGCAGGAATTTCTGCATAATGAACGGCTCGGCGTAAGCGTCGTTGAAGAGTTCCAAGAGCGCGTTGAAATTCCCGTCGTCCGGTTTGACGCGGAAGACCCCGGCGCCGCCGTTCCCGTAAAGGGGTTTCAGAATCACGTCGCCGTGCTCGGCGCGAAACGCGCGCAACGTCTCGACGTCGCGGGTGATCACGGTCGGCGGCGTTAGATCCTGAAAGTCGGTGACGAAGAGTTTTTCCGGCGCGTCACGAACCGCCTGCGGATCGTTTAACACCAAAACGTCCGGCTGCAGACGTTCTAGTATTTGCGCGGCGGTGATGTAGGCCATGTCGAACGGCGGGTCTTGGCGAATGAGAACGACGTCGACGCCGCGCAGATCGAGCGCCTCCGCCGGCGCCAGGTCGACATGGTCGCCCGGCTTGCGTTCAAGACGCGTGATCCGTTGCGCGCGCGCCGCGACGCGCCCGTCGTAAAGCGACAGCGTTTCGGGCGCATAGACGAACAGGTCGGCGCCGCGGCCGATCGCCTCCAGCGCGAACGCGAACGTCGTGTCGCCGTCGACGTCGACGGCTTCGATGGGGTCCATTTGAATGGCGACGCGCATCGGCGTTGCGGACATGGCGGCCTCTTGGTTGCGCCGCCGCCGCGATCAGTCGCGTCAGCGGTAGGCGCTTAGACGCGCCGGGTCGTCTTGATAGATGACATGGCTGACGACTTTTTTCACGCCCGAGGTTGAGCGCGCATGGTTCAAGACGCGGTCAAGCTCGATCTGGTCGCGCGCGACGCCGAGAATGAAGACGACGCCGTTCGACACGGCGAGCTTAAAGTCGCCGCTGGTTACGCCGCGGTCGCCCAACAGTTTCGATTTGACGCTTTGGTCGATCCGCGTATCGGCGAGGCCCTGGCCGAACCGCGTCTTCTGCGACACGACGATTTCGTCGACGACTTGGCGCACATTGTCGGCCTTCCAAGCGCGCGAGACGAGCCGCTGGCGGCCGTCTTCCGTGCGCATCGTGCCGGTGAGCATCAGACGGCCCTCGTACATCGTAATGTCGATGTCGCCGTAATCGTGCTGACGGTCGGCGAAGAGGTTTGTCCGCACGGTTTGCGAGGCGGTGAAGTCGTCGAGGCTGGAGCCGAGCGTCTTGCTGGAGGCGCACCCGGCCGCCGTCAACAATGCTGCAGTTGCGAGGAACGCCCCGCGGCGTCCTGCGGCGCGCAACAACGACCTCTGAATGCGCATGGCGAATGCTCCTCGTCGCAACCCGTCGCGCCATTACATGCGGCGCTTCGCGGGGGTTTGCCAAGAGCAGGCGCTTCCTTGCGCGCGCCCCGCACGACGCTTATGCGCAGAAGGGATTAAACGAGGCGGCGAGGCGCGGCGATGGACGACACCGGCAAAAAATTCACCGATGAAGAAGCGCTGCGGTTCCACAAGCGGGGCAAGCCCGGCAAGCTCGAGATGACGCCGACCAAACCGATGTCGACGCAGCGGGACCTGTCGCTCGCCTACTCGCCGGGCGTCGCCGTCCCGGTCCAAGCGATCGCCGACAACCCGGACACCGCGTACGACTACACCGCCAAAGGCAACATGGTCGCGGTCATTTCGAACGGAACCGCCATTCTCGGCCTTGGCGACCTCGGCGCGCTCGCCGCAAAGCCGGTGATGGAAGGCAAGTCGGTGCTGTTCAAACGCTTCGCGGACATCGACTCGGTCGACCTCGAAGTCGACACGGCGGACCCCGAGGCGTTCATCAATTGCGTCAAATATCTCGGCCCCGCCTTCGGCGGGCTCAATCTGGAAGACATCAAGGCGCCGGACAGCTTCCTCATCGAGCAACGCTTGAAAGAGGAAATGGACATTCCGGTTTTTCACGACGACCAGCACGGCACAGCGATCATCGCCGCGGCGGGCCTTCTCAACGCCTGCGACATTACCGGCCGTTCGCTGCGCGACGTAAAAGTTGCGGTGTCGGGAGACGGCTCGGCCGCTTTGTCCGTCGTCGGTCTTTTTAAGGCGATGGGCGTCCCGCAGGACAACGTCCTCGTGTGCGGGCGCGCCGGGGTCCTCTATGCGGGCCGGCAGGACGGCATGAACCAGTGGCGCTCGGCGCATGCGGCGAACACGGACAAACGCACCCTCGCCGAGGCGATGGACGGCGCGGACGTGTGCATCGGCCTGTCAGTCGCGGGCGCGATCTCTAAGGAGATGGTCGCCTCGATGGCCAAAAACCCGATCATCTTCGTCATGGCCAACCCGACCCCGGAAATCTTGCCGGAGGAAATCAAAGAGGTGCGCGACGACGCCATCGTCGCGACCGGCCGTTCGGACTATCCGAACCAGGTCAATAACGTCCTCGGCTTCCCGTACATTTTTCGCGGCGCGCTCGACGCGCGGGCGCGCACCATCAATGAAGAGATGAAGATCGCCTGCGCGGAGGCCCTCGCGGCCCTCGCGCGCGACGACGTGCCGGACGAAGTCGCCGAAGCGTACGGTCGGCGGCTGAAATACGGGCCGGGCTACATTATCCCGACGCCGTTCGACCCGCGGCTCATTTTCGCCATTCCCCCGGCGGTCGCCAAAGCCGCAAGCGACACCGGCGTTGCGCGCAAGCCGATCGAGGATCTGTCGAGCTACGCGGAAACGCTCGCCGCACGGACCGATCCGTCCGTGTCGTTTCTGCAAAAGCGCTTCGCCTCGTTGCGCTCGATGGAAACCCCGCGCCGCATCGTGTTCGCCGAGGGCGAAGAGCCCGTCGTCGTGCGGGCGGCCTATGCGTTTCAGCAAGAGGGGCTCGGCCAACCCGTCCTTATCGGCCGCGAGGAACGCGTCGCCGAGGCGCTCGCCGAAGCCGGCCTGCCCACCGACTGCTCGTTTGAAATCCACAATGCGCGGCTATCGCAGCATAACCCTGCCTATACGGACTATCTCTATGAACGCTTGAAACGACGCGGCTATCTCTATCGCGACGCGCAGCGGCTCGTGAACGTCGACCGCAACGTCTTCGGCGCGTGCATGCTCGCGCTCGGCCATGCGGACGGCATGGTGACGGGCGTCACCCGCCATTACGACGTCGCCTTGAACAATGTCAGCCTCGCCCTCGACCCGCGGCCGGGCGAACGCCTCGTCGGCGTCTCCGTCATCCTCGCCAAGCACCACACGCTCTTCGTCGCCGACACGAACATCACCGAGTTGCCGACCTCCGAAGAGCTGGCCGACATCGCCGTCCAGGTCGCGCACGCCGCCCGGCACCTCGGCGCGACGCCCAAGGTCGCTTTCGTCTCCTACTCGAATTTCGGCAATCCGCAGTCGGAACATGCCCAGCGCGTCGCCGGCGCCGTCGGCATTCTCGACAAGCGCGGCAATGTCGACTTCGAATATGAAGGCGAGATGACGCCGCGCATGGCGCTAAACGAGCACTACCGGCAAGTCTATCCGTTCTCACGCCTAAAAGGTGCGGCGAACGTCTTGATCACGCCCGGCATTCATTCCGCCTCGATCGCGACCAAATTAATGGGCGAGGTCGGCGGCGCGACGGTGCTCGGCCCCGTTCTTATCGGGCTCGAAAAGTCCGTGCAGATCGCGCAAATCGGCTCGCGCGTGCAGGACGTCGTCACGCTCGCCGCGATGGCCGCGTACGAAATCGATTCCGAACACCGCACCTGGGCGGAAACGAACTAACCGGCTCGAGGCCCGCCGCGCAACGCCGCCTCACGGCCCGTCTCGCGCAAGCTTGATTGGGCGCCGTGCGCCGATCCGGCGATAAGCGCCGCGACGCTTAGGGAGGCCGCCCCGCCGTGCACCGTTTTTTCCTCACGCTCGCCGCGCTGTTCATCGCCGAAACCGCGCTCGCCGCACCGATTTGGATTGAGCGACGCTTCGTACCGGAAGCCGAACTCGTCGATCCGCGCTATACGACGATCGACGAGACGTCCGAAACCGTCGTCGACCACACGGCCTGGGCGGCGTTTTTGTCCGCCTATGTGCGCGTCGCCGAGGTCGGTCCCAACCGGGTCGCTTACGGGTCCGTCAGCGACGCCGACCGCGCCGCGCTCGACGGCTATCTCGACGCGCTCCAAACCGTCGACGTCGCCGGCCTCGCCCGCGAGGAAGCCCTCGCCTATTGGATCAATCTCTACAACGCCGCGACGATCGCCCTCGTCCTCGACGCCTATCCGATCGAAGGCATCCGCAAAATTAACGTCGACGGCGACGGTCCTTGGGATACGCCCGTCGCGACCGTCTCGGGCCGCGCGCTGACGTTGAACGAGATCGAACACGGGATCATCCGACCGGTCTTCAAAGACGAGCGCATTCACTATGCGGTCAATTGCGCGTCCGTCGGCTGCCCCTCGCTCGCGATAGAACCGTTTGAGGGCGCAAGGCTCGACGCGCAACTCGACGCGGCGGCGCGCGCCTACGTCAACGATCCGCGCGGCGTCGCAATCGAGGACGGCGACCTCACGGTCTCAAAAATCTTCGGTTGGTACCGGGAGGACTTTGCGCCGGACGAGGCGGGCGTCGTCGACTATCTCAAAAGTTACGCCGAGCCGGCCCTCGCCGCCGCCCTCGACGGTTTCGACGACATCGACGGCTACGCTTACGATTGGTCGCTCAACGACGCGCCCTGAGCGGCGTCGCTGCGGTCCCGGCCGCCCCGTCGGCCACGAAGCCGCCGCGCCGCGCCCGAGAACGTGGCGCGCGCCCAAGACCGCGGCATGAACCGGGCGAGCGCTGCGGCGAACGCGTTGACGCGGCCCGGCGTGACGATGACGCGGCCGGCTTCAAGACCGGCGAGGCTCGCCTCCGCAACGGCGCCCGGATCGGACACGAGCGCGCCGGGCAGCTTCGCAACGAACCCCTCCGCGCCCGTGCGTTCATGAAACGGCGTGCGCGTCAGGCCGGGGCAAACGGCGCACACGGCGACCCCGGAGCCGCGCAACTCGGCGAAAAGCCCCTCGGCGAAGGTGATTAAGAACGCCTTGCTCGGCGCGTAGAGCGTATGGCCCGCCGCGCCCGGCAGAAGGCCGGCGAGCGACGCGTTTTGGATGATTTGCCCGCGCGCGCGCGCGACCATGCCGGGGGCCGCAAGGTGGGCGAGCCGTACGTAGCTCGTCACCATCACCTCGATAAACGCCTGATGCGTCGACCACGGATGATCGACGAACGCTCCGGGGACGGCGTAGCCGGCATTGTTTACGAGGATGTCGACCTCCAGCCCGGCGGCGCGCACCCGCTCCCAAATCGCTTGCGGCGCCCCGGGGGCGGCGAGATCGGCCGGGACGAGCGCGGTTTTGACGGCGAAGTCGCGTTCAAGATCCGTCGCCGTCGACTGCAAGCGGGCGGGGTCGCGGCCCGTGAGAATAACGTTCGCGCCGCGCGCCGCGTACGCGGCGGCGAAGGCGGCGCCGATGCCCGACGAGCCGCCCGTGATGAGCGCCCAAGCGCCGGCGCAATCGAAAGGGCGGGGAGCCAAGCGGGTCTCGTCTCTCGTTAACTCTTTCGCCGTAAATTCGCGGGGCGCGTCGCCGTCGACCGGCGCCGAGGCGATCGAGCGGCGCGCGCACCGGCGCTAACAAGGCGCGGCGGGCCGCGGCATACAAGACTTGAATTTCAGAAAAAGCCGAGCCCGACGCGGCGCGGCGAGAACGGGCGAGGGAGCAGGCGATTATGGAGACGGCGGTCTTTCTCGCCATCCTTCTTTGTCTCGGCGCGGTCGTCTTTTGGTACGTCGACAATGAAGCCCACGGCGCGGACGGATCGCACGGCGTCCTCGCCATCCGCGCGGACAGCGATACGGCGGACGATCCGCAAAACGCCGCCCGCTACCGTCCGGCCCGCACGGCGCGCGCCGCCGCGGACGACCGCGGCCGGCTCGCCGACGCCGCGCGGGTGCGCGCGCGCATTGACGAAGCGCAGACCGCTCCGCAAAGCGCCGGCCGATACGCGGCGAAGCGTCGACCGGGCGCGGCCGCCGCCTTCGCACCGAAAGACGCGCGCGCCTTTGCGAGCGTGTCGCGCGACGCGCCGCGTAGCCGCAAACGCGCCGACAAACGGCCCGCGCCCGGTGCAAGGCCGCGGGCCGCCGGTAGTCCGTTTAAAGACGACGGAGAGCCGCCGGGCGGCGACCTCGGCTAAAGCGTTTGGGCTCGGCGCGCTATTCGCCGGCGGCCTCGCGGCGAGGCGGCGGCGCGTCCTCGTAAGACGGCGGGTCCGTCGCCGCATCGCCGGCATCGTGTTCTCCGGACGGCGTCGGCACGGCCTCGGCGCTCGGCCCGTTCGCGCCGGCCGGCGCCTCGCCGGGGTGGAACGGGATCGCTTTTTGGGCTGCGTCGTCCGTCCGCGGATCGGCCTCCGTCTGCGGATCAGCTGGGTCGGTCGCCGACGCGGCCGGCTCGACGACCGCGTCCTCGATGCGCACGCGCGCCGGCGCGCGCGCCGAGATCGCCGGGTCTGCGCCGGGTTCGACGCCGGCCGAGGTCGCCGAAGCATCCGACGGCGCATCCGGCGACAGGCGAGCCGGCGCGAGCAATTTGATTTCGTCTCGGCTGAGCCCGCGCGGCGCGTCCTCAAGCGGCGGCGGCGCGAAGCGCTGATTGTGCATATACTCGCGCACGAGCCGCGCCCAGCCTTCTTTGGTGAAGTGGAACGACCCGTCGGCGCCGGGCGTCGGGTCGCGGGGCGCATCGGCCGCGGTTTCAAACCATTTGCGGGCCGCTTCTTCGCCATGGGCCCCGGCCGTCGCCTCGCCCATCGCGGCCGCATCGCGCGCGCGCACTTTATCCATCAACAACGGCTCGAGGATCGCGGCGGCCTCGGCGTACTCCTTCAACAGAATATGGCGCCGGGCGAGGACGTATTTCGCGTCCCGATCCGTCGGATGGCGGCCGGCGAGTTTGGCGTATTGCGCTGCGCGCTCGGCGACGGGCGCGTCGGCAAAGAGCGCGAAATAGGCGCGAACGAGGCCCGGATGCGGCGCTTCGGCGAAGGCCTGTTCGAGGATTTTCGCGCCGCGCGCGCGCCGGCCCGCCGCTTTGTGCCGCTCGGCGGCGAGCACCGCTGCCGGCGCAAAACTTGGCGCTTTCTTCAGGGCGGTTTCGGCTTCTTCGAGCGCCAGCGTTTCGTTGTCGGCGAGGTCGGCGGCATAGGCGTCCGCGGTCAATAGCGCGACGTCGGCGCGGCGCGCGATCTCCGGCGCGATGATTTTATTTTTGAGCGCAATCGCCAACGCGTCGCGTGTTTCGCCCCACGCGCCGCGCTCCAGGCCAAGATCGAAGACGCTTTCAAACGCCCATTTCGCGTTCGGCCGCAGCTTGAAGGCGCGCTGCGCGTAGCCGGCCGCCGTCGCTTTATCCTCCGTGTGCATCGCTTTCAAGTAGAGCCCGCGCAAGCCCAAAAACTCCGTCTCCGGCGCTTCGAGCATTGCCGTGAAACTCTCGCCGGCGGTTTTGTCGTCGCCGCCGAGCTGGGCGGCTTGTGCGGTCAACAGGCGCGTCAAGGCCGCGTCTTCAAGGTTGCGTTGCGCGACGCGCGCATGGTGTTGGGCGTCGACCGCGTCGCCGACCGCCACCGCTTCGAGCCCGCGCGTCAAGGCGGCGACGCCGCGGGCGCGTTTGGCTTCGCGTTCGCGGGCGCGGAGTTTTTCCGGCAGCGCGACGAGGTCCTTGAACCAGGCCGTGAAGAAGATGACCAACAAAAACGCGACGAACCCGACGCCGAGCGCGAGCCCCGCCGGGAACGAGACGATCGAGCCGAAGGCGTCGACGCGCACCCATTCGCGCATCTCGGCGAAATACGTCACCGCGCCGGCGACGAGGATGACGCTCAAAAGAAATATCAGGATACGAATCATGAGACCCGCGCCGTCCGTGTCGCCGCCGCCCGCCGCATCAAGGTTCGATCTCGCTTAAGAGTTTCTCGTTCAGCGCGGCGATCGCCCGGGTCGCCGCGAGCCGCGCTTCGGCGTCGGCGATCCAGTCGGCGAACGCGTCCGCGGGCGCGCCGTTCAGCGTTTTCAACTCGTCGGTCGCCTCGGCGAGTTCGTCGAGGATCAAGCGGTTTTCGGCCCGCGAGATGACGTTTTTGGGCTCGTCGCCGGGCTGGGGCGTCGCCGGCCGCACGCTGACGAGCCCGCTCAATTGCGACAAGAACCCGCTCTTCTCCGCACCGCCGCTCGTCTCGGCGGCCAGCGCCTTGCGGACCGTCGGTTCAAAGCGCGCTTTGAGCTGGGCGAGCGTCGGCGCGCCGGCGTCCGCGCCGTCGCGCAACGCCGTTAGCGCCTCTGCCTCCGGCGCCAACCGTTCGAGCAAGGACAACTCGTCCCGGTACGGCGCGCCGGAGTCGACAGCACGCTGGAGCGA
Source organism: Pseudomonadota bacterium (assembly GCA_039187035.1). Lineage (GTDB taxonomy): Bacteria > Pseudomonadota > Alphaproteobacteria > Caulobacterales > Parvularculaceae > JAJFFW01. The sequence goes on along the minus strand of JBCCZS010000096.1, from coordinate 1,057 downwards.
CAACAACGCCAAGGAGGCCGCCGCGCGCCGGCCGGCCGGCCGTTCGCCCGTATTTTGAATTTTCTCCAAGGACGACCGCAACGCCGAAATTTCCGCATTCGCCCGTTGGTCGCGTTCGACGATGGCGGCCTCCAAGCTTTCGCGCAGTTCGGTAATGCGCGCCGACTGTTGCTCGGTAAGCTGACGGCCTTCGCGCACGGCGTCCGCCAACGCCTCGGTCTCCGCGCGCAGCTGCGTTTTGAGGTCGGCAATTTCGCTCAAGACGGCGGTCGAACCGGCCATGTCGTTGGCGATTTTGCCGCCCGCGGCCGTCAGCCCCGCGGCCGCGGCGACGCTCTCGGTCTCGACCGGCGCGTCCTCGGCGCCGGCGGTCGCGCCGTCTTCAACAACGCCGCCCTCGGCCCCCTCTTCGGCGACACCGTCTTCGGCGACACCGTCTTCGGCGGCGCCGTCGTCGGCCGCATCGTCGGCGGCGACATCGTGTTCTTCGGCGGGGCCCTCATCGCCCGGGGCCGCATCCACAGACGCCGCGTCGTCGGCTAGATCGACGGCCGAGGCCTCGGCGTCCCTGTCCGGCGTTTCGTCCGCATCCGACGCGGCCGCGTCGTCGCCGACGACGACGTCTTCGTCGCCGACCGCGACGGCGTCTCCCGATACCGCTCCCGTGGCGTCCACCAGGCCGTCGGCCGCACCGTCCTCTTCCGTAACCGCGATCTCCTCGGCCGCTGCGGCGTCAGCAGCTTCACCGGCGTCGATCGCGCCCGTTTCCGCATCATCCGACGACAGGGCGTCCTCTGCAGCATCCTCTTCTGCATCGTCCGGGGCGTCGTCGGCGGTCGCCTCGCCGCCGTCCTCGCCGAGCGCGACGTCTTCGCTCGCGTCCTCGTCCGTCGCGGCCGCATCGGGGTCCGACAGGGCGGCGCCCGCCTCGCCCGTTTCCTCTTCGGCGGTTTCTTCAGGAGACGGATCGTCGCCTATGTCGGCGCCGAATAACGACGCGGCCGCCTCCGCGCCGTCCGCAACCGCGTCATCGACATCGTCGACGGCCGAGGCCGCG
>JBCCZS010000095.1:0-11102 GCA_039187035.1 Pseudomonadota bacterium | reverse complement strand
TGACGGCCGACGCCGGCGCGCTGTCGGCGGCGAGCGCTAAGGTCATGTTCGCGCAATAACGCGCCTCACCCATCGCCGGGGAGCGGGATCCATTCGCGCTCGCCCTCCGGCAGCGCGAAGTACGTTCCGTCAAAGCCGCCGTCGATCGACGCGCGCCAATCGGCGCGCGCTTTCTCCAGGCGCGCCTTGTCGCTCGCAACGAAGTTCCAGTCGATGACCCGTTGACCGAACGGGTCGCCGCCGATCGACGCGACCCGGGCCCCGTCAGCCCCTGCGCGCACGCCTGGCTGCGCGCCGGTCTTGAAGACGGCCATCGATTTTTCCGCAAGCGCGGCCCCGTCGATCGTGACTGATCCGTCGACGACGTAAATCGCGCGCTCGGCGGCGTCGGCCGGCGTCGGCACGGCCGCGCCGGCTTCGGCCTCCGTGACGTAGTAGTACGTCGCGCCCGTCGCGCGCACCGGCGCGACCTGGCCGAACGCGGTCCCGGCGATCAGCCGCGAGCGCGCGCCGTCGGTCTCTATCTCGGGCAAGGCGTCTTTCGGGTGGTGCTCGAACCACGGCGCGCTTTCGGCGTCGGCTTCCGGCAGCGCCGCCCACAACTGCAGACCGTGCAATTTGTGGCCCGCCGCGCGCGTTTCCGGGTCGGTGCGTTCGGAATGGGCGACGCCGCGTCCCGCCGACATCCAATTGAGATCGCCCGGCCGGATGATTTGATCCTTACCCAACGTATCGCGGTGACGCAGCGCGCCGTCGAATAAATAGGTGACGGTCGCGAGCCCGATATGCGGATGGGGGCGCACGTCGACGCCCTCGCCGGGCGCGAACGTCGCCGGCCCCATCTCGTCAAAAAACACGAACGGTCCGACAAGGCGGCGCTTGGCGTAGGGCAAAACGCGCCGCACGGTGAACCCGCCGAGGTCGCGCGGGCGCGGGGCGATGACGAGGTCGACCGACGGCGGCGGTTCGTCGGCGGCGTTGGGCGGCGTGTTCATTGCGGCGGCGTTTCCTGTCGGCGCATCTTGCGCTGTTGAGCGAAATCGTTCACTTCATAATATGATAGCGAAGGCTCTATTTCGCAGCGGAATTCTTGAGGTTGGTAGGCGAATGTACCGAAACGATCGGCGATTTTAGTCCAATTAACCATGTTGACGCGACTGTTGGGCGCGCCGGCCCGTCATCCCAGCTTGACGCAAGATTGGTGATCCCGTAACACCCCGGCCCGAATTCAACGCCTGGAGCCGCAGCGGCCCGGGCGTGAGCCGGCATTGCTTCGTGTGCGACGTCTCTCCCCCAAGGTCGCGCAAGGAGAGGGGCCGCGGCGCCGAGGCGTCGCGGCCTTTTTTCCGCTCGCTCACTCCGCCGCGGCGCGCGGCGATCTCAACACCGCATCGTCGGCCACCCACGCATCGACGGCGGACAAGGCGCGCCGGCAGAGCGCCCGCTTTTTCGCCCGCCCGCGCTCTTTGCCGCGCAAGCGCCGCCCGTCAGCGTCCTGTCGCGGGGCCTCGATCGGCGGAAACAGGCCGAAATTGACGTTCATCGGTTGAAACGCGCCCTTCGCGCCCGCCCCGTCCGACAGGTGTCCGCCGGTCACGTGGGCGAGGAGGGCCCCGAGCCCGGTCGTGGCGGGGGGCGGCGGCGCGGCGCGGCCGAGCGCCACGGCGGCGGCGAACCGGCCGGCCAGGAGCCCGACGGCGGCGCTCTCCAGATAGCCTTCGACGCCCGTGATCTGCCCGGCGAACCGGACGTTCGGGCGGGATTTTAGGCGCAACGTCGCGTCGAGTAGCTTCGGCGCATTGATGAACGTATTGCGGTGAATGCCGCCGAGGCGCGCGAACTCGGCGTTTGCGAGCCCCGGGATGAGCCGAAGAACGTCCTTCTGGGACCCGTATTTCAGCTTCGTCTGGAAACCGACCATATTGTAGAGCGTGCCGAGCGCGTTGTCCTGGCGGAGCTGAACGACGGCGTGCGGGCGCGCGCCGGTGCGCGGATCGGTCAGGCCGACCGGCTTCATCGGGCCGAACCGCAGCGTGTCGCGCCCGCGCGCGGCCATCACTTCGATCGGCAAACACGCCTCGAAATAGGGAGTCGACTTCTCCCACTCTTTGAAGTCGGTCTGCTCGCCGCCGAGCAGCGCATCGAGAAACACGGCGTACTGGGCTTCGTCCATCGGGCAATTGATGTAGTCGGCGCCGTCGCCGCCCGGGCCTTTTTTGTCGTAGCGCGATTGGAACCAGGCGACGTCGAAGTCGATCGTCTCTTTGTGGACGATCGGGGCGATCGCGTCGAAAAAAGCGAGCGCCTCCTCGCCGGTTTCGGCGAGCACGGCCTCGGCCAACGGCGCGCTCGTCAACGGACCCGTCGCGATGATCGTCAGCCCGGCGTCGGGCGCCGGCAAGGCGTCGATCTCGCCGGCGCGGCGGCCAATCAAGGGGTGCGCGTCGATCGCTTCGGTGACGGCGTTCGCGAACCCGTCGCGGTCGACCGCGAGGGCGCCGCCGGCGGGAACCTGATGGGCGTCGGCGCACTGAAGGATCAACGAGCCGGCGCGCCGCATCTCCTCGTGCAGGAGGCCGACGGCGTTTTGTTCGGCGTCGTCCGATCGGAACGAATTTGAACAGACGAGTTCGGCGCACGCGCCGGTCTTGTGCGCGTCGGTGAGGCGCGCCGGGCGCATCTCGTATAGACGGACGCGCGCGCCCGCATTGGCGGCGATCCAGGCGGCTTCGGAGCCCGCAAGCCCGGCGCCGACGATGGTGAGGTCGGGTCGATCGATCGTCATCGCCGAGCCGTACCCGGCGCCCCGGCGCGCATCAAGCCCACGCCCTCGCCCTCGCCAAAGAACTGGGACGTCGGCCGCAATCTGCGACCGCGTAATCCTCGCTAGAACGCCACCGACAAGTAAACGCCCCAGGTGCGCGGCGGCCCGGCGATGAAGGTCGGAATGCCGAACGCGTCGCCCGTATTGCCCGCGTCGAGGAGATAATCAGTATCGGTGAGGTTTTCGACGAACGCCTCAATGACGACGCCGTCGCGGAACGACGGTTCGTAGACGAGCCGCAGATCGAGCGTGCCATAGGCGCCCTGCCGTTCGTCTTCAAACAGATCGACGCCGCCTTGCAGTTCGGGACGGTCATTATCGTCGTCGAAGAAGATTTCCGACCGCCACGCGTAGATCGGCGTCAGACGAAAGGCGCCGCAGCGGCAGTCGTAGCTCAACGCGCCGCCGACGGCGAGCGCGTGTTCCGGCGCAAGGCGGAAACGGTTGCCGGCGCGGATCTGCGTGGCGCCGTCTTCGTCTTCGTCGTCGAATTCCACGCCGTTAAAGGCGTAGCTTGAGAAGATCAGGAAATTGTCCGTCACTTCAAACGTCGCCTGACCTTCAAAGCCGAAACCCGACGCGTTCCCGCCATTGACCGGCACCGAGGCGCCGACATCGTTCAGAACCGACGTCTGGAAGTTCGTATACTCATAATAGTAGCCGACGATATCGGTCGTCAGTCGACCGAAGAAGTCGCCCTTCAGGCCAAGCTCGAAGGCGTCGGTCGTTTCGGCCTCGACGGTGAAGAAATTATCGGGGTCGACGCCGATCTCAGAGACGTCCGCCTCAAAGCCGAGCACCTCAGGGCGCCGGCCCCGGCCGTAGTTGGCGTAGACGGTCGCGTTGTCCGCGACGTCGTACTTCACGGCGAAACGCCAGGAGAGCCCGTCGAAATCGTCCGACACGCCGACGGGCTGGCCGCCGTTGAAGACGTTGGCCCCAACGAAAATTCCGGCGCCCGTCAGGGCCGACACGCCGTTAGAGTTTGCGCTGTATAAGGAGCGTTTATCGTCTTGCGTCCAGCGCACGCCTGCGGTCACGTCGAGACGGTCGGTGATCGCATAGGTCGCGTCGACGAACAGATCGTACGAGGTGTTGTCGCCGAAGTTCGTGAACTCCTCGTTGAAGACGCTGAGCGGAATGACCGAGGTCGGATCGTTCGGATCGAGGAGCGCCGGCGCGCCGGTGGGTCCCAAGGCGACCGGCGGCAATGCGGCGAGCGGCGGCGGGACTTGCTCGACGCCCGGCGGCGCGGAAAACAGGAACTGGCCGATCAGGGCCTGCGCGACGCGCTCGTCATAAAAGAGCGGAACGTTTTGGCGGCCTTCTTCGTCGAAGATCGATCCGCCGATAAATCCGGAGAAACCGCCGAAATTCTCAAAGCCGAGGCGGATTTCCTGGAAGAACTGCTCGCCGTCGGCGTTCTCGGCGAAGGCGAACAGCGGCAAATCGAACCCGTCCGCATCGAAAACTTCGGAGGATTCAAACTCGCGGTAATTGGTCACCGACGACAGCGTCACGCCGGGGGAGAGTTCCCAATCGATCAGCAACGTCGCGCTCGTGACGTCGCGTTCAAGGCCGAGCGGGCGGCCGCCTTCAATGCCGCCGAAGGACGACAGCGCCGCCGGCGCGCCCGGATCGAGGACGCCGAGCGTCCCGTCGGCCGCACGCGGTAAAAATGTGCCGGATTTGAACGACGTACCCGGATTGTCGTCTTTTTGGTAGTTGAAAATCGCATCGATCGTCAGCGTGTCGATCGGCTGGGTACGGAGCGATCCGCGGAACGCGGCAAGCGCAAACCCGTTGAGGTCGTCCTCAATCAGATTTTCAACGTAGCCCGCCCGCTCTTTGTAGCGCGTCGCGAATCGAACGGCGGCTTTATCGCCGAGCGGAAAGTTGAACGCGCCCTCGGCAAGTAGGAAGTCGAAATTGCCGCCGCCCACCCGGACGTTCCCGGATAGCTCGCCGAGCACCGGCCGGCGCGACTTCAGGCTAACCGCGCCGATCAGCGCCGAACGACCGAACAGGGTCGGCTGCGGCCCGCGCGCGACTTCGACGTCGGTGTCGAACAACTCGACGAACGAGCCCCGCGAGCGCGAGATCGGGACATTGTCCTGGAAGATTGCGACCCGCGGTTCGATCGTCGCGTCGCCGGAATCCGACGTGATCCCGCGAATAACAAAGCCCGGATTGTTCGCCGATTGCTCTTGGACTTCGAGCCCCGGCACGAAATCGGCGAGATCGTCGAATTGCTGCACACCGAGCGCGTCGAGGTCGGACTGTTCAAAAGCCGACACCGCCAGCGGTACGTCGCGAATATCTTGCTCGCGTTTTTGCGCCGTAACGATGATGACGTCCGCATCATCCGCGTCGAAAACGTCCGCAATGTTCTGGGCCGCCGCCCGATCAACCGTTGCGCCGGCCGCCGCCAACGCGAGCGCCGCCGCGCTCGTTTTCAAGATCCGTCTCATCGCCCCGCTCCGTGAGTTCGCAACCTGACGGGGATAGACCGCCGATTGTGACAGTGGTTTTGCGGCGGTGCAGCAAGGGCGCAAATTTCATCGCGCCGTCACAATCGGCCCGGGCGCGGCCGACGGGCCGGGCGCTTGCCAAGCGGCGCGGCGGGTTCCATACCGCGGCGATGGCGAAATCGGATGCTGACCTGAAGAAAATGCCGTTTGAGGCGGCGCTCGCGGAGCTCGAGGGCATCGTGCAGAAGCTGGAGAGCGGCGGCGCGTCCCTTGAGGATTCTATTGCGCTCTACGAACGCGGCGCGGCGCTCAAAGCGCATTGCGAGGCGACGCTCAAATCGGCGCAGGAAAAAATCGACAAAATCGTCGCCACCGAAGGCGGCGTCGACGCCGCCCCGGCCTCGTTCGACTAACGCGGCTTCCTCGTTCCTTATTCCTCGGAGCCGTCGGCCTCGTTGCCTGCTGCGTGCGGGCGATCTCTCTGCGGGCGGCGATTGCGGCGAGCGACAAGGCCATTGACGCCCGAGGGCCGACCGCGCGATCATCTGGAATGACACGCCAAGCCGTCAATCGCCGCAGACCGCGGCGGTCGACAGCGTCGCGGCCTGCAAATCGGCCGGAGCGCGCCCCACTGCGGCCCCGAAGTCACGGTCGATGTGCGGCGCCTTTTAAAGTGCTGGAGCTGTCGGTGCGACGCCGCTATGGTCCGCCGATCGCTTCGTCGCTGACGAGACCGCCGCAAGAGCGGGCGTCGCCTTCTCCGAAAGGCGACCGGCGCGAGGCCTTCCCGGGGAAGCGCCCTGCAAGCGGGACGGCGTTCGCGCGCGTCGCGGCGGCCGGCCTATTCGGCCGCGTCGCGACGAGCGAAATGAGATGATGTAATGCGCGCCTGCGAAAGCCGCGCGCGGTGTAAGAGAGGGGATTTTCCCGCGATGACCGACCAGCCGCTAGCGCCCGCGCGCCCGGAAACCCCGTTGCTCGATCAAGTCGATCTGCCGGCGGACCTGCGCAGGCTCGACAAGTCGCAATTGCGCCAATTCGCCGACGAATTGCGCGCCGAAGTCATCTCGGCGGTTTCGGTGACCGGCGGCCATCTGGGCGCCGGGCTGGGCGTCGTCGAGCTGACGACCGCCATCCACTACGTCTTCAATACACCCGACGACAAACTCGTCTGGGACGTCGGCCACCAGTGCTACCCGCACAAAATTCTGACCGGACGGCGCGACCGCATCCGCACGTTGCGCCAAGGCGGCGGCCTGTCCGGTTTCACCAAGCGCTCGGAAAGCGATTACGACCCGTTCGGCGCGGCCCACGCCGCGACGTCAATTTCCGCGGCGACCGGGTTCGCCGAAGCCGCGCGGCTGCAAAAGAAAGACGCGATCTCGATCGCCGTGATCGGCGACGGCTCGATGTCGGGCGGCATGGCCTATGAGGGCCTCAACAACGCCGGCCACCTCGACGCGCGCATGGTCGTCATCTTGAACGACAACGACATGTCGATCGCGCCGCCCGTCGGGGCGATGAGCGCTTACCTCGCGCGCGCGACGTCGTCGGGGGTCTACCAAGGCTTCCGCTCGTTTTCCAAGCAGATCTCCAAGCGCTTGCCGAAGGCGGTCTACAAGCAGCTCGCCAAAGCCGAAGAGTACGGCCGCGGCATGTTCACCGGCGGGACGCTGTTTGAGGAGCTGGGCTTTTATTATGTCGGCCCGATCGACGGCCATAACCTGGACCATCTGATCCCGGTCCTGGAAAATGTGCGCGACATGAAAGACGGGCCCGTTCTGGTCCACGTCGTGACCCAAAAGGGCAAAGGCTACGGGCCGGCGGAAGAAGCGGCGGACAAATACCACGGCGTGGCGAAGTTCGACGTCGTGTCCGGCAAACAGCACAAGCCGACCCCGAATGCGCCGGCCTACCAAAAAGTGTTCGCCCAGGCGCTGATCAAAGAAGCCGAATTCGACGACAAGATCGTCGGCGTGACGGCCGCGATGCCCTCGGGCACCAGCCTCGACATGTTTGAGAAGGTCTATCCGGACCGGTGTTACGATGTCGGCATCGCCGAGCAACACGCGGTGACGTTCGCGGCCGGCCTCGCCGCCGACGGGATGAAGCCGTTCGCGGCGATTTATTCGACATTCCTGCAGCGCGGCTACGACTCCGTCGTCCACGACGTTGCGATCCAGAACCTCCCCGTGCGGTTCCCGATGGACCGGGCCGGCCTCGTCGGCGCTGACGGGCAGACCCATGCCGGCGCGTTCGACATCGCTTACCTCGGCTGCTTGCCGAATATGGTGCTCATGGCCGCGGGCGACGAAGCCGAACTCGTTCATATGACCGCGACGGCGGTCGCCTATGACGACGGGCCGATCGCTTATCGCTATCCGCGCGGCGAAGGGGCCGGCGTCGACCTTCCCGACCGCGGCCAGATCTTGCCGCTCGGCAAAGGGCGGGTGGTGCGCGAGGGCGAGCAGATCGCGATCCTGTCCTATGGCGGGCGCCTCCAAGAGGCGCGCAAGGCCGCCGACATGCTGCAAACGCACGGGCTGTCGACGACGATCGCCGACGCGCGGTTCGCCAAGCCGCTCGACGTCGAACTCGTCGAGCGCCTGGCGCGCGAGCATGAGGTGCTGATCACGATCGAAGAGGGCTCAATTTGCGGGTTCGGCGCGATCGTGATGCATCATCTGGCCGGGGTTGGCGCGTTCGATCGCGGGCTGAAAATCCGGACGATGACGTTGCCTGATCGTTTCCAGGATCAAGACAAACCGAACGCGATGTACGATACCGCGCGTCTCAACGCGCCGCATATCGTGGAAACCGCGCTGAAAGCGCTCGGACGCACGGCCGAAGTCGTCAATTTGCGCGCCTAGCGCGCCGCACGACCATTTTGGATCTGGGAAAAACGTCGGTCCGGGGCGCGAACCAACTGATTTAAATAGGGCCCCGAGGCTTTTGCGCGGGGGGCGCCGACGCCGCGACCTCAATTTTCTTGGAACGGGACCGCGCGCCGTCGCGATCGGCGGCGACGCGGTCGAGGGCCGCGGCTTCGCCCGTATACAGAGTAAACGATCCGTTTACCTTAGCCGCAAAACTGTTAGCGCAATGTAAATGGATTTTCTGCAATCTTTCGTACGTGGACGGGCGATTGGGGCTCGAACGCGACGGGAGAGGCGCAGGTGGCTGTGCGGAGTAAAAATCGGGGCCTAGGTCGGCGTTTTGCAAAGGCGCAGGCCGGCAATGTGGCGATGATGACCGCGCTCATCACCCCGTTGCTCTTCGCTGCGGCCGGCGGCGCGATCGACTACACCAACCGCGCCCGGGTCCGCTCAGCGCTTCAAGAGGCCGCCGACGCCGCGGCGCTCGCGGCGGCCTATGCGCATGTTCATGAACAAAACGTCGCCTACAAGGCCCAACAGGCCGCGAGCCGAACGTTCTCCGCTCAAATAACCGACGCCAACTTGGTTCAAAACCTTACCCGCAATCTCAAACGTTCGGGAACGGATTTTACGTACACCGTCGAAGCGGATGTCAAAACCGGTTTCATGGACGTCGTCGGCATCGATAAGCTGCCGGTCGCCGTCTCGTCGACCGCGCGCATCCCGACGTTTTCGCGCGATCTGGAAATGGCGATCGTCATCGACACCACCAACTCGATGGGGTTCGACAATACATGGGACGTCGCGATGGACGCGTTGGCCGACGTTGTCGATCAACTGCGGGCCCATGTCGGATCGGATAAATTCAACGTAACGCTCGTTCCGTACGCAGACCGCGTCAATGTCGACAATGCCGACTGGCTCGACGGCGCTGCGCCGAATAACTGGAACGGCTGCATGGAGCCGCGCGAAGTCTCGCAAGGGGAATTCCCTTACGCGCTCACCGACGCGGCGCCGGAGGATCCGGAGGCGTTTCAAGCGACGATCCCGAACGTGACCGGCGGTCTGGCGGCGCGCGGCGGCGGCTACCCGAAATGCCCTAATGTCGAGATCACGGGGCCGACGGACGATCCCCAGGAAATCGCCGATGCGGCCAAACGCTTTCAGCGCAACGGCACGGGACGCTTCGACGTGGGTCTGGCCTGGGGCTGGCGCGCCCTATCGACCGAGTGGCGCGGCGAATGGGGCGTGCCCGACTACCCCGCGGACCCCGAAGACGCGCGCAAGATCGCTGTTTTCATCACGGACGGCCGCACAACCGCCTACAAGTGGGAGATGAGCAAGACCGAGGATTGGGGCTGGAACAACGGTTCGAAAGAAGGGTTCGAACATCTCGTCAATGTCTGTACCCAGATGAAGCAGGACGGCATCGAGATCTTCGTCTTCCGCACGCCGGGCAATTCGCATTCCGAGCCCTACTTCCAGGACTGCGCGACCTCGGCCAACCACTATCGCACGATCAGCAACAACACCGATCTCAAAAATGCGTTCGGCGTCCTGATCGACGAAGACCAGATGATGTGGCTGGTCAAATAAGCCGAAAATTCTCGGCGAATTGTTCGTGAAATTATTTTAATGTCGCGCGTCGCGCTTAGCGCGGCGACAAGCCGACCGTGTTTTCCTGTCCGCATGCGGAGTTGCGGGCGCGCCTTTCCGGCGGGCTCGCGCACATCATGCGAACGGAGAGCGCGCGCCCATGACGATCGACGCCGATTTGCCGCCGACCCAGGTCCTCGTATTCGCCTCGCAAAAGGGCGGGTCGGGGAAAACGACGCTATCAGGCCACATTGCGGTGGAGGCGGACAAATGCGGGGCCGGCCCCGTCGCGTTGGTCGACGCCGACCCGCAAGGAAGTCTCGCCAAATGGTGGAACGCGCGGTCGAAAGAAACGCCGCTCTTCGCGGCGACGTCGGTGCCCAATTTAGAGCGGGATCTGACGATTTTGCGCAAAAGCGGCGTGCGGTTGATCATTATCGACACGCCGCCGTCGGTGACGGCGCAGATCACGGAAGTCATTTCGTACGCTGATTTGGTCGTCGTGCCGACGCGGCCGAGCCCGCACGATTTGCGCGCGGTCGGGTTGACGGTCGACATCGTCCAGCATCAGCGCAAGCAAATGGTGTTCGTTGTGAACTCCGCGACGGCGCGTGCGCGGATCACGAGCGATACGGCCGTGGCGCTCTCGCAGCACGGCACGGTCGCACCGGTCACGCTCCATCACCGCGTCGATTTCGCGGCCAGCATGATCGACGGACGCACGGTCGGCGAAATCAATCCGAACTCACGGTCGGCGAAAGAAGTCGCGACGCTATGGTCGTATCTCGACGACCGGTTGCGCCGGCTGCGCCGCGTGGAAACGCCGGCCGAAGATGGGGCGCGTCCGCATTTCGAGGTTGAGCTTCTAACGCCCATGCGCGCGGCGCCGCCCGCCGCCGCGGACGCGCCCGCCCCGGCGGTTCCCGCCGCGACCGCGCCGGGCGGCGTCGCCGTCAAAGAGCCGCAAACGGACGACGATGCCCGGCCCTGGCACGGCGTCGATCGGCGGTCTGTCGACATCGGTCCGCCGACCGGCGTGCAGGATCGTCGCCGCTCGGCCGTTTTCGGCCGCCGCAACGCATCCTGACGGGTCGTCCGTGATTGGAATGAGACGGAAGAAACAGGAGGGGGCGATGGCCGACTTGAACGTGGCGCAATTGCGGCCGGGGTTGCTCGCCGGAAAAGGCGAAGCGCGGCCGGCGGCGGTGCATCCGCTGATCGACGGCGCGGACCCGCAGGACGCGTCGGACTGGGCGCCGGTCCTGGCCGGCGCGCGCACGCTGGATTTGCCGCCGCAGGACGCCTGGCGCGAGAGCGCGGACGGCGCAGATGCGG
>JBCCZS010000094.1:0-11213 GCA_039187035.1 Pseudomonadota bacterium | reverse complement strand
GAGATCGCGGAAATTTTTTAGGTTTTGTTCGGCGGGGTCCGTGGCCGTCCGGCGCTTCGTCCCGGACCCCGCCGTCTTTGATTGTCGCGGCGCGCGGCGCGCGCGGCGATCAACGGAAGAACGGGTTCGGCGCGAAGATCGGCGTCAGGCCCGCCTGGTACATCAGGTGGCTCGCCGAGGTCGGCGCAACCGTCATCACCCGGCCGTTCACGCCGTAGGGAAATTGGCCCTGAATGGCGCCCATGACGAACTGGTTGCCGAGCTGCCAGGAAAGATCGCTCTGGCGTTGAACCGATCCGAAGGCGTTGTCGAACGCGTTTCGCGCGCCGAGATTCGCCGCCGAGATGCTGGCCGCCGTCACGCCCGAGTGGATCGGGCCCATATAGCCGGTGTCGGCGCGGAATTGCGACACGCCGTTCAACCATTGATTGACGCCGTTGACCGCGAATTGCGTGTTGTAGTTCGCGAGGCCGACTTGCCCGCCCACGGTCGTCAGGTGACGAAAGTCGGGCATTTGAAAGTTCTTGCCTTTGACCTCGTCGAGCGCCGTTTCGCTCATCGGCGCGGCGTCGAGCCCGGCGAGCGCGCCGAAGTCGTCTTCAGCGGCGGCGACGCCGACGGACGCAACCGCGACGGTCGCAAGGGCGGTTTGGCGAAGGATGGTCTTAAACATGGTCTGTCTCCTGTAGGTTTTGCGATGCGGCCTCGGCCGCGTTGATGTCGTCTTGACGATCGCAAGGTCGCAGACCCGCGCCCCAGGCGATGTGAGCCGCTTCACAAGCGGCGCTTTCCGTGAAAAAAATCTCGCGTTGGACATTCCGAGAAACGCTGTATAAAGATGACCTCTAGGGGAGACCGATGATCCACGTCTTTTCGGCTTTGTTGACGGTGTGCAGGTTCGGCGTGCTGCGCGTCGCGCCCCCTGCCGTCGCGTCCTTTGCGGTCGTGCTCGCCTTTGCGATTCCGGCGACGACGACGCGAGCCGTCGCGCAAACGAGCCTCGGCGTCACCGGGGACGTGCGCCTCGAAAGGCGGGTGAAAACCTTCAAAGACTTTCGCGACGAACGGGTGGTGCGCCAGGCGTTCGATTATTCGTGCGGGGCGGCGGCGCTCGCCACGCTCATGACCTACGAAGTGGGGGCGTCTATCAGCGAGACGGACGTCATCGCCGGGATGGTCGCGACGCTCGACGCGCGCGGCGTCGATTTGCGCGAGCGCGACGGGTTTTCGCTCCTCGATATGAAGAATTTCGTCGAGTTGCTCGGTTTCCGTGCGGACGGTTTTCGATTGGGCCCCGAAGCGCTGGCGAAAGTAAAAGGCGCCGTCATCGTCTATATTCAACCGCGGGGGTACGACCATTTCGCGGTGTTCAAAGGGGTGCGGCGCGGGCGCGTTCACTTGGCGGACCCGGCGCGCGGGAACGTGCGCCTATCGCTCGCCGCGTTCGAAAAGATGTGGCTTGACGAAGACGGCAAGGGCGTCGTTTTCGTCGCCGATTGGCGGCGCGAGGGCGCGGCGGCGAGCGCGTTCCGGTCCTCGCTTGCGCCGGAACCGACGCCTTTTCAGGATGCGGAGGTTTTGAGCGCGCGCCAGCTCATTCAACTAGGGCCGCGCCCGCCGCTTTAGGGCCGCGCACCGCGCGGTCGCCGATGTAAGCCTCGATTGGGGGAGATGACGATGACACTTGCCGCCTTTGCGTCGCTGCGGCGGCGCCGCGCGCTCGCCCTTGCGCTCGCCGCGCCCGGTCTGGCGGCGTCCGTCGCCCACGCGCAGGTCCCCGATCCGTGCGTGTCCGCACTCGCGGCTTTCGGGCCCGATGATGTTTTGACGCTCGAAGAAGCCGCCGAATTCGTGTCCGTGGACCCGGAGAAACTCCGCTACGCGACCGAAACCGGCGCGATCGAGATGCCGGCGCGCAAGATCCTGGGCGAATGGCGGTTCTCGAAATCCGCGCTCCTCGCCTGGTTCGCCGGCGCCGATTTCCCGGCCGAATGTCTCGCCGCGGCGCAGGCCAAGCGGAGCGAGCGCCGCCGGGCGGCGCGCCTCGCCGAGGCGGCGCCCGAACGCGTGGCCCCGACGCCGCAACCGACGCCGCAACCCGCGCCGCCGGCGCGCGAAGCGGCGGCCCCCGCCGAGACCCCAACGGAGGACCGCGGGCCGGACGCTTACGGCGAAGACCCGGATCTGTTGACGGCCGACCAAATCGCCTTGCGCGCCGACCAGGTCGTCTTACGCAAGGGCGAATTGACCCTTGAAGCGAATTTAAGCTACGCGCGCGGCGGTCGCGGAGCGCCGGTGGTGACGCCGTTTTTGGTCGATTTCGTTGAAACGACCCAGGAAGTGTATTCCGCCAACGTCGTCGCGCGTTTCGGCTTATTGAATAACTTGCAAGCCTCGTTGACGGCCCCGTTCTCGTTGGTCGAAACGAGCGGCGGCGAGGCCGTCGGCATTCCGAACGAGGTCGACCGGTCGTCCGACAACGTGTCGGTCAATTTCAATTACGCGCTCGCGGCCGAGGGCGTTTACCGGCCCAACATCATCGTCACCGCGGGGGCGAGCATCCCGGTGGAGTCCGGATCGTTCGGCGCGTCGGCGGGCATTTCGCTCCTGAAGCGCTTCGACCCCGCGGTGCTGCTCGGGAGCGTCACCTACAATCGACAGTTTATCGGCGACGACTCGCCGTTGGAGGAATTGGCGCCGCGCGACAGCATTACGGCGACGCTCGGGCTGACGCTCGCCCTCAACGATCGCTTGTCGACGAGCGGCACGGTTATCGGGTCGTTTGCGCTCGGGTCCGATTTCGACGTGGCCTTGCCCGGCGCGCTCGACCCGGTGACGGCGATCCGCATCCCCGGCGACCGGCGGTACGCCCTGCGGTGGGCGTTGACCGCGCTTGTCACCGAGAACCTTTATATCGAGCCCTCGGTCACGTTCGACATCGGCGGTCTCAACGACGACGTCACCTTCGCGATCAGCCTGCCGTACACGTTTTAGCCGGGTTTCGCGGCCGGCCGGCGTCGCATGTGTCGGCGATCGGCGGATTTGGCCGTGGCGACGGCCGCGAAGCGGTTTAGAGATCCGGTTTTGTTGATACGCCGCGTCCTTGCGCGCGTAGACCTTAGGGGACCCCGCGGCGGTTCGCGCACCGACAAAAAACGGGCGCGGCGACAGGCGGCGCGGAACGGAACGCGAAGCGGCGTTGATGGTGAAATCGTTCTTGCAGACCGGCGTATGCGCCGCAGCCGCCAGCGTCCTGGCGGCGCCCAGCGCTCTTGGGGCCGATATCGCCGCGTCCGTCGGCGTCGAAGCGACGACGGGCGATTTCGGCGCGGCGGCCAACACCGACATTCTGATCGCGTCGGCGGACGTCGAGGTGTCGAACGAGCGGTGGGCGCTGCGTTTCAGCGTGCCGTATATATGGGTCGACGGGCCCACCGAATTTATCGGGCCGGTTTTTCAGCAAGGCGGGGCCGTCAGCGAGCCCTTTCGCACCGAGGGGGTCGGGGACGTCCTTGTGACGGCGTCGCGGTTTTTTCTGTTTCCCGCGAGCCGCACCGTCGTCGATCTTTCCGCGTCCGTGAAACTGCCGACTGCGGACGAAGACGCCTTCCTCGGGACCGGCGAGCCGGACGTCGGCGTCAGCGTCGACGTTCTGAAGGACTTCGACATCCTGACGGTGACGGCCGGGATCGGTTACACCGTATCCGGAAAAAGCGATATCGTGGACGTTCAAAACCGGGCCCGTCTCAGCGTCGGCGCGTTTCGCACCTTTGCGAACGGGATGCGCGCCGGTCTCGTCGGCGACGTGCGCGAGCCGGTGCTCGCCGGTCTCGACGACGTTAAGGAAATCAGCCTCTACGGGAGCGCGCCGATCGGAGAGCGGGTCAGCGTCATCGGATACGCGTTGACCGGGTTTTCCGACACGAGCCCCGACGTGGGCGGCGGGCTCCGCTTGGTGGCGCGCTTTTAAGGCGGCCCCGCGTGCCCGCGCGCCCGCGCAACGGGGGCCTACCCCCGCGCCTTTTTATCTTTACGCGGATGCGGCCGGCCTTTCTCGATATAGTGTTTGAGTTCCGTCGTCGCTTTCGACAAAACGCCGCCCATTTGCGCTTTCAGCGGCGCTTTCATCAGGGCGCCGAGGAGCCCTTTGGCCTCGATGTCGACGCGCATCGTCAGCCGCGTTCGCGCGCGGCCGAGCGTTTGATGGGTCCACGTATTGCGCGCCGATACGACGAAGCCCGGCAGGCCCTCCGTGATCTCATAGGCGAAGCGGTAGGCGTCGGGATCGAACGCCACAAAGCGCTCGACGGTCCGCCCGCCGTTGTAAAGGTCGCAGACGCGGCCGCCGACCGGCGCGGTCGTCGACGGATCGCTCAATGGTCGTGAGGTTTTGACGTTGGCGTCCCATCGATCGATGTGCTCGAATTCTTCGGCGCTCACCCGCCACACGGCGTCGATCGGCGCGTCGATCTCGGCGCTGCGTTCCACACTGATAGTTGTCGACATTGCAGTCTCCCTGCGGCGCTTGCAGCGCGCGGTTACGCGGACGCTGCGATCATCCAGCATCGCGCGGTGAAACGGATCTGATCGCCGACCTCATAGTCCGCATACCCCGCGCGGATGGCGTCGACGACCGTGCGGCGCGCATCCGCGTCGAGGCTCGACAGGTCATGGCCGGTGCGCGCGATCTTCAGGAAAAATCGGTCGAGGTCGGCCGCTGCGAACCCGCAATCGACGTCGTGCGCGACGAGCTCGACGCCGCGCCAACCCGCCGCCTCTAGCAGCGCGCGCACGCGATCGGGATCGCCGAGCGAGAAGGGACCCGGCGCCGCCGGATCGGGCTCGGGCAGCGGCGGCAAGAGCGGGGCCGCGGCCCGCGCCGCCACTGTCATGAAGTCGTTTTCGTCCTTGCCGCGCCACGCGACGAAGGCGACTTCGGCGTCGTCGGCGGCGAACCGACGCAAGTTCGAAAACGCCGCCTGCGGATCGGCGAAGAACATAACCCCGAAGCGCGACGCAAAGAGATCGAACCGCTTGTCGCCGAAGTCGTATTCGGCCGCGTCCGCTAAGATGAAATCGGCGGACGAGCCCTGCGCCGTCGCGCGCCGCCGGGCGTTCTCGATCATCGGCTTGGACAAATCGATCCCGACAAACTGCGTGCGCGGATCGGTTTGCGGCCCCGGCGCCGCCTCCATCGCGATCGTCGACGTTCCGTTGCCGCAGCCGATATCGAGGACGGCGGTGCGCGGACGCCTGGAGGCCTGCGCGACAAGTATGTCCGCGAGCGGCATCAACAAGGCGTCGATGAAGTCCTGTTCCTCGGCCCAGGTCTCTCCCATTTCGCCGTTCCAAAAATCGTTCTGTTCTTTTCGAAGATCGTCTGCAGACGTCATGGCCCTGCGCCGCTCCTTGCCGCTTGCGGGCGCCCGAACGGTCTTGCCGGGCCCCGATGAACCCGTAAGATGCCACTTCAAGTCAACTTGAGGTCAAGGCCCGATGATCGACATTTCCGAACTCGCCAAGCGCAGCGGCCAGCCGGCCTCGACCTTGCGCTATTATGAGGAACGCGGATTGATCCAATCCGTCGGCCGGCGCGGCTTGCGGCGCACGTTTGACGACGCGGTTCTGGAGCGTCTGGCTTTCATCGCCCTCGGCCGCGCGGCCGGCTTCACGTTGGACGAGATCGCGCAGATGTTCGCCAAAGGCGTCGGAGAGACGGTCGATCGCGACCGGCTCATGGAGAAGGCGGACGAATTGGACGAACGGATCCGCAAACTCACCGTCATCCGGGACGGCTTGCGGCATACGGCGCAATGCAGCGCGCCGAGCCACATGGCGTGTCCGAACTTTAGGGGCATTCTGAAAGCGGCCGGCCTGGGGCTCTTGCCGCCGCTGGAAGGGCGTGCGGGGCAACCGACGCGGGCGCGTCGGTCAGTCCGCAAAAGTCCCGAGTAGCGCGGCTTCTTCCGCCGCGGTGAGACGCGCCATCGCCGCCGTGCGGATGTCGACGACGTCGCCGTCGCCGTCCGCGCCGGCGGGGGCGAACGATCCGGGCGGGCGCTCCGCATACGCAATAAGTCGCCATTCCGCGCCTTCCCGGCAGGTGAGGCCGCGCGCGTCGCTCACGGCGGGCAGGGTGAAAACGCGGCAGAACCCGCCGTCGGCGTTACGATACGACGCTGAAAACAAGACGCCGCCCGCGCTCTCGCCGCTGGGCGTCGTCGCCGCTGGGCGAGAGACGTCGACGCCGGCGACGAGAAGCGCGGGGGCCGCGCCCGGGAGAAGGGATCCCGGGCGCAACAGGGACAGGGCGGCCGCGACGGTCAAGACGACGCATGCGGCGGCGGCGAGGCGTGGTGCGCCGCCCTGCGCGAAAAAGCCTGTAAAAGGGGCGTGCCGCGCGCTTCCGGCGCGGCGAAAGCGCATTAAGTTAATCGGGCTTGAGGCGTTCGCCGCACGTTCGGGCCGCGCCGAATGCGGCGCCGGCGTCTCTGCTGGGGACGCCGCTCCCATCTCGGCGAGCAACCCGGCGAGGCCGGGCGAGAGCGGCGCGCCGTCGATCGCGGCCGCCGCCGCGCGTACGCGATCGTTGAATGCGCGGCGCGCGTCGACGCGCTCGGCGAGCGCCGGTTCGCCGTCCATCGCCAACTCAAAGTCGACGCGCGCTTGCCCGGCGAGGTCGCCCGACAAATAGGCGTCAATGCGTTCGTCATCGGTCATCGGACTATCCTCGCTCGTCCCGGTCACGCCGCGCCGGCTCCGGCCTCAGCATCGGAGTCCGGCGACAGGGCGGCCATCAACGTGCGCCGGGCGCGCGAGAGCCGGCTCATGACGGTCCCCACGGGGACGTCCAACAGGCCGGCGGTTTCTTGGTAGGTGCGCCCGTCGACCAGGACGTGGGCGACGACGAGACGCTGCGGCTCCGGCAGCGCGTTAATCGCCGCCATGACGTCTGCATAGCCGGCCGCCGCGTCGGGACCCGGCGCCGGCGTTTCCGCCGCGACGTCGTCAAGGTCGACATGGGCCGGCCGCCGGGCGGCGGCGCGTTTTTGATCGATGAAAGCGTTCTGCATAATCTTAAACAGCCAACTCGCGATGTCGCCGCCGTGAAAGCGGTCGTCCGCGCGCCTCAAGGCGCGTTCGAGCGCGATCTGCACGAGATCGTCCGCGTCGCACGCATTACCGGTCAGCGCGTACGCAAAGCGGCGCAGTCTCGGCATGCACGCGATAATGTCCGACGTATGCTCGCTCACCGAAACCGTCTGTCGCGCTCAGGGTCACAACGACCGCGGCGCAAGGATTATTCCCCGCGCACCGCATCTTGCATGGAGAAAGGCAAATCCGGCTTAAACCGCGCCGCGTATTGAGAGAGCATGCAACCGCTTCGCAAATTGTTAACCAAGCGCGTCGCTGCGACGGCCGCGGGCCTCGCCGCCGGCTTCGCCGTGCTGGGCCCGATCGCCGCGAGCGCGCAGATGGAAGCGGCGATGCGGCACCTTTCGTCCGATCGCGTCCACCGGATGCACCACGCCGCCCACCGTCTGTCGGCGCACCATCACCGCGCCGACATGATGCGGATGGCGCAAATGGGACCTGCGGGCGCGGCCGCCGCCCGCATCGAGCGCATGACGCAAATGGAGCGCACGCTCCTGGTGAAACGCGGCGAAGCGATCGGCTTGGACTTGTCTCCCGCCTCGCGCGCCGCGCTCGACCGGCTCGGCTACGACGTCGCGCGCACCGAAACGCTCGGCGCGCTCGGCGTCACGGTCGACGTCATTAAAACGCCGCGCCGAAAATCAGTGCGGAAGGCGCTGGCGCAATTGCGCAAAGCCGACCCCGGCGGGGTTTACGCGCCCAACACGCTGTTCGCGACGCAAAGCGGCGCGGCGGCGGCGCCCGGCGCCTTGGATTTCGCCGACGACGTGGAGCTTGCGCCGTACGCGCAAGGCGCGACCGTCGGGTTGATTGACACGGGGCTCGACGTTTCGGCCCTCGGCGCGCCCTTTGCGTCGCGGGTGCGCGCACAGCGGAAATTCGTTCCGGACGACGCCGTCTTTGCGCGCCCGCATGGCGCGCGCGTCGCGATGCAGGCGCTCGCCGCGGGGGCCGGCTCGGTCGTCGTCGCCGACGTCTTTTCGTCCGAAACGGGGTTTGCGGACGCGGCGGCTATCGCACGCGCGCTCGATTGGATGGCGGCGCAGGGGGTTCCGGTCATCAATTTAAGTCTCGCCGGCCCGCCGAACGTTCTCGTCGAGCGCGCCGTCGCATCGGTCGTCGCGACCGGCCACGTCGTCGTCGCCGCCGTCGGCAATGAGGGACCGGAAGAAACGCCGCTCTTTCCCGCCGCCTATCCGGGCGTTGTGGGCGTCACCGCGGTCGACGCCGACCTTGCGATTTACCCGAAGGCGAACGCCGGACCGGGCGTCGACATCGCCGCGGTCGGCGTCGGCGCGCCGGTCGGCGCGGACGCGTCCGCGGTGATGGGGACGTCCTACGCCGCGCCCGTCGTCGCCGGCTTTCTGAGCGAACGCCTGGCGGGGCCTATGCTGGCGGGGCCCGTCGCCGGGTCCGAAGCGCTCGCACTCTCGATCCTACGGCGCCACGCGATCGATCTCGGTCCCCCGGGGCCGGACGAGCGCTATGGCGTCGGCGCCTTGCCGACGGCTAACGCGGGCGGGATCCGCACCGCGTCCGCCGCGCGTTAACCGCGCGCCGGCTGATCGGCTTCATCAATCAAAAAAATTGCGACGTGGGGGAATAATCCCGTCGCGGGCGTCGTTGTCAGCGCGTTGTTCGCACGTCGGTGCAGCGCCGACGCAGCGGGCGCGGAACGCGTTAACGGAGAAAAAACGATGACGACCATCAAGCTGTCTTGCGCCGTCGGCGTGCTGGGGGCCGCCGCCCTCGTTTTGACGCCCGTCGCGGCGAGCGCCGGCGGGGATACGTACATCTCGATCTCGGGCGGCCTGTCGCTTCTCGGCGATTCCGACAATGACGGGGCCTTCGACGGCGACTTCACGACCGGTACGGGCGCGACCATCCCCGCCGGCGTCGTCTTGCCGGACGGCTCGCCGGTCGGCTGGACCACCGAGTTCGATGCCGGATTTGCGATCAGCGGCGCCGTCGGCAAACGCTTCGGGCCGTTTCGCGGCGAACTTGAAGTGGCGTACCAAAACAACGGCGTCGACACGCACCTGGACGTCGTCGCGTCCGATATCGCGCTCGGCGCGGAAGACGCCGGCGTTCTTATCACCGGTTCCGACGCGCTTGGGGTCGGCGTCGCCGATCTCGTCGCCGACGGGCAGGGCGATCTCTCGACCGTCTACGTCATGGCGAACGCCTATTACGATCTACAAACGGGCGCGTTCTCGCCCTATGTCGGCGCCGGCGTCGGCATCGGTTTTACGGACGTTGAATACGTTCCCTCGGCCGTATCGATCATTGACGACAATGCGACGGCCTTCGCCTACCAGATCATGGTCGGCGCGAGCTATGCGATGACGGACGCGACGGACTTGTTCGTCGGCTATCGTTACCGCGGCACGACGGACGTTTCCGTCGAGGCCGACCTCTTCGCCGCCGATTTCGACATTGAAAATCGCGGCTCGCTCTTTGAAGCGGGCGTGCGCTTCAACTTCTAACGAGAGGGCGCTTCGGCGCCCTTTTTCTTTTTTCTGAGGCCATCACTACGAAAACCATCGTGTGGGTAACGCGCGTCCGTATACGGAGCGCATTGGGAAGGAGTACGACTTATGAGCGGACAGCAAACAGCAGCCTCGCTGCCGACGATCGCGGAGATCGCGACGGGCAACGATAATTTCGATATTCTCGTCGCCGCGTTGGATGCGGCCGGCCTCGTGATGCCGTTTACGCAGCCGGGGAGCTTTACCGTCTTTGCGCCGACGGACGCTGCGTTTCGCGAATTGGCGTCGACGACCTTGGGGCTGGACGTCGACCATTTGAGCGACGCCGAAGTCGCCGGCCTTCTCGTCGAGACGCTGACCCTGCCAACCTTGACGAACGTCTTACTGTATCACGTTGCAGCGGGCGCGCAGACGCAAAGCGATTTCGCCGAAGACGGAACGATCGAGACGCTCTTTGGAGAAACGTTCCAAGTCGCCGGCGACGTCCTGATCGACAAAGACGTGGAGGTTGAGAACCCTGAATTCGTCCCCGGCCTGACGGATTTGCAAGCCTCGAACGGGATCGTTCAAGTGATCGATCGCGTTTTGTTGCCGCTCGACGTCGCCGAAGCCGGAACGACGCCGACGATCGCCGACATCGCCGGCGGGTCCGACGCGTTTGAAGCCCTGACGGCCGCGCTCATCGCGACCGGCCTCGACGCCGTCGTCGCCGACCGGGATGCGGACTTCACGGTTTTTGCGCCGACCGACGACGCGTTCCGGCAGCTTGCGATCGAGTTGGGGCTTGACGTGTCGGGGCTCGCCGACGCCGACCTTGCGGGCGCGCTCGTCGACGTCCTCGGCGCCGACCTCGTCACCAACGTCTTATTGTACCATGTCGCGCCGGACGCGCGCACGGTCGCCGAACTCCAGGGCGATCGCGCGATCGACGTCGCTTTGCCGGGCGCCCGCGTCCTCATCGACGGCGACGCGATCGTCGACGCCGAGCCCGGCGCCGCGGATCCGAACTTCATCACGGGACTGACGGACATCGAAGCCGCGAACGGCCGCATTCAAGCGATCGATCGTGTTTTGCTGCCGCTCGATCTCGATCCGGTCGAGCCGGTTAACGCTGCAGGGGGCCGCGGCGCGGACGTCCTCCAAGGCGGCGCGGCGGACGACCACCTTGCGGGCGGCCGGGGCGCGGACGTCATCGCCGGCGGGGAGGGCGACGACGCCATTTCCGGCGGAGGCGGTCGCGACATTCTCTTCGGCGACGGCGGCGACGACCACATCGCCGGCGGGAGCGGTCGCGACAGTCTGTTCGGCGGCGCGGGCGACGACACGCTCGCCGGCGGGAGCGGACGAGACGAAATCGACGGCGGCGCCGGGAACGATTATCTCACCGGCGGCTTCGGACGCGATGCGATCCAGGGCGGCGACGGCCACGACAATCTTCACGGCGGCCGCGGCGCGGACACGCTCGACGGGGGCGCGGGCGACGACTACATCGCCGGCGGCGGCGGCCGAGATTTGCTGATCGACAGCGCCGGGAACGACATTTTCGCCGGCGGTTCCGCGGCCGACACG
>JBCCZS010000093.1:0-11351 GCA_039187035.1 Pseudomonadota bacterium | reverse complement strand
TCACCTTCGAGGCCGACGGCGTCGTCGCCGACAATTCTGACGTCTACGGATTTCAGATGGCGCTCGACAACGCCCGCGCCAGCGCTGTCGGGCCGGCCCTCGTTCTCGGCGCCGGCGGTGCGGCGCGCGCCGTCGTCGTCGCCTTGCTGGCCGCGGGCTTCGGGCCCGTCCGCGTCGCGAACCGCACCGCGGCGCGCGCCGAAGCGCTGGCCGGCGATCTCGGGGCCGAGCCGGTTGCGTGGGACCGGCGTACGGCCGGCCTTACTGACGCCGCGGTCCTCGTGAACGCAACGAGCCTCGGTATGACCGGCGCGCCCGCCCTGGCGTTCGACCTGGCGAACGCCGCCGCATCGCTCGTCGTTTGCGATATCGTTTATTCCCCGCTTCAAACGCCGCTCTTGCGCGCCGCGCATGCGCGGGGCCTGCGGGTCGTCGACGGGTTGGACATGTTAATGCGCCAGGCCGAGCCGGGCTTCCGGCGCTGGTTCGGGGCCGAGCCGCGCGTCGACGCCGCGCTTCGCGCGCGCCTCGTCGCCGTTTTGGAGGCCCGCGGATGAAAACGATCGCGCTGACGGGGTCGATCGGGATGGGCAAGTCGACGGTCGCCGCCATGTTCGCCGATCTCGGCGCGCCGGTATGGGACGCCGACGCCGCGGTCCACCGGCTTTACGCCCCCGGCGGCGCCGGCGTCGCGCCCGTATTGGCGCGCTTTCCCGAAGCGGCCGCGGCAGACGCGCCGCCTTCGGTCGATCGCGAGAAACTCTCCGCCTGCGTCCTAAACGATCCGGCCGCCCTGAAGGACCTTGAGGTGATCGTCCATCCGCTCGTCGCGCTCGATCGGGCGACCGTCTCCGACGCGGCCGAACAAGACGGCGCCCCGGCGTGCGTCTTCGATATCCCGCTCCTATTCGAAGGGGGCCTTGAGACCTTTTTCGACGTCGTCGTCGTCGTCTCAGCGCCGGCCGACGTTCAGCGGGCGCGCGTCCTCGCGCGACCGGGCATGACCGCCGAGAAATTCGAGGCGATCAAGGCGCGTCAAACGCCGGATGCGGACAAACGCGCGCGCGCCGACCACGTCGTCGACACCGGCGCGCCGCTCGACGAAACGCGCCGTCAGGTCGCGGAGATTTGGGCGGCGGTCACGCGCTGAGCGCGCGCCGCGTTCAAACGAGGGCCGCGTCACCGCGCGGCGCGGGCGGCCAGGGTTTCTTTGACCTTCGCGCCGAGGGCGGTGATGGCGAACGGTTTTTGGAGGTAACCGGAGCCCTCGATGCGGTCGAGCCGTTCGCGCATTTCCGCTTCCGCATAGCCCGACATAAAGACGACGCCGGCGTCGAGCGCGTGCTCGGCGCGTGCGCGTTCGATGAAGGTCGGCCCGTCCATCTCCGGCATCATGATGTCGGTGATGACGAGGTCGAACGCGCCGTCGCCTTCTTCTTCGAGGAGCTCGAGCGCGTCGATCCCGTCCGCGACCGCCGTGACGTCATAGCCGGACCGCTCCAACGTGGCGACGACGATCGCGCGCACCGGGTCTTCGTCTTCAACGACCAACATGCGCCCGACGCCCGTGAAGTCGCCGGCGAGCCGGGTTTTTTCTTCCGCGTCCTCGGTTTCAATTTCGCCCTCGGCGGCGGGCAAATAAATGCGGAATACGGCGCCGCCGGCCCCTGACCCTGACTCGCCGCCGGGCGGGTCGAGCACGATCGCGCCGCCCATTTGGCCGATGACGCCGAACACGGTCGACAGGCCGAGGCCCGTCCCCTTGCCTTCGTCTTTGGTGGTGAAAAACGGATCGAAGATCTTGTCGACGATGTCCGGCGGGACGCCCGGCCCGGTGTCGGTCACCGCGATCTCGACGCAGTCTTGCGCGTCGAAGCCGGGAACCTTGAGGGCGGCGACGGCGTCCGCGTCGAGGCTGCGCGTCGCGATCGTCAGCTTGCCGCCTTTCGGCGCCATCGCGTCGCGGGCGTTTACGGCGAGGTTCATGATCGCGGTTTCGAGCTGGCCGCGGTCGACTTTGACGGGCGGCAAGGCGCGGCCGTTGACGAGGTCGAGCTTCACTTTTTCGCCGACGGCGCGATTCAAAAAGCGCGCGAAGTCGACGAGAATGTCCGTGATCGACTGAACTTTCGGCACCAGCGTCTGGCGGCGCGAATAAGCGAGGAGCTGGCGCGTCAGATTCGCCGCGCGCTGTGCGTTTTCGCGGATGAGCACGAGTTCCTGGTAGGCCGGATCGCCCGCCGGGTGGCGCAGCATCAAATGCTCGCAATTGCCGAGGATCACCTGGAGGAGATTGTTGAAGTCGTGCGCGACGCCGCCGGCGATTTGGCCGAGCGCTTTGAGCTTTTGATCTTGTGCGTAGTCTTCCTCCATGCGCTTGCGGTCGGTGACGTCGATCGCAAAGAGGAGCGTGCGCCGCGCGCCGTATTCGCCGCGCTTGCGTTTCACGGGGCGGGCGAACACCGCAAAGCACCGCGCGTCCGCGCCGTCGCCGTCGCGCACTTCAACGGCGCGGGGCGGCGCGTCGGCGGCGGCCTTGCGTTTCACCTCGGCGGCGAGTTCGTCGACCGCGCCCGCGCCGAGCGCTTTGCCGAGCGGCGTCGAACGCTTGGCGCCGAACATGTCCGTAAACGCCTTATTGGCCTCCGCGAGCGGCGCGTCGCGCGCGACGTCCCCGTCGAGGGCGGCGACGCCGAATGGCGCGTCCGCGAAGTCCGGCGGCGCGCCCGTCTCAGCGGTTTCCGGTTCGCCGTCGACGCCGACGCAAACAAAACCTTCCCCGACGCCGCCGCGCGCAAACGCCGTCAAACGGGCGTCGGCCGGCGCGCCGTCCGGGCCGCGCAATTGCGCGTCGCGGGGCGTTTTGTCGGCGGACCAAAGCCCGGCGACCAGATCGCCGGTTTCTCCGAGGACGAGGTCGTCGATATGGTCCGGATCGCCCGCAACGCGTTCACGCAAGGCGGCGTTGGTCCAGGACAGCCGGCCCGACCGTTCGACCGCGAAGATCGGCGTCGGCACGGGAGCGAACGCGGCGGCGAGCGCGTCGTCTTCAACGACGTCGGCGGAGAGTTCGCGGACCCGCCAGGCGACGTGGCGCGCGCCCTGAGCCCCCTGACCTTTTTGGCCGGCATGACCGCCCGGGCCGCCAGGCCCGACTGGACCGACGTCGACGGCGAACCGCCGGCGCGCGCCGCCGTCGACGCCGATGAATTGGGAGATCACTTCTTCGGCCCGCTCGCCGGCTTTGGCCGCGCGGCTCAAGCGAAAAACTTTCGTCGCCTCCGCGTCCTGTTCTGAGAACAGACGATCAATGCGCGGCGGCAGACCGCCGACGCCGGAGACGCCCGCATCGCGCGCGAGCGCTTTGTACGCGGCGTTGGCGTAAACGATGACGCCGTCGCGCCGGGTGATCATGCGCGCGTCCGCATCGGCGTCGAGCGCCAATTCGCTGAGCTGCATCGACGACAATGCGAACGGGGCGAGCGCGTCCTCGTCCGTCGCCGGCCCGTCGGCGTCGCCGGATCCCGCGGCACGGGCCGCAGCGGCTTCGTCGGCGTCCGTGCGCGGCGCGGCGGCGATGCCGGCGACGAGAAAGGCCGCCGCGACCGCAACGCCGATCGTCAGTAAGGCGCTCAACCCGTCGAGGCCGTTCGGCGCGGTGACGCTCGCGGTGACCGCGACGACGGCGCCGAGCGCGCCGGCCCACATCACCACGGTCAACCAAAACTCGTCGCGCCGGCCGCGCCGTCCCGGCGGTGGCGCCGGGCGTCCGGCCTCGCCCGGCTGCTTTTGCGGCTCGGCGGGCGCTTCAGCAGGATCGGGGGCGCCGCCCGCAGGCGGCTGCGCCAAAGGCTCCGGGGACGGCTCGGCGACGAGGGAGGGGGTTGCGGACACGGGGGGGCGCTCTCTGTTCGCTGTTTCCATCGGCGCGCCGGCGCGCCGTCGCGCCGGGGGCCGTGATCGGTCGGCGACTATGCGGGCGTTCGGCCGGCGGCGACAATGAGGCCGCAGGGGCTGCGCGGGCGGTGGTTTGGAGGGCGCGCCGACGGAAAATTCGCGTTGCAATGGCCGCGTGCGCGGAGGACAAAAAGGCGTGCGCATCGGGCGGGAACACCCATGAACAACCGACTGCGATATGGCGGCGTGCGCCTGGTCGTCCTTCTCTTATTGGCGGCCGGCGCGCTTTGGTATTGCTGGATTAACCGAGACGAGGCGCCGCTCGCCGGTCGCGCGCAGGCCGCCGACTTCGGCCGCGCGGCGGACCCGTACGGTGACGCCGCGGCGGACCGTCTCGGTATTTGCGGGGGCCGCGCCGACGCGCCCTCGGGGGATCGACCGTGCGCGTAGACGCCCGGCCCCGCCCTTACGGGAGATAGCCCCCGTGCCTGAGACGACCCCCGACGCGCCGGCGGACGGCGGCGAGCCTGACTGCAAACCGCGAAAAACGCTCGGCCTCGCGCTCGGCAGCGGCGCCGCCCGCGGCTGGGCGCATGTCGGCGTGTTGCGCGCGCTCGATGAGTTGGGGTTAAAGCCCGACGTTATCGCCGGGTGCTCGGTCGGCGCATTGGTCGGCGGCGCGCATCTCGTCGGGGCGCTGGACGATTTCGCGGCCTGGGCGCGCGAGTTGAAACCCCTGTCGGCGCTCAACGCGTTCGCTTTAAAGGTGCATTCCGGCGGGTTCGTCGACGCCGGGCCCGCCTTCGACGCCTTCGCCGAGTTCGACCGCGCGATCGGCGATCTGCCCGTGACGTTCGGCGCGGCCGCGACTGATCTTGGGATCGGCGAAGAGGTTTGGGTGACCGAAGGCTCGCTCCTGACGGCGGTGCGCGCGTCGAGCGCCATACCGGTTCTTTTTCACTCGGTGCGTTGGCGCGACGCGCACGGGCGCGACCGCTGGCTGGTCGACGGCGCGCTGACCAACCCGGTGCCGGTCTCGCTCGCGCGCGCCCTCGGCGCGGACGTCGTCATCGGCGTCGACCTCAACGCCGTGCCCCGCGTCATCGACCGGTTCAATTCGCCGCCGCCGAGCGTGCCGGCGCTCGTCGATCCGCCGCCCGGCCCCGACCCCGGCGTCGCCGGCGCCGTCGCCCATCTGATCGACGACACGCGTCGGCGCGTCGATCGGCAAATCCAGCTCTACCGCTCCAGGGCCGACGCCGCCCCGCATCTCTTCGAGACCGCGTATGCGGCGGCGGACATTTTTCAGATGCACCTCGCCCGCGCCCGCGCCCAAGTCACGCCCGCCGACATCGCGCTCGCGCCGGATATGCGCGACGCCTTGCCCACCGCGTTCGACCGCGCGGACGAGTTTGTCGACGTCGGTCGCGCCGCGCTCTTGGCGCGGGCCGACGACCTGGCGCGGTTGCTCGCCGATTGATCGCGCACACGCGCGATCACGATGCGGCGCCGAGCGGGCATGCGCGCTTGAGGCCCGACCGGAACAGGCGGTAGGTCCGTCCCGCCATCGTCAAACGGCTATAGTTAAACGGGGAGCCCCATCCGATGAAATCGTCCATGACCGCGGCCCTCGCCGCCCTCGGCCTGATCGCCTGCGCCGCTACGCCGGAACCGACCTCGGCGGCCGCGACCGTCGAAGCCGCCGCGCCCGGCGGGGCCGTCAGCGCCCACGACTTCGAGACCACGTTGGACAAGTTGAAAGCCGCGATCGACGCGCGCGGGTTCAACACGTTCGCCGTTATCGACCATGCCGCCGGCGCGGCGTCGGTCGACCTGGAACTACGGCCGACAACCCTCGTCATCTTCGGCAATCCGAAGGGCGGTACGGTCCTGATGCGGAACGCCCAAACCGTCGGGATCGACCTGCCGCTCAAAGCGCTTGTCTTTGAAGACGCCGACGGCGCCGTCCGTGTGCTGACGAGCGACATCGACGCGGTGTTCGCCCGGCACGGGCTGAACCCGGAGATCCCCGTTCGCGGCGCCGTTAACGGCGCGTTGGCGGCGATAACGGCCGAAGCGACGCAATAAGAGCGGCTAGCCTGCGCGGCGCATTTCTGCGCTCTGCGTCAGGTCCTCAACGGCGACGCCGCGCCCTTCGGCGACTGATTCCAACAAGGCGTTGACTTTCAACAGGCGCTCTTGGGTCTCGCGTAAATCGGTGACGTCGATGCAAAAGACGAAGAGGCGGCGCTCTCCGGTTTCCGGGTCGACATAGGGGATCTTGTCGACCCGCACCCAGCCCGGCTCGCCGTTTACCGGCGCGTATTCTTCGATCGCCCCCAAGAGCGACTCGCCGCTTTCGAGAATGGCCCGGTCGTCCTCCAGATAGCGGTCGGCCGCGCTCGGGAAGAATTCCGCCGCGTTGCGCCCCTCCACGTCACGGACTTTCGCGCCCATCGATTCCGCCGCGGCGCGATTGACGCGGATGATCGTGTTCTTGCCGTCCTTGAGCCAAATCCGCGCCGGCGTGTGCTCGAACATGAGCTGCATTTCGGCGGTCTTCTTGAGGAGCGCGACTTCGGCCGCGGACGCCCGGTCGGCGGTCTGTTTGTAGTGTTCGGCAAGCTCGCGAAACGCGACCGTCTGGGCTTCGATCTTCGTTTTCTGACGGACCGCCTCGGCTTCGTTGCGGAAGGCGCGCAGCAACGACTCTCGGTTGGTGTGCGTCAGTTTGGTCAGCGTCACGAAGTAAATCACGAGGACGCCGGCGATCGCGTAATTGTAGAAACCGCCTTGCAAAACGTAATAAACGCCGAGGCCGAACAAAGCGGCTGCGTTGAACAACGCGGGCACCCGCGGCATCGCAGCAAAGGCCGTCGAGGCGCCCGCGGTCGTGCCAGCGATCATGAAAAGCGTGATGAAGCGCAATTCGGCCGGCGCGTCGGCCGGCGGCAAAAGCGGGCTTAAGCCCCATAAGGCGCCGCTCAAAACGCCGGCGAGGATGATCCACGCCAGGTCGCGGTCGTCGCCCGGCTTGTCGGTTTGTCCACGTCGACGGCGACAATAAAAAAAGCGCGCCAGCGCCAGCCCGACGACGCCGCTTACCCAGCCCGCAACGGGGAGGAGCGGCGCAGCCGTCGCCAAGAGCGCGCCCATAATCACGGCGTTCAACACCGTGACGGGCAGCGTGAACATCGCGCTGTCGAAAACGGCGCGAATGAGTTTCTGCTTTTCCGCAAGCGCGTCGACGTCGGCCGTCGCCTGGGAGACGTCCTTATTCATCTTGTTCACCGCCAGTAGTCTCCCCCGAGACCGAAATACCCTATCGACGGCGGCGTTAAAAAAAAGCTGAGCCGTTCGCGGCGGCGCGGACGTAACGTAAACGTCGGAGAAACCTTAGCGCTGCGAAACGAACGTCGGCGCGCCACGGAAGAAGCGCCCTTATGTCCGCGAACGCCCCTTTTCGACCAAGCGACGCGTTCGCCGAGCTATTCGTCGCACCGCTTGGCGGGACCAAAAAAGAGCGGGACGGCGCCGTCGGCGCCCCGTTTTGCGACCCGGTGGAACCGGCGCCGTTTCCCCAATCGATCGTCCGCTTTCGCAACGACCGATGGGCTGCGCGCATCGGGCTCGACGATCTCGACGACGCCGGTTGGATTGCGCGCTTCGCCCGGTTCGAGCCGTTCGAGGGGTCGCTGCCCCAGCCGCTCGCTTTGCGTTACCACGGCCACCAGTTCCGCTCCTACAACCCCGACATCGGCGACGGCCGCGGCTTTCTTTACGCCCAGTGCTACGACGCGGCCGGCAGGCTCTTGGATCTCGGCACGAAAGGGTCCGGACGGACGCCCTATTCGCGCTTCGGCGACGGCCGACTGACGCTGAAAGGCGGCGTGCGCGAGGCGTTGGCCACCGAAACGCTCGAGGCGCTCGGCGTCTACACCTCCAAGACCTTGAGCCTAATCGAGACCGGCGAAGCGTTGGATCGTCAGGACGAGCCTTCGCCGACGCGCTCATGCGTGATGGTCCGGCTCGGCCATTCGCACGTGCGGTTCGGCGCGTTTCAGCGGCTCGCCGCCGAAGAGGACGGCGACGCGATCGCCGCCCTCGTCGACTATGCGGTTCGGCACTTTTATCCCGACCTCGCCGACCTTGATCTCGGCCCGCGCGCGGCCGCTTTCTTTGAGCGCGTCGCCTGGCGCACGGCCCGGCTCGTCTCGCAGTGGATGGCGGCCGGCTTCGTCCACGGCGTTCTCAATACGGACAATATGAACGTCACCGGCGAGAGCTTCGATTACGGGCCGTGGCGATTTCTGCCGACGCTCGATCCCGGGTTCACCGCCGCCTATTTCGACCACACGGGGCTTTACGCCTACGCGCGGCAGGCCGAAGCGGCGGCGTGGAACCTCTCCCGGCTCGGCGGCGCGTTGACTGATCTCGCGAGCGAAGACGCGTTGAACGCCGCCTTGCAGCAATTCGGCGCCGTCTACGAACGCGAAATGACCGTCGCGTTTTACCGCCGGCTCGGCCTCGCGCCGTCGGGGGACACGCCCTATTCCGTGATTGGCGATCTCCTTGTTTGGATGCAGGAGAGCCAAGTCCCGTTCGAGCAGGTGTTCTTCGATTGGTTTTGCGGCGCTGCGAGCGCGGATCGACGGGCCCGCAGCCCGCTCGCCGCGCAGTATGAGCGCGACACGTTCGCCCCGATCGCCCGCGCGCTAAGCGGTTTCGACCCGGTTCGACCGGAACGCCTCGCGCACCCGTATTTTGCGCGCGAAGCGCCGCACACGATGTTGATCGACGCGGTCGAGGCGAGCTGGGCCCCGATCGCCGACGCCGACGAGTGGGGGCCGTTCGACGCCGCCGTCGCCGCGGCGCGCGAGGCGGGCGCGGCTTACGCATTCGACGCGTCGCGCTTTGACGCCGCCCCGCCGAGCGCGGCGACGTAGAGGCTAGACCTTCAGGACGGCGGCGCCCTGGCGACGCGAGGCGAGGACCGAGACCGCCCGCGACAGGGCGTGGTCGAGCATATAGATGCTGGTGACCACGAGGATGAAGCCGATGAACGCCAAAAGGGCAACGAAAACAGGGCTCAAGAACATACACAACTCTCCCGAACTTTATCGAGATGAAAGATGAATTTTCGGAAAAATCCGTTAAATTTTCAGACGTCTCAGTGAACGAGGCGTTTACCGCTTTGCGCCGCGTAGGGCGCGGACGACGAAATACGTCGCGGTAAGAATCGCTACGAGCGCCATAAAACCGACCAGGAGCAGGCCTGCGGGGCCGAGCGCGAACATGGAACGTCTCCCTCTGCGGGCGACCGCGCGATTAACCGCGCCCGCCGCCCTTGCGCGTGAACATAAGCAGCGTCGCGGCCGGAACAATCCCGGCGCAACGCGTCCCCTAACCGGTTTGTCGTTTCCTCTCGTCTTTTTTATGGTTAAATGAGGGAATTGCGGGGCCGGGCGACCGGCGGCGGGGATCGACGGCGAATAGGGCGGCGCGTAAGGCGTCGTCGTCGGCGGTTTCGGGCCCCCGCGCGGTGGAGATTAGGGGATCCATGACGTCCGAAGTCGTACTGATGAACCGCCAATCGGTGGCCATGGCCGCCGATTCCACCGTCACCATTTCCGGCCACCAATACACCAAGACCTATCAGTCGGTGGACAAGCTGTTCCCGCTGGTCGAGGGCCAGCCGGTCGCGGTGATGATTTATAATAACGCGGAAATCATGTCGACGCCGTGGGAAACGGTGATCTCGCTCTACCGCGAGCAATCGCGCGGGCGTCCGTTGGCGACGGTCGACGAGTACGCCCAGGACTTCATGAATTTCCTTTCCGGCAATCCGGAGCTGTTCTCCGCCGAACACCAGGACACGGAGTTCTTCAAGCATATCGCGGTGGTGATGTCGGTCATCGCCGAAGAATTCGACTACCAGGTGCGCCATTTCCAAGAGAACCGCGGCGGACGCGTGCGCGACCATCTCGGGGAGATTTTCGATTTCGTCGTCGGCCAGCTGTACGCGGACTACCAGAATATGCCGGACGGCTCCCCGCGCGGGGATTTGCCGTGTTTTCCTCAAGGCATGGGCGAACAGGTCAAGCGGCGCTACCGCGGCGAGATCGATCAGTTGATCGAACAGATGTTGGCGCATTTGCGCGCCGATTACGGCGGGCTCGCCGTCTCCGAACCGACCCGCCAGATGCTCCGCGATGTCGCGGTGTTGTCGGTGACGCGCGACGCGTTTTTTGAAAACTACACCGGCGTCGTCTTCGCCGGCTTCGGCTCACGGGACAAATTCCCGTCGATGCGGTCGTACCTGACGTCAAGCGTCGTCCTCGGCATCTTGAAGCGCCGGCAGGACCGCGCCGCCGACATGGCCGCGGACGCAGGGCCGGTCGTCCAACCGTTCGCGCAAGACCGCATGATCCGGACGTTCTTGACCGGCATGGACCAGTATCTGCGGATGTATATGTATTCCGAGACGGTGAAGCTCTCGATGAACCTCGTCTCGGACGTGATCAAACGCGCCCCGAGTCTGACGGATAGCCAGCGCGAGGCGCTCTTTCAGGACTACAGCAGCTCCACAATGGGGGCGACGGTCCAGGAGTTCTTCCGCGCCATCGACAATTATCAGTACGCCGTGCACACGCGGCCGATTTACCGGGCCATCGGCTCGTTGCCCAAACGCGAGCTCGGCGACACCGCGGCCTCGCTCATCAAGCTCAATTCGTTCCAGCAAAAGGTCATGCACGACGTCGAAACCGTCGGCGGGCCCATCGACGTTGCGGTCATCACGCGCAATGGCGGGCTGGAAATGCGCAGCGACAAGCCGGACTTTTAAGGCGCGCGCGGCGAAAAGAAGGACGAACGCCATGACCGACCGTTTGCGGCAGATTTGGAGCGGCTTTGAGGGCGTGACGACGCGTCGGCTCACCGGCGGCGGCGTCGACAATATCGAACGCCCGTTGCGGCGCGAGACGGTCCGGCTGAACGGCGCCGCGCCGGGTCCGGTCTTGCCCGAAGGGGTCAGCCCGCCTGCGGCGGCCGCGTTCGAGGCGTTGAAGACGCGGCTGGCGGCGGCCGAAGCGCGCGGCAAAGGCGGGCCCCGGCGGCGCGCGCCGGCCGGCGGCGAGCGTCTTGGCGAAGGGGGCGAAGGGAGCGACGGGGACGTCGCGCGGCTGAGCGCCGAGGGCGCGCCGCCGGAAGCCAAGGCGATGTTGCGCGGCATGCGCGCGACCGAGGACCGAACGTTGCGCACGGGCGGGGACTACCTGACCCGAATGCAAGCTTCGGCCGACCGCGACCTTAAGGCCGCGCGGCGCAAAAAACGGTTCGGCCTCTTTTAAAGAAGCGGTCAGAGGCGGCGCTTTGGCGCCGCAGTTGCACGCCCGTCTTCATTCGATAGAAGCGCGCAAGTCGCATGCGCGCCAGGCGCGGCGTCGACATTGGCG
>JBCCZS010000092.1:0-11527 GCA_039187035.1 Pseudomonadota bacterium | reverse complement strand
TGTCGATCACGGGCGGCGAGGTTTACCGCGGCGATCTGATCCCGGAGGAATGGGACGGCGTCTATTTCGGCGGCGACTTCACGCGCGACGAATTGTTCGCCTTGCAACTCGATGCAACCGGTACGGAAGTTATTCGTCGGATCGAGTTTAAGCCGACGGAATTCCTGCCCGGCTCCTCGCCCAACATCGTATATCTCGGTGTCGGGCAGGACGACGCGTTGTACTACATCAACTTCGACGTCGCCGGCGGCCAAGTCTCGCGCATTTTCCACGGCACGCCGAACGAGGCGCCGACCATCACGAACGCAAACGTTTCGGGCGCTGCGGGGGCCTCGCAGTTCACCTACAGCGCCACGTTCGGCGACGCCGAAGGCGACAGCATCGACTGGGTGATCAATTTCGGCGACGGCACCAGCCAATCGGGCACCGCGCAAAGCGGCGATACGATCAACGTCACGAAGAACTTCCAATCGTCCGGGTTCTTCGAAGCGTCGATCGAAGCGTCCGACGGCACGTCGACCGCGTTCTCCAACTCGCTTGCAGCGACCTCGGGCAATCCGAACAATCAGCCGGTTGTCGAAGCGTTCACCGTCGACAACCCGTTCCCGGATCCGGCCGAGCCGATCGCGTTCACGATCGACGGCAGCGACGCCGACGGCGATCCCTTGACCTTCGAACTCGCCTTCGGCGACGGCGCCACGCAACAGGGCTCCTTGCCGGCGAACGGCGACCCGGTCGTCGTCAATCGCACCTATGACTCCGACGGCAGTTTCCTTGCGCAAGTCACGATCTTCGACGATCAAGGCGGGCAGACCCTCTCGGCGCCGATCGAAATCAATGTCGGTGAAACGACGGGACCGGGCGTCACGGACGGCCTCGTTCTCGAGCTGGAATCGGACATCAAGATCGGGCTCAACGGCGACATCGTCGTCAATTGGCTCGACGGTTCCGGCGCGGGCAACAACCTCGACGGCTTCGGCGATCCGCGGCTCGTGCCGAATGCGACGCCCGGCGGCCGTCCGGCGATCGTGTTCGACGGGGACGGCGACTTCCTCGTGCGCGAAGACACGGCGAATTCCCCGATTTCGGGACTGGCCGACGGAGACGGCGCGCGCTCGCTCTTCTTCGTGGTCGACTATGGCGAGACCAATAACGTCTCGTCGGGCGTCGTCTACGGAAACGGCGCGCCGAACGAAGCGTTCGGCCTGACCAATTCGTTCGCGCCGACGGCCGAGGCCAACTTCATGGTCCAAGGCTGGGGTCGCGGGAACGACGAGATCTCCGGCGTCAACGGCGCCGACGCCGGCTGGGTCGTCCAATCGGTCGTCGTCGAAGACAACGGCGACTGGACGCATTATGTCGACGGCGTCGCTATCGACAGCGGCAATCGCTCCTGGAATACGAACATTGAGCGGCTCATCATCGGCGGCGAGATCAACGACCTCGGCGAATCGGAATTGAGCGTCGCGGCGATCTTCGGCTACAACCGCGCGTTGAGCGAAGGCGAACGCCAGCAGGTCGAGGGCTATTTGCAGGACAAATATCTGCAAGCCTCATCAGCCGGGTCGCCGCCCACGGCCGCGAATGACGGCTACACCGGCCCGCAGGACGCGACGCTGACGATCCCGGTCGGAACGGGGCTGTTGGCCAACGACACCGACCCCGACACGGCCACGCTCACGGTGACGCAAATCAACGGCGTCAACGTCACGAACGGCCAAACAGTGGCGCTTGCCAACGGGTCGTTGACGATCAACGCGGACGGTTCGTTCACCTTCGTTCCGAACGGCGGCTTTGTGGGCGATCAGACCTTCGCTTACACCGTTTCGGACGGCGCCTTGACGGACACGGCCACCGCCACCCTTACGTTCGAGCAAACCTCGGGCGGCGGGGACAACACGGCCCCGACGGCGACCGTCGACGCCTACACGCAGACGACGGGCGGGACGTTGTCGGTCGGCGCGGCCCAAGGGCTCCTCGCCAACGACAACGACGTCGACAACGACACGCTCACGGTCACGGCGATCAACGGCCAAGCGGTCGCGAACGGGCAGACGGTCAATCTCGACAACGGCGCGCTGACGATCCGCGCGGACGGCTCGTTCGATTACACGCCGACCGGCGGCTTTGTGGGCGCTGAAGCGTTTACGTATTCGATTGCCGACGGAAACGGCGGCACGGATACGACCGCGGCCCTCATTGAGGTCACGACCGCCGCCGGGTCGCCGCCGAACGCGTCGTTCGACAGCTACGCGACGGTCGTCGGACAAGCCCTGACGACGACGGCCGGCAACGGCCTCTTGGCGAACGACAGCGATCCCGACAACAATCCGATCGTCGTTACCCGGATCGACAACCAGGCGGTGACCAACGGGCAAACCGTGCAGCTCGACAACGGCTCGTTGACGATCAATGTCAACGGCTCGTTCACCTACACGCCGAACGGCGGCTTCCAAGGCGCCGAAGCGTTCTCGTACACGATTTCCGACAATCTGCATGGGGACGACACGTCTGTGGCGCTGATCGACGTCGTCGCGCAGCAAGCCGGCGGCTCGCCTCCGGTCGCGGCCAACGACGCCTATCAGACGATGGAGGACAGCCTTCTGTCGGTCTCGCCGGCGCTCGGCCTCCTCGCCAACGATTTCGACGCCGACAACGATGCGCTGACGGTGACGCAGATCAACGGCCAAAACATCACTGACGGCCAGCAAATCGATCTCGGCGACGGCATGCTGACGATCGATACCGACGGCAGCTTCAGCTTCATGCCGGACGCCGGCTTCAATGGGGCCGAAACGTTCGCCTACACCGTTTCTGACGGCGTGGACGGCATAAGCGTCGGCGCCGTGACGATCGACGTTCTAGACGGCGGCCCGCCGGCCGGCGAAGTGCCGGTCCAAAACGGTCTCGTCGCGTGGTTGGAATCCGACGCGCGCGTGACCCTCGGCGTCGGCGACCAGGTTAACGGCTGGCTCGACAAATCGGGCATCGGCATCGACCTCGCCGTGCTCGGCTCGCCGACCCTCGTCCAGGACGCGACGCCGACCGGCATCGACGCGATCCGGCTCGACGGCGTCGACGACGCGCTCGTGCGCATCGGCGCGCAGAACCTTTCGCCCCTGCCGGGCGGAAATCAGGATCGCACGGTCTTCATCGTCGCCGATTATATCGATCAGAACGGCGTCTTTGCCGGGGTCGCGTACGGGGAAGGCTTGCCGAACGAAGCGTTCGGCGTCGTCAGCACCGGCAGCGAACTCCTCGCCGTTCAGGGCTGGGGCGGCGGAAACGACATCATCTCGGGCGTCAGCGACGGCGATAATGTCGGGGCCGACGAGTGGCTGGTCCAGTCGGCGATCCTCGACGACGGTCAGATCACGCACTTCCTGAACGATGCGATCATCGACACGGGCTCGCAAACCTATGCGACGGACATCACGTCGGCGACGAGCCAACTGATCATCGGCGGCGAAATCGCCGGTCGCGGTTTTGCCGAGATGGAAGTCGCCGCGGTGCTGATCTACGACCGCGCCTTAAGCGCGAGCGAACATGACGCGGTCGAGCAGTACCTCCTCGAAAAGTTCGTGACCGGATCGGCCAATGCGATGGGCGCGGAAATCGAACTCGGAAACGACGTCGGCGGCTTCGACGCCCTATCCGCCGTGTCGAACTTCGGCTTCAACGCCGAGTCGTTCGTTGAGAATGAAGATCTCAGCG
The DNA here is from genome assembly GCA_039187035.1 of Pseudomonadota bacterium. GTDB lineage: Bacteria > Pseudomonadota > Alphaproteobacteria > Caulobacterales > Parvularculaceae > JAJFFW01. Next base: position 7,813 of record JBCCZS010000092.1, on the reverse strand, counting down.
GTCGAACTGAGTTGATCGAATCGATGGACGAGAACGAGCGCCTCTTCCGCGGCGTCATGAGCCCTGAAGAAGCCTTTATCTTTTAAAGGCGCCGCACACCCATGAATCAGCTTCGCAAGACGCCGTCTTGCGAAGCTTTTTTTTCGCCCCGTGCTGCGCCTCGCGGGACCGCCTCCCGCTCCCAAAAAGACACGGCCGGTTTAGCGATCGCCCATCGGCGGCGTTTTACCCGGTAATCGTCGAGACTTGACTCAGGCAGGACTCAACTCGGGCGGCGGCGCGCTAGCACGTCGCGCACGGCGTCGACGAGCCGGTCCTTCGCAACGGCGATCTGCGCGGGCTGGCCCTCGCGCCATTCCGCGTTGTCTTCGATCGACTGCGCGAGTTCGGCGCCGAGCTTCAAGTCTTTAACGGTGATCTCGCCACGCGCGCGTTCGTCCTCGCCCTGAATGACGGCAACGGGCGCGCCGCGTTTGTCGGCGTACTTCATTTGCGCGCGCATGCCCGAGCCGCCGAGATAGACTTCGGCCCGGACGCCGGCCGCGCGCAGGGCGCGCGCCATCGCCTGGTAGTCGTCCATGCGTTCATCCTCCAGGGCGAGGATGACGACCGGGCCGTCCGGCGGCGGCGCGTTCGATAAGAGTTCTTGCGCAGCGAGAAGTCGCGAGACGCCGACGGATAAGCCGACGGCGGGGACCGCGACGCCCTTAAAGCGTTTCACGAGATCGTCGTAACGCCCGCCTGACGCGACCGACCCGATCCGCACCGGCCGGCCCTTGGCGTCCGTCAGGGCGCCGATTAATTCCGCTTCGAACACGGGACCGGTGTAGTACTCTAGGCCGCGGATCACCGAAAGGTCGATTTTGGCGATCGTCTCATCGTAGCCGAGCGCCGACAGGCTCGCCGCCATCCGCGAAAGCGTCTCAACCCCGGTCGCGCCGGCCTGCGTGCCGCCGATGAGATCGGCGAGCGCGTCGCACGTCGCGCCGTTCGTATCTTTTGTGGCGGCCATAAAGTCCATCACCCGGGCGATCGAGACGTCGTCAAGTTTGGCGCCGTCGGTGTAATCGCCGCTTTCGTCTTTGCGGCCCTCGCCAAGGAGGGCTGCGACGCCGTCGGTCCCCAGACGATCGAGCTTGTCCATCGCGCGCAAAATGCCGAGCTTCTTGTCGGCGTCGCGTTCCTCGTCGACGCCGACCGTCTCGAGCAGTCCCGTCAAAACGGTGCGGTCGTTGAGCCGCAGGATATAATCGCCCCGCGCGACGCCGGCGGCCTCGACGGCTTCGGCGAGGATCATCAGCGCCTCGACGTCGGCGTGCGGCGCCGGGGCGCCGACGACGTCGGCGTCGCATTGGGTGAACTGACGAAACCGTCCGGGGCCGGGCTTTTCGTTGCGCCAGACCGGGCCGACGGCGAAGCGCCGAAAGGGTTTGGGCAGGGCGTCGTAGTGTTCGGCCACGTAGCGAGCGAGCGGCGCGGTGAGATCGTAGCGCAGGCTCATCCATTGCTCGTCGTCATCGGTGAGCGAAAAGACGCCGGCGTTCGGGCGATCGACGTCGGGCAAGAACTTGCCCAGAACGTCGGTGTACTCGAAGGCCGGCGTTTCCAGCGGATCGAAACCGAAGCGCTCATAAACGGCCGTGATGCGCGAGAGCATGGCGCGTTCCGCCGCCAATTCCGCGCCGAAGCGGTCGTTAAAGCCGCGCGGTTTGCGCGCTTTGGGTCGAAACGTTTTTTTGGACTTGGTCATGTGCGGAGGCGTCTTAGCGCGCCGACGCCGGCTCGGCAAACGCCGGCGAGGTTAAAGCGCTTTTTTGTAGATCCGGTAGGTTTTGTAGATCTCCGCACCCATATCGGTCAGCATCGTGATCATACGCTGGTTGGTTTCGAGGATCCACGAAAGCTCGGAGGCGACGAGACCGCGATCGATATTGGCCGAATTGGTCAGATCGATCAGCTTGTAGGCGAGGGCGACGCCGAGCGGTCGGCCTTGCAGTTTCTTCACGACCCCCATGAGGGGCATGCGCGCCGTCGACGGGCGTTTGACCTTGAGCCGCCATAGGAGCTTCGCCCAATTGAAGGGCGCGAGCTTGCCGCCGAAATCGCGGATCGCCTCGTTGACGTTGGGGAGAACGAGCGCGAAGGCCGCCGGCTCGCCGTCGACATAAGCGAGAACGACGTTCTCGCGCGTGATGATCGGCCGAAGCTCTCCCGCCATATGTTCCGCCTGCGCGTCGGTGAACGGAATAAACCCCCAATTATCCGACCACGCATCATTATAAACGCCGACTAGCGTTTTCACGTCGTCTTTGAACGTTTTGAAGTCGATATTGCGTAGCTCGACGCGCGGATCGGCCAGCAGCTTGTCGACGAAGCGCTGGCGCTTTTCCGGAATGAAACGCTTTTCGTTGCGGTAATGCAGCGCGTGCATATCCTGCGCCTTAACGTAGCCGAGGCGCTCAACTTGGCGTTGGTAATGGGGCCGACCGTGCGGCATCATCACGTAGGGCGGCGTGTCGAACCCGTCGACGAGAAGGCCGCATTCTTCGTTTACGGAGAAACTGAACGGCCCCGCCGCGTGTTTGACGCCTTGCCCGCGCAACCATGTCTCGGCCGCGTCGAAGAGCGCGTCGAACACGGCGTCGTCGTCGATCGCGTCGAGAAATCCGAAATGCCCGGTTTCGTCCGCATAGCGGTCGAGATGCAACGGATTGACGATCGCCGAGATGCGCCCGACCGCGCGCCCGTCCCGCTCCGCAATCCAAAGGCGGTGCGGCGCGCCTTTGAGGACGGGGTTCGATTTCGGGTTGAGCCGCGCGCCGACCGCGAATTCGAGCGGCGCGACCTAGTTCGGGGCGCCGTCATCGGCCCCCGCGCCGGCGCGCACGAAGTCGGTGCGCTCGGCCGGCGTCTCCACCGCGCGCACGGCGAGCGACGCGGCGGCGGGCGTTTCGGCGGTCGCGACGGTCATGGGGCGCCTCAAGGTCGCCGCGGCTGCGACGGGCGCTGACCGCGGGGGGGTTAATTCTTGAGCTTGATTTCCACGTTCGCGCCGTCCGGCGCAACCGCAAAAAGGCTCTCGTCCATCGACGGCGGACCGAAGCGGATCTTCGGGTTGTTGGAAATGCCGAAGGGTTCCTTGGGGATCCCGAACGCGCCTTTGTCGAGCGTCTTGTTGGCGTTTTCGTCGTGGTAGAGCGCGATGGCGTAGCTTTCCGCCTCGGGCGCTTTCATGCAGAACGCGGTCGCCGGCGATTTTGCGGCGAAGCGCACTTGTTGGACCCGCCCGGCGCGCTTGAGGAAGCCCTCCGGGTCGTTGCGGTACAGATCAGCGACGATCAGCCCGGCGCTTTGTTTCACGCCGCTGACCACGACGCGCACCTCGTTGGCGGCGCCGGTGCAGCTGACATGCTCGAAGTCGAAATCGGCGGCGGTGCCGGCGGTCTCGCCGCGCGCGGCCGCATCGGCCCAAGCGGGGCCCGCAGCGGCGAGCAGGGACGCGGCGGCGACGAAACAAAGCGCCTGTTTCACGGTCAGGATCCTTCCGGGATTACGCAAGCTGGAGCCGTGAAATAGAACCCGTTCTCGTCGAAATCTAGGCGCTAAGGGGGGCAATTATGGCGCCGCACAACGCCTTTCGACGCAGCGTTGCGCCGGCGCGACGAACGGCGCGCGCTGTTTACGCCGCCATAAGCGGCGCGCGGCGCGTTTCCGACACGTTTAGGGCGAAATCAGGGCGGGTTAGGCGTCTGCGGTGACGCGCGCCCCTTCGAAGGCCTCCGCCATCTTGCCGTAGGCGGCGATCACTTGGTCGACGTCTTCTTCGGTGTGGGCGGCCGAAACCGACAGGCGCAACAAGGACGTGGCGTTAGGCGTGCCGGGCGGAATCGCCATGTTCACGTAGACGCCGTTATCCAACAGGAAGTTCCACGCCATGAAGGCCGCTTCGCGGTCGGGCAGGAGGACGGAGATCACCGGGGCGGGCTCGGCGGCGAGGTTGAGCCCGAATTGCGTGAAGGCGGCGTGGAAGCGCTTGGCGTTCTCCCAAAGCCGCCGCCGGATTTCCGGGTTGCCCACAATATTGTCGAGTGCGGCTTGCGCCGACGCGATCGTCGCCGGCGAGGGCGAGGCGGTGAACATGTACGGCCGCGACGAGAAGCGCAGATAGTCCAGCTCTTTGTGGCGCGAGGCGACGAAGCCGCCGATCGCCGCGAGACTCTTGGAAAATGTGCCGGAGTAAAAATCGATGACGTCCATGAAGCCGTCGGCCTCGCTGACGCCGCGGCCGTTCTCGCCGTAAACGCCGAACGAGTGCGCTTCGTCGACATAGAGATAGCCGCCGTGCGCGTGGGTGACGTCGGCGAATTCCTTGATGGGCGCGATGTCGCCAAACATGGAGTACATGCCCTCGACGCAAACGAGTTTGTTCTTCACGTCGGGCCCGAGACGCCGCAGCCGCTTGTCGAGGTCTTCCGGCGAATTGTGCCGGAAGCGGACGGTCTCCGCGCCCGCCAATTGGCACCCGTCGTAAATGCAGGCGTGGCAGTCCGCGTCAATCAACAAGACGTCTTCGCCCGGCTTCACGAGCCCGGCGATCGCGCCGAGATTGGCTTGGTAGCCGGTCGAGAAGACGATGCAGTCCTCGTAACCAAGGAAGCGGGCGAGAGAGTCTTCCAAAGCGCGGTGCGCCGCATACGTCCCGTTCGCGAAACGCGACCCGGTCGTGCCGGTGCCCTGGGTTTCAAGCGCCTGTTGGGCGGCTTTGATCGCGGTCGGTTCGAACGATTGGCCCAGGTAATTGTGCGTCCCGGCCAGGACCGTCTCGCGGCCGCGAATGCGCGCGCGGGTCGTTGAGAGGATTTCCTCCATAACGACCGTAAACGGATTTTTTCCGGCGGCGGACAGCGCGTTGTAGACGGACGCGTTCGATTCGAACTTATCGAAGATGCTCATCGCTCAGGCCTGCTGCTTCTTGATTGCGTGGACGGCGTCGACCAGCTCGCCGAGCGTTTTGGTCTCCGAGATCGTGTTGACCGGGATCGAAATATCGTAGGCGTCTTCAAGCTCCATCACGACGTCGAGGACGGAAACGCTGTCGACTTCCAGATCGGCGATCAAGTCCGTGTCGCGCGTCAACTTGACGTCTTTCTGGTTCAACGGCTCCAGGAGCGCGCAAATTTTGCGGAAGACGAGATCGTCGTCCTCTTTGATGCCGCCGGCTTCCTGTTCGGTCATGGGGTCAGCCTTTCGATCGCTGGCGCCCCGTCGCCGGCGCGCGTCGCCTTTCCCTTTCTTAAAGGTAGCCGTTGTCTTGATACCATTGGACGGTTTTTTCAAATCCTGCGCGGAGATCGCGCGCCGGGGCCCAGTTCGCTGCGGCGGCGAAAAGGTTCTCCCGCGCAACCCAGTCGGGATGGAAGAACTCCGCCGTTTGCCCGGTTCGCGCGGTCGGCGCGTCGCCCTTGAGGCGCGCGACGGCCATGGCCCCGCTGTTGCGCAGGGCGACAAGAGGCCGCGGAAGCGGCACGCGCCGCGGAGCGCGTCCGAAGACCGCGCCGAGCGTTTCGCCGATTTCCGCCCAGGACCGCCCGTCCTCACGGTCGTCGCCGACGTCGTAGACGCCGGCGGGCACGCGATCGGCGAAGGCCGGGTCGGCGGCCGTCAAAACGGCGTCCGCCGCGTCATCCACGTAGAGGATCGACGCACGGCCGCTCGGCTTGGCTGCCGGTTCAAGCGCCCAACCGGCGCGCACGAGTTTGAAATAGGGGAGCGTCGGCAGGTCGCCGGGCCCGTAAATCGCGGGCAAACGCAAACAGATCGCGCCGGCGCCGGCCCGCGCCGCGGCGACCGCGTCTTCGCTTGCGCGTTTGGAGGCTGCGTACGGCGACAGCTCGGGCGCGCGCGCTGACAGCGACGAGATGTGAACGAACCGGGCGGCGGTCGCGGCGGCGCGCGCGACCGCGCGGGCTCCGGCGACGTTCACGCGCTCATAATCGGCGTCGTCGCGCGCGAACGTCAGTCCGGCGCAATGGACGACCGCGTCCGCGCCCGCGCAGAGCGCGTCGAGCGCCTCGCCGTTCGCCAGGTCGCCCTTGACGATCTGAAGGCTCGCGGCGCGGCTTTGCATTTTGTCGGGCGATCGGGCGAGCGCACGGACGGTCCAGCCGCGCTTACCGGCCGCGTCGATGACGGCGCCGCCGACCAGACCCGTGCCGCCGGTGACGGCGAGCGTTCCGTTCACACGCTGGCTTCGGCGAGGGCGGGGTGCGCGGCCGCTTCCGGCGCGTCGTCAAAGGCGCCGGCGACGTATTTGGCTTTGACTTTAGCGCGCGAGAGCTTGCCGGAGGAGGTCATGACCATCGAATGCGGCCGTGCGAAGACGAGTTCGGCCGGCGCGCCGGCGACGCTTTGCACGACGCCGGCGACGTCGCGGCGCAGGGTGTCGAGCGCGTCGGCGCTCATGCCGCCCCGCCGCTCGGCGACGACGATGATCCGTTCGCTGACGCCGGCGTCGACCGAAAACGCGGCAACGCCGCCCTGGCGCACGCCGTCGATCTTTTCGACCGCCCACTCGATGTCTTGCGGCCAGATATTGCGGCCGTTGATGATGATCAGATCTTTAGCCCGGCCCGTGATGACGACGCGCCCGTCGAGCACGTAGCCCATGTCGCCGGTGTCGAGCCATTCGCCGTCGAACATTGCGGCCGACGCGTCGGGGTCGGAGTAATAGCCGGGCGTAATGCTCGGTCCCTTGATGAACACGCGGCCCACCAGGCGATCGGCGCCGACGGGGCCGTTTTCGTTGCGGATTTCGATGGCGTGCCCCGGCAACGCTTTGCCGCACAGGACGAATTCACGGCGTTGCTCGGGCGCGGTCACGGCCGAGGCCGGCTGCGCGACGCCGCTGCGATTGAAGTGGCGCATGTCGACGGCGTCTTTTTCGTAGCCGGCGCCGAGTTCGCTAAAGGAGATCGCGAGCGTCGCTTCGGCGAGCCCGTAGCTCGGCAAAAACGCCGACCGATCGAAGCCGAAGTCGCGAAACGCCGCGTCGAACTGGTCGAGGGCTTCGGGGCGCACCATGTCGCCGCCGATCCCGGCGACGCGCAAAGACGACAAATCGAGCGAGCCCGGTTCGGCGCGCGCGGCGCGGCGGGCGCTCAACTCATAGCCGAAGGACGGCGCGTAGGTCGCCGTCGCCTTGTTTTGCGACATGACGCGCAACCAAAGGAGCGGTCGGCGGACGAAATCGGACGTGGCGATGTAATCGACGGACCGCTGGGCGAAGATCGTCGAGAGCGCAAACCCGATCAGCCCCATGTCGTGATACAACGGCAGCCAGCTCACCGCCCGGTCGTCGTCGCGCAACTTCAAGCCCTCGCGCGTGATCGCGTGCAGGTTGCTCGTCACCGACACTTGCGTGCCGATGACGCCCTTCGGCGCGCTCGTCGATCCGGACGAGTACTGTATGTAACACGGCTCGTCGGGGCCGAAGCGCTCGGCCGCGCGCCCGTTCGAGGGCAGCGCCTCGAACGCCGCGTAATCGAAGACCGCGACGTCGGGTAGGCCGGCGGTCGCTTCGTGTAAAAAGTCCGTGAGGCTCGCCGGTCCGACCGCCGCGCGCGCGTCCGCGCCTTCGATCATGAGGCGAACTTGCATTAAATACCCGGCCTTGCCCCCGAGATTGACCGGCAGCGGCATCGGCGCCGGGATCATCCCCGCATATTGGCAGGCGTAAAAAGCGCGCATGAAGTCGGCGCTCGTTTCGGCGACGAGCGCAATGCGGTCGCCCCGCTGAAAGCGCAACGCCAACCGG
>JBCCZS010000091.1:0-11634 GCA_039187035.1 Pseudomonadota bacterium | reverse complement strand
CTCGTCGATGCGCCCGAGAACGTCGATCCGCGCCGCTTCGCGCGACGCGGCGGCGCGCGTGCGGACCGAATCGAGCGACGGCCCCTCGCCCGCCACGGTCAGCCGTCCTGCATACCCGTCCGTACAAAGCGTTTCGAACGAGTCAATGAGAAATTCGACGTTTTTGTGGGGCGCGACGCGGCCGAAATAAAGAAGGCCCGAACGATCGCGTCGCGGCTTTGCGCGATATTGATCGGCGTCGATACCGCTCGGCGCCACGTGAACGTCGCGGCCCGACGCTTCTTTAATCGCCGCCGCGACGCCGTTGCTGACGGCGATATTGTGTTTCACGCGCTTCGGGAGTGCGGCTTGCACGCTGCGATAGAAAGGCGAGGTGCGCACTTCGCACCAATCGATGACGGCGTGCGCCCGCTGCGGGGCCGACAACGCCGCGGCGTGCAGCAGCGGCCATTGGTTCAAGATGATCAGCTCGGGATCGATTTCGCGCAGGTGACGGTTCATCCAGAACGCATACCGCCCGATCACGTCCCAACGCCGGCGCATCCATTTCATCGGCGGATTGCGATAGCCGCCTTTGCACGCCATGCGCCGAACGTCGATGCGTCCGCGCCGTTCATTCAGCGGGACGGACGGCTCATGCTGTATGCACAGGACCGACACGCTCCATCCGCGCGCCGCGAAGTTTTTCGCAAGCGCTTCAAAGCGAATCTCCTGCCCCCCGATAGACGGCGGGTAAAGCTCCGTACATAGAGCGATCCGTCGTCGATACTCGTCCATACGCCTTCCCTGAGCCCTTATTTTATATTCTCGGTCCCCCTACGCGGTCTTTCGCTTGCTATACGAATTTTTCGCGTACCGATAATTGTTGCTCATATAATAGGCGGCGCGCGCGACCTTTTGCGCCGGAACCAGGGTTAGAAGAACGCCGTCTACTTGCGCGTTCGATTCCGAAAGCTTTACGGCCGCTTCTTCCAACTCGCGACGGCGAACGCGCCGGTCTGCGGCCAGGAAGTAAATCTGATCGATTTCGTCGAGCAATAAGAGCGGGTCGACGATCGGCAGGATCGGCGGCAAATCCACCGTGATCAGATCGTAAGACGACCGCGCTTCACGTAACGCGCGCACGAGCGCCTCCTGGCGCGGGAGCTGAAGCGGATCGTGAACCGCTTGGCTGGGGGCCAAAACATGCAACCCCGTGACGTCCGAGACGCGGACCGCGTCGCGCCATTTGTCGGCCCGGTCGGGCCAGGCCGCGCTCGCCCCGGTGTAAAGGCCCAAAAGATCGCCCACGGACGGCGCACGGAAGTCGGCGTCGACCAGCAAGACGCGCGCGCCGTCGCGCGCGGCGATGGCGGCGAGCGTCGAGATCGTCGTCGTTTTGCCTTCCGACGGCAGCGCGGAGAACATTGACAAGACGACGCCCTGATCGGGCCGCTTCTTTTGGCTGACCGCGCGCATGGCGATGCTGCGCAGGACCTCGAAAGACGGCTTGCCGGGATCTGCGTTGATTTCGTTTAACAGCGCCGTCTCGTCGCGGGCCGGCCCCAGATAAGGCGGCAACATGCCGACCGAACGCGCGCCCATGATCGAAGAGACTTCATCGACCGAGGCGACCCGCGTATCCGCCATCTCGCGCAGAACCGCCAAAAAACACCCGAACAAAATACCGCCGAGCCCGCCTAGCGCAAAAATGACTTTGGGATCGGGCCAGGACGGACGCTCGGGCGTGCGTGCGCGCGCGATGACCCAGGCGTCCGGGTCGGCGTATTCCCGGATCGCCGAGAGACGTTGGAGGATGTCCGCGTAAAGGTTGCGAAGCGTTTCAGCCTCGCCTTCAAGCTGGCGCAAGTCGACCGCGGCGGAGACGTCGTCGCTCGAGGTCTCAAGAATGCGCCGGCGCTCGTCCGCCAGGCGCCCCTGGGCGCGATCGTTTTGCGCCAACCGCGACGACAAGTTCGCACGCAGTTGCAGGAGCTCGCGCTCGACATTTTTCTCCACCGCAGCGGCTTCTTTTTCGAGCGTGGCGCGGCGCGGGTGGGCCGGGCGCAACTCAGCGCGCGCAAGACCGAGCTGGCGAAGCACTTCGGCCCGGGACTCCATAAGAGCGTCGAGTTGCGGCGCGTCGAACGAGACGAATTCGAAGACCGCTTCGCCGCCCGCCGCAAACGAGTTGACGGCGTCAAGATCGGCCCGATAACCGGCCGCTTCTTCTTTCAATTGGTTGAGCTGCTTGCCGAGCTGCGTGAGGTCTTCGGCGGTCGTCGTGCGCTCGATCCCGCCGAGTTGGCCGACCCGCAGCATCGCGTCGGCGAGCCGGCTTTCGGCTGCGTCCAACTGCGCGCGCACGCTGGTCAGCCGCTCCTCAAGGTGCTCGCGCGCCGCGACGTTGCTTTTGGCTTTGGTGGTCGCGCTGTTTTCGATGTAGGTCTCGACGACGGCGTTCAGGATCCCCGACGCACGCGCCGCATCTTCATCGGTGTACCGAAGATCAATCACATAGCTTTTTTCTTCGGCCGACACGATCAGGCGATCGCGCACGTCTTCTGCGAGGCGCGCCGCCTGGCGGTCGGACAACGCCGCGGTCGCGCCGGCCGTTCGCGGCGACGCGGCGTCGGCCTCGAACTCGGCGAGCTTGGCGGGGTCGAAAAACGCGGGGCCGAGACCGCGGACCGCGCGTTCAATGACGTCCAACGAAAGAAAGATGAACGCCTCGCTGCGCACGACCGCTTCGTCGACGGTTTCGCGCCCCATCGCCGCTTGCAGCTCCGGCACCCGCGCGTCGCGCGTTTCAACCATCACTTTACTGTTGACCGTGTATTTCGGCTCAATGGCGACCATGGCGACGACGCCGAGAACAAGCGCGCCGACGACGGACAGCGCGACGAGCGCGCGACGACGCCAGATCGCGGCGAAGAAATCGAAATTCTCAAAAGTCGACGTCGAAAACGGCTGCGACGGGGCCGCCTCAAACCGTTCGGACGCGTGAAGTTCACGCATGACTGTCGAAATCTGATTCATAGCTGTCGCTAAGCATACCCCCCCCTAGTCGATGGTTGTCACTCTTTAAAATGGCGCACAAGATTTTTTTGTGCGGCGCAAACTAATTGATGAATCGCAGCGTTCGTTTCCCGTTTGACGGGTTTTTCACCGCCGCCCTGACAGGCGCCGTCCGGGCGTCCGTCGACAAGCTCGCAATGGCGAGCGCCCAGTAAAACCAGAAGTCGAGAACCTGGTAGCGAAATCCCGACGCCGTCATAATCAATAAGGCGAGAAGAAACGCGTTTCGAGCGCCGGCGAGTACGGCTTGACCCCCATGCGGCTCGACCGGCGAGACGGCGAGCAAGGCGCGCCGGCGGCGCTGCTCGTAAACGAGCGTCGCGAGGACGGCGATCGAAAATGCGCCGACGCCGAGAACGCCGGCGTTCGCCAGAAGCAGCACGGGAAGGCTGAACGCGAAACTCGCCCCCCATCCCGCGCCGGCGAACGGGTGGTCGCGAAACGTGTCCACGCCGCGAATAATCGTCTGTAGACGATCGTTAAACGAGAATGTCTCGAACTTGCCGAGCGTCACGACGCGAACGGCGTCGACGAACGCCGGCTCGACGAGACTTAAGATAAGAAGACCCGCGAGCCCTGCGACGCCGAGGGCGACGGCGACCGGCGGCCGGTAGATGCAAACGAGCGCCAGAACGCCCGCCATCGCCATGTAACCGGTCGAAGACGTCGACCCGAAAACCACCGCCGCAGAGAACAAGACGACGGGCGCCCACGCAGCGCGCAGCGCGCGATCGCCGCGCAAACACGCGGTCGCGCCGAAGGCCAGCGCCAAGCCGAGCGAAAAAGCCAGAAAGGACGGTTCGACCGCAACGGACGAAATTCGGGTCACGCCGCCGGCGAAGCTCTGATCGAACATATCGGCGAAATCGCCGCCGCTATTGTTGAACAAAAAAGCGGGGTATGGCGCGCCGACCGCGTTCGTCGCGACTTGCACGACGCCCCACAGACAAACGAAAACAACCGAGGCCCGCAGCGCCGTCAGTGTGCGGCGCAATGCGTCCGGATCGGTCAGCGCGAGGGAAAACGCCGCCGTAAAGCCGATCCCGAACGTCAGATAGCCGAATTGCGTCAAATTGGACAGCGACGATCGTTGCTCGACGGCGCTCGCGGCGGTCGACACCGCCGTTGCGAACCAAAAAACCGTGAGCAAAACCAGCAGGGCTCGGTGGCCGTCGCTCAATCCGCGCGCACGCCATAGATCGCCGGTCGCCGCCATGCGCGCAATGAGACAAATCCCGAAAAAGATCGCCGGGCTCAACCCGAACGACACCGACGAAACGTTGACGATCGCCGTCGCCGAGAACGGGATGAAAAAAACGGCGAGCGGCGCCAGCCAATGCGGCCGAAACAGGAAGGCGAAGACGCCGAGCGGGGCCAACGCAAAGCCGATCAATGTAATCGTCATGACGCCCCAAACGCTCGCCGCAACCCTTTCTTATCACCCCGGGGCGCGGGGGAGAAAAGAGCAGACGCGCAACGCGCGAGGCGCGAGGCGCGAGGCGCGGCGGGCGAGCCCGTCAATCGCCGGTTGACCAGGCCCCTCTACCGACAATTGCCGCCACATGCGGTTGCCGGGCCTCGGGCTCGGCGAATAGCCGCAGGACCTGCATTCCCGTCGGCGCTTTCGGAAGACCCGGAACAGGCGGACGCGTTTACCAGCCGGTCCGCATCTTTTGTTCGCACATCATAGCCTTGGGCGATTGTGCAGAGACGTGTCCGGATCGGTTCAGGGCGACGGTTCTGCAAAACCCGGTACCGCAGGGATCGTAACCCCATCGCCATTGCCGGGGAGACGTACGATCAGCATCCAGCCGTTTCATCGCAGAACGCGCGTCGCCTGACGTAGGCGGACGACGATTTTCGGTCTTGGAGAACATCATGCCTGCAGGCGACAGATGCGTGTCGGCAGACCCGTCCGAAATTCAGCGGCGAACCCGGGCCCGGCGTGTATCCGGATGTGCTTACACGCCTTAGAAGCAAACGGTCTTCTCCCGCCGCGCAGCCCCCTCCCGCAAACATGTGATTTTGCTAACGTTTGGAACCCTAAGCCTTGATTTCATTGATTTTTTCCGCCCTCGAAACGGGCGCCCGGTGGCACATGCCTTGCAGATCGCCCCCCTAGCGATATTCAACTGAGGGGTGAAATCGATCGTGTCGGTCGATTGAGCGCCCTTCGATCAGTAGCAACGATCGCGCGAAGTTTGGAAACTGGGTGCGCGCCGTCGATGCGCGCATTGAAGTGACGCCCGGGAGAGCGGCCGATGGAAAAGTTCCTTTTCGCTAAGGTTGAAGCCTGGGTTTTCGGGCTTGTAGGCGTCGTCGGCGCGGCCGGCCTCATGGCGTTCGGCGCGATCGTCACCTACGTCGGTGAAGGCGGCGAAAAGCTCGGCGGCTTCGGCGATTTCGTCTACGGCGTCGCCAAGGTGCCGAGCAACGCCCTGGCGATCCTTAAAGGAAAAGCTGCCGGCGGCGATTTTTCTGCGAAAGAACTCGTGATCGCCTATCCGCGCGGCGCGTACCAGCCCGTCGACGAAATGCTGAACGGCCCCGCGACGGACGCGCCAATCGTCTGGAAATCCGCCGCCTGGGACGAAGGGGCTGCGCCTATCCGCGCGCCCCTGGCCCTGATGTTTCGGATGAACAAGCAAAAAGACGAGCACCTCGCGTTTTTCGACGAGCGCCGAAATTTCATCCGCTCCTTTCCGGTAAAGGCCGAAAGTTTCAGCGGCAAATTTAGCGCGTTGTCCGGGAACAGCCCGCCCTTTGTTCTCGACGACGGAACCGTCGTCGTCTTCCCGAGCGGCGGCGACGGTTTGTACCGAAAGTCTTTGTGCGGCGACATCCTGTGGTCCGTACCGGGACTGTATCACCACAGTTTTTCCGTTGCCGACGGCAAACTCGGCGTTCTCGGACTGCCCGAGGACAATTTGACGGCGGAGGACCACGACAACCTTCGTTGGAATCGAAGCGAGATCCTTAATATCATCGATATTGAAACAGGCCGGATCGAACGATCCGTCACGCTGAATGAAATCGCCGCGGCGAACGCCGGGATCGTCGACCCGTTTTCATGGCGTTTATGGCGCAACACGTTGAACGAATACGGGGTTCTCGCCGAGGACGTCATCCACCTCAACAAGTTGGAGATTTTGCCGGAGGCCCTCGCCGATGATTATCCGGATTTCCCTGCGGGCGCTTGGATGGTGTCGTCGCGGAACTTCAACCTAATCGCCGTCATCCACCCGGAAACGCTCGAAATTCTGTGGCATTCGCAAGGACATACCGAAGGGCAACACGATCCGGAATTCGTCGGGGACAACCGTATTCTGGTTTTCAACAACGCGCTCGATAAGAACGTAGAGGACGCGCAAAGCCCCCGAAATTTCTCATCCGTTCGCGAAGTAAACGTGTCGACCGGCGCGTGGCGGGACGTTTACAACGCCGTCGACGCGAAGGGCTTTACGCCGCACAGCGGGGAGATCGACTTCACGCCGAACGGCGGACTGATCATGACGCTGACGAAGCAAGGCCGCTATCTCGAGGTCTCGCCCGACGGCGACGTCCTCACCGATTTCATCAACGCCAATGCCGACGGCGGCGTTTATTGGACGAAACACGCCCAATACCTTTCCCCGAAGCAACTAGAAACAGTGAGCGAGTTGTCATGCGAAAATTAAACTCCGCAATTGCGGGCCTATTGGCGACGTTGATGCTGGCGACGCCTGCGGCGGCTTACACGGGGCCGGGGTTGGGCCTCGGCGTCGTCGCCACCGTCCTCGGCGTCGTCGGCTCTTTCTTTCTCGCGATCTTCGCGGTGCTTTACTATCCGTTCAAAAGAATGATGAAAAAGCGGGCGAAAGCCAAAGCGAACGCAGGCGGAACGCTTACGGCGGCGACGGCTGACGGCGCTGCAAACGACGGCGCGTCAGGCGGCGAGGCGAGCGGCGGCGCATAATGCTCTGGGCGTTCCTCATTATAGGGACGATCCTTGCAGTAGAGCTGTTTCTCTTCTTGCCGTTGCGCCAACGGGCAACGGCGCTCCGCCGGCTCGTCGCGAAGATCTCGACGACGATTGGTTCGGAAAAAATATCCGACCATTGGAAGGAGCGCGTGCTTCTCGTCTATTCGGGCCAACTTTTTTCGTCATCCGTGCTATTGTTCGTCTTCATCGTCTTGGCGCTGTCGCCGTTTTTCGTCCTCGCCGCGGTCGGCAGCGCAACCGAAATCGCTCCCATGTTTCTGGGTTTCTTGGCCAGCCTCAAGGCGATCGTTGCGTCGATGGCTGTCGGTGCGGCGTATGTCGCCGTTCGCCAGCGGCTAACAAAAGCCCGAGCGAATGTCTGAATACGGATTTTCATCGCGGCTTCTTCATCGCCTCGCTTTGGGCGTCCCGGCTTTAGCCGAAGCGACGTTCGACGCGGAGACGTCCGCGCTTAAGAACGGCCCGGGACCGGATTTGTCGAAGCGGCACGTGTTCGTTTCCGGCCTCGCCCGGTCGGGCACCACGGTTTTGATGCGCGCATTGTACGAGACCGGCGAATTTGCATCGCTGACATACCGCGATATGCCGTTCGTCTTGGCGCCCGGCATTTGGGCGAAACTCACCGCGCGGGGGGCCGTGAAGGGTGAACGAACCGAACGCGCCCACGGCGACGGGCTCGACGTCGATTTCGATAGTCCGGAAGCGTTGGAAGAACCCTTCTGGCGGATCTTCTGCGGCGACGATTACATCAAGAGCGACCGTCTTTGCGCCATGGACGCGGACGACGAGGTAATCGAAAACTTTCGCTTCTACATTGAAGCCGTTCTTCAACGATATCAAAGTCAGCGCTACCTCTCGAAGAACAACAATAATATTTTGCGTTATGATTCCATCATCGATGCGTTTCCGAATGCGCGGATAATCGCGCCCTTTCGCGATCCGCTCGCGCAAGCCGCATCGCTCTTGACGCAGCATCGCCGTTTTTGCGACCGCCACGCTAAAGATCCCTTTGACGCCAAGTATATGACTTGGCTGGTGCATCACGAGTTCGGCGCCGACCACCGACCCTTCGAGTGGGGCGTCGCGGCGGCGGGGCGTCGCGACGTGAACGCCCTCGACTATTGGTTGGCGCAATGGATCGGTGTGTATACGCACCTTCTGGCGAAGGCGGAAAAACACCCGGAGAACGTGCTCCTCCATAGTTACGAAGATCTCTGCGAAAACACGTCCGACTCATGGCGACGGGTCGCTGACTTTGTCGGCGTCAACGCCCCGGCGCCCGCAGGGCTGAAGCGCGCAACTCGCACGCCCGACGACGCCTATGATCCGGCACTGCTCAACGAGGCGACGGCGCTCTACAATGACCTTACGCGTCGCGCACGGGCGCGTTAGCGGCGTTGCGACTTGTCCGTCCGGGTTCCGATAGCGCAAGGCCGGCAGCCTAGCGGGTCATAAAGTTTCCCGCCTCAACAAACTCGTCGCACAACGATGCCGTGTGACTGAATTTGTTCGTTGCGGTTGCGTGGCGTTCAACGACCGATACTCTTGAATCGGAAAAAGCCGCGTTCGACCTCGTCTCGTATGTTAGTCGGCATTGGACTACGGACGTATGGTGTTGCGGCGGCGTAGCGATCGGCGCCGAAAAGCGCGGCATAGCATGCTGGCGAGCGGTCGGGAGCTTTGACGCAGTCCGGTAACGACGCCAGATCGTCGCCGTGAACGCGGAAACACATGATGCGCCCTTCCAAACGGTCGGTGTTCGGGCCCGCTGAAATTTGGAGCGGTTACAGAGGATCGGCTATCGACCTATGAAAAACATCCGTTACCTCATTTCGAGAGACCAATACTTGGGCGGCGTCCAGACTGGCGAGTTGGACTATTTGGTTTTCGAGCCCGCGTCGGAAATAAAGGTGAGAATCGTCGGTGAGGCGGCGACCGTTCACTATCGGTCGACCATTGAGGTCAGTGTCGGCGATGAGTACTTCGCGCCCGAACGGTTCTGGCACACCGACACTTTCGAGGTGCAGGACGGCCAATGGAAGGCCGTGTGGTCGCAAGCAACGGCTATTGCAGGGTGACCCAGCCTCCGCCGTAAAATCCGGGCCGGGCCGAGTTGTAGCGCGTAAAGCCCTCCCCCAATTCTTATCGGGATCGAATGGGCGACAACATTCTCAACTGTCCGTCTCGCCATTCGTCATAACGCGGGTCGCTGGTTCGCCGCCGGCATCCGGTATTCGCGAATCCGACCACGAGGTCGCCGAGCGCGCGCACTGCGTACGCCAGCGACTGCCGCGAAATTCCCCGCGGGCGCGAAACATGCTAGCGTTTGCCAATGAGGGGAAAGCGACAACCTGCCGGGCGGTCCGCCTCGGGTGAACGTTTCGGCCAACGCGGCCGATTTGCAGCCGTTTTTGGGGCGGCGTTGAACGGCGCCGCGCGCCGCTGTCGGCGACCGCCGTTCCGCGCCTCAAACCATGGCGGCCGGAGCGCGCGTCCGCAGCGGAGCGAGCCGACATGAACGGCGCCGAAAACCGGCGCGGCGCCGGCGTGGCGGCCCCGAACGCGGACGGCGCGCAAACCGAACCGTCGCCGTTCACGCGGAACGAGGGCCTCGTGCACGCCGCGCTCGAAACGGCCGGGCGGCCGATGAAAGCGTACGAGCTTTTGGATCTTCTCCACGACGCGGGGCTGCGTGCGCCCATGACGATTTATCGCGCGCTCGAAGGTCTCCAGGCCAAAGGTTACGCCCAGAAGGTCGTCAGCCAGAATGCGTTCGTATGCGTGGACCGGGGCGCCCGCCAGCATTTCCGTGCGATCGTCACGTGTCGGCGGTGCGGCGACGCGCGGCTCGTGCCGCTCAGCGAAGGCGACGTGCGCGCCATGCTCGGGGTCGCCGACAAGCCGATCGCCGACGTCGTCGTCGAAGCGGTCAGCGAGTGCGACGACGCCGGCTGCGGCAAGCGCTAAAAACGATCAGTCGACGGTCAATGTCGGCGCGTCCCGCGTCAGCCGCGCGGCCGATTGCGCCGCGGCGCCGAGGAAAACCGCGTCGACCGTTTCGATCCCCTCGAACGTTTTGAACGCGGCGACGCTAACGGCGTCGATGCGGTCCGGTCGTTTGCACGCGAACGCATAGGTGAACTCCACGTCGGCGCCGTGGGCGGCCGCATCATGCGCGTCGTCGTGGTGATGGGCGTCGTCGTGATCATGGTCATGGTCATGATCGTGATCGGCATCGTCTTTATGCCCATGATCATCGTCGTGATCATGGTCTTCGTGGTGCTCGTGGTCTTCGTCGTGGTCGCCATGATCGCCGTGATCGTGGTCGTCTTCGCCCTCAGCAAGTATGACGGGTGCGAGGGCGACCGGCGCGGTGAGCGCGCAGCCCGCCTTTGCGGCGATCGTCACCAGGGGGTCGGCGTCGACGACGTCGGCGCGCACGGCGTCGATCGCGGCGGCCTCCTCGGGCGAACCTTCCGGGTGTTCAACGCCGGCAACGTCGGCAAGGGGTCCGGACAGCGCGACCGTGAGCGTGTCCCCGTCGAGCGCGGCGAAGAGGTTCCACGCGCCATGGACGTGCGCGCGCTGCGCCTTCGGACCGTCGTCCGCCGCCGAATCGGACCCGTGCTCGTGATCCTCCGCATGCTCATGATCATGCTCGTCGTCATGGTCGGCCGCCGCGCCGAACGGCGCGCCGACCAGAAAAGCGAAAGCGCTCGCAGCGATCGCGAGCCGATGACGGTCACCCATCGAAAGTCTCCCAGGATTGAATTTCAAGCGTGTAAGCGGCGTCGCCGAGATCGTTCAGATTGCGCTTGGCGCGCAAAACCCCGGTCGCCCAGATCGGCTCCCACTGTTCGCCGAGCGGAACGGGTTTGTCGGCGGTGACGTAGACGATCTGGTTGGGCGGCGGCGGGGGCGTATGGATGCACGCCCCGAAATACGGCACCAACAAAAACTCCGTGATTTTACCGGACGCTACGAATTCAAACGGCAGCACGAACCCAGGTATGCGCACCTGGACGCCGTCCAGTTCTTTGACGACGTTGAAGGTGCCGAGCTGCGGCATCTGGTCGAATTCGGAGCCTTCGGCGACGCCGCCATAGCCGCCGGCGTCGCCTGCGCCGAACAGGCTCTGCGGCTCCTGTGCGCCGAGCCGTTGCTCAAGCCCCGCATAATAGTCCTGATACTGCCGATCCAGCTCCGCATCTTCGCCCTCGGGCATCAAGTCTTCCCAATAAAGCGTGCGCGGATCTTCCGCGGCGGCGGCCGACGCGACGAGGAAGGCGGCGAGGAACGCGACGAGTTTCATAAGCACCTTATATGCGCACGGTCAGGCCGTCGCTCAAGGATTGTCGGTAAGCGATCCATCCTGGGACGAAGCCCAAAACGAATCCGAGGGCGGTGACGGCGGCGACCACATAGGCATCGTAAACGGAGACGCCGAGGCGGCCAAGCGGCGCGCCGAAGGCGGCTTCAAGGCCGCTTCCGGCGGCTGCGAGCACGAGGTTAAGGGCCCCCGCCCCAATGACCGCGCCGAGGCCCGCAACGAGCGTCGCTTCAATCACGAGGAGCGCGAACACGTCGCGCCGGCG
>JBCCZS010000090.1:0-11830 GCA_039187035.1 Pseudomonadota bacterium | reverse complement strand
GAAATCCAACCCAAATTCTTGAAACGCCTTCATTGGAAGCACGTCCAGCGCATAAATCGTATTGTAAATAACTTGGGCGAGGGCGGCCATGTGCCAAGTCTTGTCGTCCGTCTCCAACAAGGCTTCATTGTCAATGATGAAAAACGCTGGGTCCTGAAGGGCTCCCTGAAACATCAAATGCGTTGAGAAATAGGCCGATATTCCGGGCAGTACGTTAAACGCGGCGCGGGGGGTGATCGACAACACGCGTCCGCTTCCCGACAGTAGCGGTTTCATAGGCGATTGTCGCCGCGTTAAGTACCCGGTGCAATTCACGATCACTGCGCTTTCTTCGACGGGTATGGTCTCCCCGCCTCGCAGTTGGATGCGCGGTCCGTCCTGAGTATCCGCCACGTCGGTCAAATAGTCCGATATGGTCGTCGTCAGCCGTTTGCGAACAAAAGCGCTCTCGTTTTCGGAGAGTAGGCCGAAGAAGAAGTTCTCTGCTTGGTCGACGGGTGTGATCCCATAGGTTCGCCGATAATAGTCGACGACGTCCGCCGCATTCGTGCCGTCAAAACGCATGACGGTGTCGATCGCGGCGCTTAAATTCGATCGCCGACCGAATAACCGCTGGAGCCGGACGGGAAAAACGATATCGCGGTTGGTGAACACCGTCCCTCGGCCGGCGATGAGCGCCACTTTCCGATTTGGGTTGTCCGTTAGCGCTGCGTGGGCCGTGTCCAATCCGGTCTTGCCGCCGCCGACCACGTAAATCGGTCGTGCGTCGGAACCTGTCAGGACGGATGAAAATTGCCGCGGCGCCAATGAGACAACCGCCTTCGATGACAAAGCGAGCGGCTCGATAGTCGGCACGTCAAACCCCCGCGCGTCGATAACCCTCTTTGTACGAATAATACGTTCTTCGGCGCACACGGTTGTCGGCTGAATGGCGACGTCCACGGTGCGACAGCCTTGCCCGTCGCATTCCCGGATGTCGGTGACCTCGCATTCCCAATAGGCGTCGAGCGATAGATCTCGCCGGATACGGGCGAGGCAGTGTTGGAAGTGGTCAAGGACTTCGGCGCCGTTTGCGAGATAGTCGGCCGGCTTGTCGAGCCGCCAAGCGATGTCGCCAACGGTAAAGAGCCGATAGGGCTGATGAAGACGAACGTAGTCGTATACGGAGTTCCACATCCCGCCGCATGTCGCATTGCGATCCACGATTGCGACTTGGGCGTCACGGCCGAGATATCGGCTGGCGACGAAAAGGGCGTTGAGGCCGGCGACCCCCGCGCCGATAATACAAAGATCGTATTCGCGCTCGGCTCCGCACAAGCCGTCCTGAAAGTCGCATCCCCCAGAAACTGACCTGTCCTTCGTCACGTGCTGTCTCGCCGTCGGCGGTCCAAGCCGAAACGTGTCTTCGTCGCCGCCCGAATAGAACTCTTCATGCGAATGAACCGCCGAGGGCGCGGAACAGCGGCGTCATGCGCCGGCAATCGCCAAGCCGCAACAAAGCGCGAGCAACGCCCAACCGAAATGACGGCCGCGCGTCGCCCAGAAATTTCCCAGTGCGCCGGATAGAAAGATGCCCGCCGCCGTAAAGGCGATGACCGACCGCGTCGCGCCCGGAAAAAAGGTCGGCGCCGAGAGCACGAGAGCGCCTGCGCAGAACCAATAGACGGCGCTTAGGAACATAATGGCGCTCAAGACGCGTTTGGCGGCGGCTGAACTCGCAACAACCGGGCGGACAATCCGTGTCTCGCCCAAATACCCGTGGACGATCGACACCGTTACACCGAGCCCCCCTGAAAGATAGAGAAAAAGATCGTCCATTGCGCACCTCCATACGCCGGCGTATGTTGGCGCCTATAACGGCTTTCGTCAATACGGGTGGGTATGGAATGGCTGATCGATTGACGCAAAAGGACTGGCTTGCGCGCGGCCTAAAGACCCTTGCCGCCGACGGGCACACGGCTTTGAAAGCGGAACGTTTGGCCAAGGCCCTTAGCGTATCGAAAGGGAGCTTCTATTGGCATTTTAAAGACGTCGACGATTTTTGCGATCAGCTTCTCGACCATTGGCGAACAATCACCACGGATCGCGTCATCCGCGAAATCGAAGGCGCCGCCGCCGGATCGACGCGTCTGTCTTTATTGATGTTGGGCGCGTTCCGGCGTTCCAAGCATGATAAACTCGATCAAGCGGTCCGCGTTTGGGCTCTGCATGACCGACGCGTCGCACAACGGCTCGTCAGCGTCGATCAAATACGGATCGAGTTTCTTTGCGCTTTGCTCGAAGCCGAGGGCGTCGGTAGTCGACAGGCTATGCGGCGGGCGCGCTTCATTTACGCCGCTAGTCTTGGCGATCGGCTTATCGCCGGCAAAGCGGCGCACGACTTCGAAGAGGACGATATCGCCGAACTGGCGTCGCTCTTCTTTGCGTCCGACTGCTGACGATCACCGCATCGCGAGTTGACTGTCGACGCAGTTCCAGCACTCGAACGCCGCCGTCTCGTTGTCGAGTGCGGCGCTCCGAGGGCGTCACCGGTAACGTGAAATCCGTCGCCGAGCTCCCTTTTTGTTTCGCGCTTGGCGCACATATGAGGCGTGTGGACGACACCCCTTGCGCGCCGTAACGCGCCGCCGGCTTGGCGCGGCGCCCTCCGCATCGGCCGCGTGGCGGACCCGCTTTACAAGCGCGCAAACGCATCGGCGCTCACGCGGAACTGCAAGAGGTCGCCGACGCGGACGAGGTCGCCGGTCGCTTCGACGGGGTCTGCGACGAGCGGTAGAATCGCCTCGCTCGCCCGGCCGCCGTCGGCATTCGTCAGTAAAAGGACGGTCTCGGCGCCGTTGCGGTCGCGCACCCAAAAACTCGGCGGGATGCCTCCGCGAATGCATAGGCTTGCGCACGCTTTGTGGGTCTTGCCGCGCCCGGGCCGCATCACGCCGAAAAAGCACTTGGAGTCCATGATCGTGCCGGCGAGCGTCGCGCGGCCATAGGAGCGCGTCGGCGGCGCGGCGAGCGCGGCCGCGTTCTCGGCCGGGGCGGACGCCGGCGACAGCCAGTCCTCGAGAAACAACGGCACCTCGACGGCCTGGCGATCTTTACGCTGAATAAGGACGCCCGCGACGTCGACGGTGCGGCCGATTTGATCGGCAAGGTCGAGGGCAGACGTGCACTTGCCTTCCGCCATGATCAACACCGTCCGCATGCCGAAAGGCGTATTGGGGTCGGCGACGCGGAGTACGGGGTAGGGGGCGGCGCCGAGGACGCCGGTGACGCGGTGCGTCGCGTTCGTCAGCCAGGCGCCCGCGCCCGGGTCGTTCAGGTTGTCGGCGATCGCCCAACTCGCCGCGCCGCCGGCCGCAAGACCGAACGGCAAGGCCGCCAAGAGAAACCGCCGATCGACGGCGGGCGCGCCGGCCCAACCGATGAACATCTCGCCGCCGTCGCGGGCGGCCGGGTCGATCACGCCTTTTGATGTCGCCATGGCGTTTTGCGGTCCTCTCAGCGCGCCGCGGGGACCGGCGTCGGTTCGACGTGCGTGCCCGGCGGGTTGGGTTTCGGATCGACGAAGATGCGCCCGCCCTCGATTTTGAGGGTGTAGGTCGCAATTTTCTCCGTAAACGGCGGCGGCGAGACGCCGTCGTTCGGTCGATATTGCCAGCCGTGCCACGGGCAGGTGATGCAGCCGTCGACGACCCGGCCTTCGCCGAGCGGCCCGTTTTGGTGGCGGCAGACGTTTGTCACCGCGGAGAGTTTCCCGTCATAGCGAAAGACGGCGACGCGCTCGCCCTTCGGCAAGGGCGCGATCACGGCGCGGTTTTCAGCGATGTCGTCCGGCGCGCAAACCTCGACCCAGCCTTTGGCTTTGAGGCCTTTCATCCCGCTGTCCGCACTCCATTCTCGCACCCCGGCGGCGAGGTGCAGGCCGGCGACGAAGACGAACGACGCGCCGGTCAAAATCGGATGGATCGCCGCTTTCTCCGTCATCAGCGCCCCGAGAACGACATGCATGACGAGCAGTCCGTACGCCGGATAAACCAGCATGTGCAGCGCCTTCCATACGGGCGCGGATAAATTGTTGAGCCAAAAATCATGGCTCGTCGCGGCCATGATCAAGAGGATCAAGAACGCCGCAAAGCCGAGCGTTTCAAAGGGAAAGCCTGGAATGGAGTCGTAGAGCGGGTTGGAGACGAAGAGTGATATCAGCGGATTGAGCGGCCCGCCGCCATGGTACCAAAGCAGCGCCAAGCCGAAATGGGCCGAGGCGACGACGAACGTGATGACGCCGAGATGGCGGCGGTTATACACCAGCGGCAAGAAGCGCTTGTTGAGGCGCGCCAGCGGTCCAATCGACACGACGACCGTCAGAAGCGCGAAGGCGGTTTCGCCGAGCGCGCGGATCGCATGGACGATCGGATCGGCGGCGTTGCCGCTCGGGTGCGGCTGCAGGCCGACGACGAAAAAGACGCCGAAATACAGAGCGACGAACGCTGCGACATAAAGATCGTATACGATCTTGTTGCCGTTCCATTGGATCGCTTTGTATTGGTGGCCCATGGCGGGTTACTCCGGTACGACGGGCGGCGCGTCGTAAGGCGTCGCCGGACGCAGCGTCAACGCGTACGCGCCCGCCGCGAGAACAGCCGGCGCCAAGATGAGCCAAATAAGGAGGTGAAAGCGGCGGAGCGGGCGTCTCATGGGTCGTCTGCGTGCGGTTTGTTGATCGTGACGCCGGAAAGCCAGCGAACGAGGACGGCGGGCCACAAGACGACGCAGCCCAGAAAAATTATGGGGCGGAACAAAAAACTCGCTCCGCGCGCGGCCGCGTCGACGCGTGAGACGCCGAAGGTCAAAAACGCCAAGGCGACGAGCGCCCCGAAGCCGAACCAGGCCCCGAGCGCGAGGACGATCGTTTCTGCGATTTCCATCATGTCGCGTGTACGCCCCCGAAAGCGACCCCGGCGAGATCGGTCATTTCACGCTTGAATGTCGTCAGGTCGTCAAGGTTGAAGTCGGACAATTTTGCGTGACCGCAGGCCCGGGCGAGGACGCACATCAGTTCCGTCGCCGCCTCAAAGAAATTTGCAAGGCGCTTGGCGGATTTTTGAATCTCGAGCCGCGCGCGCAGATGGTCTTTCATGGTTGCGACGCCGACCGGGCAATTGTCCGTGTTGCAGGCACGCATGCCGAGACAGCCGATCGCTTGCATGGCCGCGTTGGAAAGCGCGACCGCGTCGGCGCCGAGCGCCAGGGCTTTGACGAAGTCGGCCGGCTGGCGCAGACCGCCCGTCGCGATGAGCGTCACGGCGGCCGCGCCGGACCGATCCAGGTGGCGGCGGGCGCGCGCAAGCGCCGGGATCGTCGGCACGGAAATGTTGTCGCGGAAGATCAACGGCGCCGCGCCGGTGCCGCCGCCGCGACCGTCGAGGATGATGTAATCGACGCCGATCGCGAGCGCGGCGTCGATATCGCGCTCGATATGTTGGGCTGACATTTTGTAACCGACGGGAACCCCGCCGGTCTGCGCCCGAACCTCATGCGCAAAGTCGCGAAATTGCGCGGGCTCGGTCCAATTGGGAAACCGCGACGGCGAGATGGCGTCCTGGCCGGGCTTCAGGCCGCGAACCGCGGCGATCTCGCCGTTCACTTTAGCCCCGGGCAGGTGGCCGCCCGTTCCCGTCTTGGCCCCTTGGCCGCCCTTAAAGTGGAACGCGGCCGACTCGCGGACTTTGTCCCACGAGAACCCGAACCGGGCCGACGCAAGCTCGTAGAAATAGCGCGAATTGGCGCGGCGCTCCTCGTCCAGGGAACCGCCTTCGCCGGAGCATATCGCGGTGCCGGCCATTTCCGCGCCGGTCGCCAGCGCGATTTTCGCCTCGCGCGACAAGGCGCCGAAGCTCATGTCGGAAACGAACAGCGGAATCTTCAACCGCACGGGTTTTTGCGCCCCGGGGCCGATGACGACGCCGGTCTCGACCGGCGCGTCGTCGAGGAGCGGCGGGCGATGCAGTTGCGCGGTCAAGATCTGGATGTCGTCCCACGTCGGCAAGTCGTCGCGCGGCACGCCCATCGCCGCGACGACGCCGTGGTGGCCGGTCCGCGAAAGGCCGTTGCGCGCATACTCCTGGATTTGTCCGACGAACGGTTCTTCGGCCGCCGGCTGCGTGTCCGCATAGAGGCCTTGATACGCCGCGCGGTCGAATGGCTGCGGATGGTCGCGCGCCCAAGCGTCGACGGCGAGACGGTCGACATAGACTTTCCCCCCGCGCACGCGCGCCGGGAACTTCTCCAGCGCTTCTTTGTTGTTATACGAACTAACGCCGGTATCGTAGCGATAGTCCCAGTCGTGGAGCCCGCAGATAAGGTCCTCGCCCTCGATGCGCCCGTCCGATAGAAGCGCGCCGCGGTGCAGACACCGCCCATAGAGCACGGACACGTCTTTGTCATAGCGAATGACGACGAGGTCGACGTCGCCGACAAGCGCATAAGCGGGACGGCGATCTTTCAGATCTCGCCACTTTGCGATTGCGACCCAGTCTCGTTCCATCAACGCCGCCCCTTTGGTCGTCGATTGCTGCTGCGGCCGCGTGCTTGCGAAAACGTGTTTTGACGACGTGCGCCGTTGTCGCCCAAACTTGTCGCCGACCGACGTCAACCTTATGCGAAAACTCTCCGACGATCAGGCGGCATGAAATCACTTTTTCGTTTGTTCCGCCCGCGTCGCGAGGCGGCGCGCGCAGAAGCGCGCACACAGGACGCCGTCGCTGCTGCGGCGCATCGAGAAGGGAGCCTGCGCATGACGGACGGATTGGAGTGGTTCAACGTCGCCGCACGCGGCGCGCCGCCGGACGGGCGCGTGATGAGCGTCACGGCGGGGCGAAAGACGCTCGCGCTCGTGCGGTTCGACGGTCGGCTCGCAGCGATGGACAACCGATGCCCGCACCAAGGCGGCCCCCTCGGCGAGGGGTCGATCGAGAAGGGCGCCGACGGGAAGTGTTGGCTGCGCTGCCCGTGGCATGGGTGGGACTTTGATCCGCTTACGGGCAAACCGCCCGGCGGTCACGCCGACTCCGGCCAAGATCTGTATGCGGTCGAGGAGCGGGCTGACGGCGTTTACGTCGCCGTCGCGCCGGAGCCCGCCCATGTGCGCACGTCGACGGACGTCGTTGCCGAAACGATGGTCAATTGGGGCCTAAAGTCCGTGTTCGGCATGGTCGGCCATTCCAATCTCGGGCTCGCCGACGCGTTTCGCCGCCAGGCTGAGGCCGGGGCTTTGCGTTATTACGGGATCCGCCATGAGGGTGCGGCGTCCTTCGCCGCGTCGGGCTACGCCAAATTGTCCGGCCGGCCGGCCGCCTGCATGTCGATTGCGGGGCCTGGCGCGACAAACATGATGACCGGTCTGTGGGACGCGAAGGTGGACCGCGCGCCGATCGTCGCGTGTCCCGGGCAGGTGCAGGTCCAGGTCTTCTCGCCCTTCGCGTTCCAAGACATCGACTTGCACAGCGCCTTCGCGCCGGTCGGCAAATTCAATCAATTGCTGCTGCACGCGTCGAACTACGCCGAGGTCGCGACGCTCGCCATGAAAACCGCACTCGTCGAACGCGACGTCTCGGTACTGATTTTTCCCGACGACGCGCAGACCCTGCCGGCGCCCGACATGAAGGCGGGGCGGCCGGACGGACGCCTTGCGCCGCCGCGCGTCGCGCCGACAGAGGACGCCCTCGAAGCCGCCGCGGAGCGGATCTTCAACGCGCGTCGCCCGATGATCATCGTCGGCTACGGCGTGCGCGACGCGATGGAGGGCGTCGTTTCTCTCGCTGAGTTTTTGCGGTGCCCGGTGGCGACCACCTTTAAGGCGAAAGGCCAAATCCCCGACACGCATCCGCTCGCCGCGGGCGTTTTGGGGCGGTCGGGCACGCCGATTGCGTCCTGGTTCATGAACGAGTGCGATCTGATCGTCGCGGTCGGGACGTCGTTTTCGCACCATACGGGCGTTGCGCCTTCCAAACCGATCGTCCAGTTCGATTTCGACCGGATGCATCTCGGCAAGGGTCACCCGGTCGCCGTCCCGGTCTGGGGCGAAATCGGCGAGACGCTCCGTATGCTGGCGAAAGTCCGACCGGGACGCGCCGCGGCGGAAGACCAAACGCGCGAGGTTGACGAGCGATGGGCGATTTGGCGGCGCGAAAAGGACCGTCGGCTTGCGGACGATCAAGGCCGCGGCGTCAGTGCGGCGGCGCTGTTCGCCGCATTGACGCGCGTGACGCCGGCGGACGCGGTCATGCCGGTCGACGTCGGCAACAATACGTACTCGTTCGGGCGGTACTTCGAACCGGCCGGCCAGCGCGTTCTAATGTCCGGTTATCTCGGGTCGATCGGGTTCGGCTTTCCGGCGGCGATGGGCGCGTGGGCGGCGACGCAGGATTTTCCGGAATATCGCGGGCGCAAGATCGTCTCCGTCTCCGGCGACGGCGGCTTCGGTCAGTATGCGATGGAGTTCACGACGGCCGTCCAATACGGCATGGACATCACCCACGTTCTTATGAACAACAGCGAACTCGGGAAAATCTCGAAAGAACAGCGCGCCGGTGAGTGGCCGGTTTGGCAGACCGATCTGACGAACCCGAATTTCGCGGATTTCGCCCGCTCGTGCGGCGGGCTCGGCGTGCGCGTGGACCGCGCCGTCGATCTTGACGAAGCGCTCAGAGGCGCAATCGCGCATGACGGCCCCGCGCTCGTGGAGGTGATGACCGACGTCGAACTCGTCTGACCGCTAGGTTGAGAATAATTCGCAGGAAATGCTGATCGGATTACAGATCGCCACGTTGCCGGGCGCTCCTCTCCTAGCTAATGAAGATCAGGAGGACGCGCCGAGGCGATCGCCGGTCGCCCGGCGACGTGGGTCGACAGGGCGCGCGCCGACCGACGATGCTGAACGCGGATCATGACCGAAGACCATGACCAACGTTACTGAAGACCCAGGCGGTTTCCCGGACGACGCCGGCAAACCGTCTCTCCTTGGCCGCGTCAAGGCGCTTACCAAGGGCAAGACGGCTAAGCGCGCCTTTTGGGTTTGGATCGGCTACCAGTCGGTCAAGGGGATGATCACCTTGTGTTTGATCTGGATCCCCTTGTTGTACTGGTGGTTGAACAACCGCGCCGGCCCCTAAGCCTTCCTCACCGTCGTTCTGCGGCTTAAGCCGCGAACGCCGCCTCGTCGTCCTTGTCGGCAAAGGCGTCGCCCGCCGCAGCCGCCATCGTGAAGCGTCCCATTAGCGTTGCGAGCTTGCCCGCGTTATCGCGCATCAAGTGGCTGGCCGCCGTCGTTTCCTCGACCATCGCGGCGTTTTGCTGCGTGACCTGATCGAGTTCGGTGACCGCGTTGGCGACTTCCTCAAGCGCGATCGACTGTTCGTTCGACGAGGTTGCGATCCGCTCGGCGAGGTCGCTGATCCGTCCGATGCGCTCGACGATGCCGCCGAGCGCGTCGCCGGTGGAGTTCACGAGGGCGACGCCGTCGGTGACCATCTCCGAGCTTGTTGAGATGAGCTCTTTGACTTCCTTGGCGGCGTCGGTGCAGCGTTGGGCGAGACCGCGTACTTCCTGCGCGACGACGGCGAAGCCGCGGCCTGCCTCGCCGGCCCGGGCGGCCTCGACGCCGGCGTTGAGCGCGAGGAGGTTCGTTTGGAACGCGATGTCGTCGATGACGCCGATGATCTTTGAGATTTCGTCCGAGGACTTCTCAATGCGGCCCATCGCGTCGACCGCGTTGCGCACGACTTCGCCGCTGCGCTGCGCCTCGCATTTGGTTTCCCCGACGATGTCGTTGACGTCTTGCGCGCCCCGCGCGCTTTGCGTGACGGTGGCTGAGATTTCCGTCACCGCGGCGGTCGTTTGCTCCAGCGTCGCGGCTTGCCGGTCGGTGCGTTTGGCGAGTTCGTCCGCTGCCTGAGCGACTTCGCCGGCGCTGTCTTTGATGTCCGTACCCGTTGCGTCGACGGTCAGCATGGCCGACATCAAATTCTCAAGCGCTTCGTTGAAGTTTTTGCGCATCGCTTCGTATCCGCTTGAGAACGGGTCGTTCATGCGCACCGATAAATCGCCGTCGGAGAGTTTCGTCAAAACGCGTTCCAACTCCCTGACGACGAAGTTTTGCGCCTCGACGGAGAGCTTCTTGTCGGCTTCGGCTTGCGCGAGCTTTTCGACGGCGGCGTTGAAGTCCGCCTTGAGGGCCGCGTATTCCTCGGCGAAGGCGGCGTCGATGCTTTTGGAGAAATCGCCTTCGGCGATACGCGACAGGCCGTCGGCGAGATTGTCCACGACGACGGCGAGGGCGGCGGCGCGCTCTTTGCCCGCCTCTTCTTGTTCGGCGCGGTAGTTTTCTTCTTCGCGGCGGCGCTCTTCCGCGGCCGTCACGTCCGTTGCAATGAGGGCGACCTTGAACGGCTTGCCGGCCCCGTCGACGACCGGGTTGTAGGCCGCGTCCAGCCAAAGCGGCGCGCCCGCCTTGGTGCGGCGCTCAACGCGGGCAATGACGGCCTCGCCCCCTGCCAGCCGACGCCACAGGTCGGTTTCTTCGGCGGCGTTGGCGACTTCGGGCGAACAAATGATCGCGTGCGGGCGCCCGCGCACGTCGTTGAGCGTGAGCCCTGACGCGCGCAGGAAATTCTCGTTCGCATTCAAGAACACCCCGTCGAGATTGAACTCGGCCGTCGCTTGCGTGTTGTCGATCGCGCGCAAAACGCCGGCGTTCAACGAGGCCTGCGTTACGTCCGCCCACTCAAGCGTCGCGCCTACATACGCGCCGTCCGCGTCGTAAACTGCGGACACGTTCACCGCGATGCGCACGTCGCCGACGACGATGTTGGTTTTGAACGGGAGTTGGTCTTGTTCGGTGCGCAGCTTTTGTTGCACGCCGAGCGTTGCGCCGAACATGTCGATATTGGCGCCGACGAGGGCGTCCGGATCGAATGTCGGGAAGGCGGCGCGGAAGACGTCTTTATGCTGCGCAAAAAAGCGCTGCGTCGCTTCATTGGCGTACGTAATGATAAGGTCGCGGTCGACGATCATCATGGCGACGGACGACCCGTTGAAGCCGGACCCTTTGTACGTGGCTTCCCGGTTCGCGGCTTCGCCCGCTTTAAGTTGTTCGCGCACCTCCAGGAGCGAGCGGGCCATATCGCCGAGCTCGTCGCGCCGTTTGACGCCGGCCACGTTAAAATCGTAATCGCGCGCGCCGATACGACGCAGGCTCTGCGAGAGCCGGGCGACGACGCGGACCATCGCGCGCGCGGACACGTAGGCGAACGCGGCGACCCCGACGGCGCAGGCGAGGGCGGCGAGCGCCGTCGCGATGAGGCGGCGCGTCGCGCTTTGCTTCATCTCTGCCGCACGGCGGGTCAACACGTCGCCGATCCCGGCTTCGATCTCGCTCAGGCCGTTGATGCGCGCGCTGGCGGCGTCGAACCAGGCCGGCCCCTGTCCTTGCGGGAGGCCGGCGCCGGCCGCCGCGCGGTCGGCGGCGGCCCTGAAGGCGATGACGGGCCCGGCGGCGTCGCCGCCAAGCAAACTCTCCGCGCGTGCGGCCAGCGCCGCCGGCATACGACGCAGGTTCGGTCCGAGCGCTTCGCCCTGTGCGCCGCGGAACTGCAAGAATTGTCGATAAACCGCGGGGTCGAACCGACCCGCCGTAAACCCGGTGGCCCCCATGGACCGTTCAAGACCGGACATTTCCTTTGCGCGCAACAGCGCGATGAAGGCCGTCGGTTCGTCGCCGAAACCGCGTTCGGTCAGGCCCGACATCTGGGTGCTGATGAGGTCGAGAAGGGCGTTG
>JBCCZS010000089.1:0-11913 GCA_039187035.1 Pseudomonadota bacterium | reverse complement strand
CGTCATCGCCTGTTGCGCAGCGCTCGCGGGCGCCGGCTTTATACTGACGATCCTCGTCGGCCCCCTCGCCATCACGGTCCCGGAAAGCCTCGCCGTCTTGCTGAAAGCGATCGGCGTCGGCGACGCGGCGCAAGTCTCCAACGTTAAAATCGGCGTTATCGAAAACATCCGCATCCCCCGCGCCGTGCTCGGCCTGCTTGTGGGGGCCGCGCTCGGCGCGTCCGGGGCGGTGATGCAGGGCTTTTTTCGCAACCCCCTCGCCGACCCGGGGCTTGTGGGCGTTTCGTCGGGCGGGGCGCTTGCGGCGGTGGCCTTTATCGTCCTCGGCGCCGGCGCGCTCGACCCGTTGCGGCAAACGCTCGGCGGCTTCGCCCTGCCGGCGGCGGCGTTCGCGGGCGCGCTCGCGACGGTCGCGGCGGTTTACCGGCTCGCATCGATCGACGGCCGCGTCGTCGTCGCGACGATGCTCCTTGCCGGGGTCGCCGCGAACGCGTTGACGGTGTCCGGCATCGGCTACTTCACGTTCATCGCCGACGACGCGCAATTGCGCGATCTAACGACCTGGACGCTCGGCTCGCTCAGCGGGGCGACATGGGAGCGCGTATGGCCCTCGGCGCTTCTGATCGTGATCGCGGTCGGATTTTTGCTGCGCCTGTCGCGCCCGATGAATTGCCTTCTCTTGGGCGAGACCGACGCGGCGTATCTCGGCGTCGACGTCGAGCAAGTCAAACGCGAGGCCGCGGTCTTCACCGCGCTCGGGGTCGGCGCGGCGACCGCCGTGTGCGGCGTCGTTACATTTATCGGTCTTGTCGTGCCGCATCTTGTGCGCCTGACGACGGGGCCGGATCACCGCTATGTGTTGCCGGGCTCGGCGTTTCTCGGCGCGGCGCTCGTCTTGTTTTCCGACTTGGTCGCGCGCGTGTCCGTAAGCCCGGCGGAGCTTCCCCTCGGGGTCGTGACCGCCGCGATCGGCGCGCCGTTCTTCTTCTGGCTTCTCCTGCGGGACAAGCGGCGGAGCGCGCTTCAATGACCGCCGAACTCGTCGAGGTCAGCGTCGAACGCCAACGCCGGCGCGTGCTCGCCGACGTCTCGTTGGCGTGCGAGGCCGGCGCGATCACCGCCTTTTGCGGCCCCAACGGCGCCGGCAAAACGACCGCGCTTTCCGTTCTGTCCGGCGGTCTTGCGGCGAGATCCGGCGACGTCACGCTCGACGGCGTCGCGCTACGCCGCCGCCGGGCGGACGCGCTGGCCAGAAGGCGCGCGGTCGTTTCGCAAATCTCGACGCTGAATTTCCCGTTCGACGTCCACGAAGTCGTGGCGATGGGCCGTACGCCCCATTTCGGCCGCGCCGCGCCGGACGCGGACGCGCGCGCGATCGCCGCTGCAATGCGCGCCATGGACCTCGAACCGTTGGCGACGCGCAACTTCCTGACGCTGTCCGGCGGGGAGCGCCAACGCGTGAACATCGCCCGGGCCTTGGCGCAGGTTTGGCCCGACGCGCCTGACGGCGCCCCTTCCCGGGGCGACGCTGGGGGCGAAGCAGGGGGCGAGACGGGCGAACAACGCCCGTGGCTCTTTTTGGACGAACCGACGAGCGCCCTCGACCTGAAACACGAGTTGGCGCTGATGACGCTTTTGCGGCGGCTGCGCCGGGACGGTTGGGGGATCGTGATCGTGCTGCACGATCTGCATCTCGTGCGCCGCTTCGCCGATGCGGCCGGATTCTTCAAAGACGGGCGGCTCGTCGCCTTCGGGCCGGCCGTCGACGTCGTCACGGAAACGTCCGTGCAGGACGTGTTTGATCTCGACGCGCCCTACCCGCTTGAGCGCGCCGCACCCGGTAGCGACCCCGATAGCGATCCAGGCAGCGACCACGACGTCGTCGCCTGAAGGGCGTTATTGAACGTCACGCGCACGTTAAGGGTTTCGCCGGCCTGTAAGACCGCCGGCGGCAAGGATGCGCGCGCTTCGCTGCGCACGCCGACCAACCGCACCCGGACCGTTTCGGTTTCGCCGCCCGCGCTGACGACGACCTCGGCGACGTTGGGACGCCCCCCCTCGGCCTCAAGGAGAATGCGCACAAGGCCCGTCGGCGACCCGTCGGCGCCCTTTTCCAATTTGGCCGCGGCGCGAATGCGGGGCGTGACCGACTGGTCCGCCAAAACCAACTCGTCCGCCGGCGCGTGCGGCCCCTGAAACCGATCGTACCAAATCGTGCAGAAATACATCGACACCGCCAAGACCGGCAGCGTCGCAAATTGCGCGCGCGACGGGGACGCCGTTTTCAACCGCCGCCATGTCAGCCAAACGCCCGTGAGCGAGAGCCCGGTCATCGCGACGCCGAACACGAACCAAATCAGTTTTGTCGGCAGTCCCCCGAAAAAGCCGAAATGCAGCGGGTCGGCCATTTCGTTGAGATACGCCGCCCAGCCGATCTCGGTCGACCGTTGAAGCGTGACGACGTCGAGGCTCACCGGATCCAGGAACACGCGGTTGGCGCGTTGTCGGATCAATGGATTGCCGACCTTGCCGAGGACCGTAAAGGTATGCCCGGCGGTCGACGGATAGTGCACGGACGTCACGCGCAGCTCCGGAAAGGCCGATTGGGCGGCGGCGACAACCTCGTCCAGCGGGCGGTCGGCGATGACGGGCCCGAACGCCTCGACGCGTTCCGCCGACACGCGGGGACGAGGCGGCTCAATGCGCGCCCCGCCGACCGCAGCCCCGAATTCGACGAGATACCAAACGCCCGTCACGATGATGACGATGAAAAACCAGACGCCCCACAGGCCGGCGGCTTTATGCGCGTCGCCCCACAATATCCGTGCGCCTTTATCCGTTCGGACGCGGAATAACAGCGTCCGCCAATTCCTCGCCGTTTTGAGGCCGGTGTAAAGCGAAACGGCGAGAACGAAGGCGAGGCTCGTCACGAGCGGCAGGCCGATGAAGTTCGGCATGTAGAGATAACGATGCAAGTCTCGAAAGACGCGCTGCACCGTTAAAGGGTGGGTCTCGCCCGTCACCCTCCCCGTCCACTGATCGACGTGGACGTAAGTGCGCCGGCCGTATTCATCGTATACCGTCGCCCGGTAAGCGAAATGGTCGCCGCGCATCGACGCGATGCTCGAGATGGCGTCGCCCGGCCGGTAAGCGCGCAGCGCCGCCTCCATTTCACCCCACGACACTTTCTCGCCGTCGGGCGTCACGCGCATGTCGTGTTGGATCAGCCAGTCGATCTCGTTTGAGACGGTCGCGATCGTGCCGGTCGCGAGGACGAGCGCCGTCACTGCGGCGAGATGAAAGCCCAGCCAAGTATGCAGCGCGTAGAGCCGCTTGCGCGCGGTTTTCGGTTTGGCGGTCGGCGCCGAGCCGTCTCGCCGACGCTCGAACGGCGACAAGCGCCGGCCGGTGCGCGCAAGGACGGCGCCGAGTCGTTCGCTAAACGCCGCCGGCACGGCGCGCTCGCAATGCGTTCGTCATCATCGCGGCCGTGCCCCTTCGCCGGCTCAAGCGCTCAAAGACAAGACGGCCGTGAAGCCTTCAAACTCGGGGTGCCCGAGATAAAGCGGTTTGTTCGCGCCGGCGCTGGCGTGCGCGGCGCGGAACGCCTCGGATTTCGTCCAAGCGACGAAGTCGTCTTCCGACGCCCAGACGGTATGCGACGCATAGAGCGTATAGTCGTCCGTCTGCGGACCGCGCACCAAGTGAAAGGTCTCAAAACCGGGGACGTCTTTGAGATGGGAGTCGCGCGACGCCCAGACTTCCTCAAACGCGGCTTCATTGCCGGGGACGATCTTGAAACGGTTCATTGCAATGTACATCGGCGTCTCCTCACCTTGCGCCAGACGGCGGCCGCTAGGGCCTCGTTGGCGCGCCATACGGTTTCGCCGCCCATGCGACGCGCGATCGATATAGAAGCCCCGCCGCGCGATCGGAAGGCCGCGGCCGGCGATCAACCGCCTGCGCGGGGGCGACATGAGGGCGTCGCATCGCCGCAAGGGGCGGCGCGCGCCGACCGCTCTTCATTGCGTGACGCGCAACTCGGCGCGCGCGCCGGCGCGCCCGCGCGCGCCCCCGCCCCCCTCAGGAAACATCATGACCGATCCGCTCGCCGTCGCCGTCCGAACGGCCCGGGGCGCCGCCGCCGCAGCGCCGGGGGCCCCGGCGTCCGTCACCGTCTCGAACGGCAACGAGGCGTCTGAGAATGCCGTCGCGAGCGTCCGCGCGGCGGCGCGCGCCGCCGCCGCGTAACGGGGCTGCGCGAACCAGGCCAAGCGCGCGTCCAACGCGTCGTCGTCGCCCGCTTGCGCGGCCGCCAAAATATTGACGATGCTCAACTCGTCGCGGGTCACGCCGCAACAGCCGGGAGCCGCCAAGCCGACCCGCTTCCGCGCGGCGAGCCCGATCGCGCGCGTAAACACAAGGACGCCGGCGAGCGCGTCGTCGCGGTCGTCCCCGAAGGCGACCGAATAGGCGCGCGCAAGCGCCGGGCAATCGAGCCCGCCGACGGCCGCAGCCCGAACGGCCCAGACCGCGTGAACCGCGCCCGCGCCAAGTTGCGGCAAGGTGAGATCAGGGATGAAACTCATGGCCTCGTTCTTTCATGTTGTGTACTGATGAGCGCGGCTTCCGCTAGTCCGTAAGGGCGCCGCCCGAAGGTCGCGATGCGGTAAAGCGCATAAAATATCGCCGGCGCGAGGCCCGCTCCCGTCATCGGCGTTCCGGATTGGGCGACGACGCGCCATCGGTCGTCATACTGACGAACCTCCTGCGGGCGTCGCATAGAAGACCGGAAAACGACCGTGTCGTCTTTGAGCTTCTTCATGGCGGGGTGGCGTCGACTGCGTCGCATGAACGCCGGCGAGCACCAATCGTATAAAAATACGCACGCGCCTCGCCGCTCGCCGAGGCGCGCCGCAGCGGAAAATGCGGCCCGCACCAGCGCGTCGGGAAGGTAAATCAACACCGCCTCGGAGATGATGAGCAACGGCCGGTCGTCGAGCGGCCCGAGGCGATCCGCCCATTGCGGGTGCGAAAGGTCCAATGCGACCGTCGTCCGCGCCCGATCATCCTCAAACAGCGCGCCGCGCAACGCGACCACGTCGGGAAGATCGCTGTCGATCCAGCGCCATGCGTCGGCGGGCGTCGCCGCGCGGACGCGCTCGTACATGGTGTTAAGTCCCGACCCTAAACTCAGAACGAGACCGGTCGGGTGCGCCGCCAAAAAGCGCAGCACGCGCCGATCGAACCACATGCCCCGGCGGACCGCGCCGCGCATCGTCGCGACGTCGGCCGCGTAGCGGTCGAAATCGACGTCGAGCGCCGCGCAAATCTCTTCGGCCTTTCGGTCGACGAAGCCGTCGACGAGGCCGTGCTTGCTGGCCTTCGCGCGACACGCGAGCGGGATCAAAAGCGTTTCGGACGCGCCGCGCAGGGTCGCCGCCGCTTTGGCAATTTCCGGAGCCGTTTCGAGAGCGGCAAGCGCCATCTTCGTTTTTCCGCCGAGGCGCACCGCGCCACCGACTCAACTCTAACGCACATGCGAATTATTAGCAATCTCATTCGGCGCCTGCGCGCGGGCGGCGACGCCCTGCGGCACGAGGGCCGTGCGCTCCGAAAATCGCGCCGATTACTCATAAAAATTGGAAATGCGAAAGAAGTGGAGCGGGCAGACCGGGAGGGAAACCGCCCGCTCCTTGACGAAAATGCCGTCAGGGAAACGCTATCCCACAGCAACTGTGAATGCAAGTGCGAATAATTTGCATAAATGTCGCTGGTATGGCACAACGCCGCACACGCTTAAGCAAACAGGAAAGAGCCGATGAAGAACGCCGCCGAACCGCTGACGCTCAATGAAATCGGCATCGGCGCAGGCCACGCCGTATGGGGGTTCCGCGCATCCGTCGTCAGCCGCACGGATTGCCCGACCTTGATCAAAGGCTTCGAAAATATCTTGTTCGCCTACGGACGGCCGGCAATTCACGCGCTTGCGATGATGGCCCAAACGCTCGGCTCGCAAGGGCGCAGAAAGCTGGGCGTCGCCTGCCCCGGATGCGGTTATGTCACGGCGGACGAATTGAGCATCGTCGCGCTGCTGGCGGCCCTGCAACGCGACGACGACGCGCTCGCGAACGCGCATTTGTCCTGGCTGATGGGCGGTCGCGGCGAAGCGGAGGCGAAAACGGCGGCGTCCCGGATCGCGGCCCTGTTCGCCGCCGGCTCCATCGCGATCGACGCCCCGCCGATCGAAATTTCCACGCCGACAAAGCCCCTCCCCGAATGGACCCTCCACAGCGCCGGCCACGCCTAGAACGTATTCCGCATACGGGCTATTCTTTCGGCTAAAGTCCGAGTGCTTCGGCGACGTTCGCTGACGCGGGACGCCCTTCGCTTGACATCGCGTGACGTCCCGGCGCTTCCCGCGTCTATGGCTCGCGCAGGCTGCGGCCGACGGCGACCTGGAGCGGCGAGATCAGATAGTCCAGCAATGTTCGCTCATCGCCCTGAATGAAAACTTCCGCAGGCAAACCCGGCGTCAAGTCGACGAGGTCTTCAATTTCCTGCAGCGCGTCGCCGTCGACGACGACCTGGATCGTATAAAAGCGATCGCCCGTCCGCGCGTCGGTCATCGCATCGGCGGAAACCCGCTCGACGTGCCCGGAGATCCGGGGCAAGCGCCGCTGCGGGAACGTCGGGAAGATCACTTGCGCTTCATCGCCGATCGACACTTCGTCGACATGTTGCGGCGACAATTGCGCATCGATCACCAAGCGGTCGTCGACCGGCACGATGTCCAAGAGCTCGGCGGCGGGCGCGGCCACGGCGCCGATCGTGGAGAACCGGATGTTGAAGACGACGCCGTCCGTCGGTGCGACGACACGGGTTCGCGACAGCCGGTCTCGATCCGTGGTGATTTCCTCTTGCAAGAGGGTCCGCTCGGCTTGGATCGCCGCGAGCTCGGTCGCGATTTCTTCGTTGCGCGACGTCACGATGTTCACGGCCTGGAGCCGCGCCTCGCCGATCGCCTCTTCGGCCCGCGCCTTCGCGGCGAGCATCTGGCCTTCGTCTCCCT
Organism: Pseudomonadota bacterium; assembly: GCA_039187035.1. Classification (GTDB taxonomy): domain Bacteria; phylum Pseudomonadota; class Alphaproteobacteria; order Caulobacterales; family Parvularculaceae; genus JAJFFW01. Next base: position 4,841 of record JBCCZS010000089.1, on the reverse strand, counting down.
TCAAGGACGCTTGGTAGCGCTCAAGTTCTAAAAGGCGGTTCTTCGGCGCGTAGCCTTCCTCAAACAAGGTCCGAACGCCGGTGAGTTCCTCGGCGATCAAGCGGGCTTGCTCGCGCTTGCTCGCCGCTTGTCGTTCATAGCCGACGATTTGTTTTTCCAACTGCGCGATCCGTTGTTGGAGGATGGATCGACGCGTGCCGTCATTTTCACGCCGCGTATTGAACTGCGCCCGTTGCGCCGCGATCGCGTTCAGAACGACAGGATCGGAAAGGTCGCCTAAATCCGCGTGGGAGAAATCCGGCGCGCTCAGATTTGCGCGTTCCGCTTCCAGACGAATTTCCTTGGCGCGCATAAAAAGCAGTTTGGAGCGAACCGCCTCAAAGCGCGCCTGCGCGCCGATATCGGCGAGGTTGAGCAGCGTTTGCCCCTGGCGCACCCGTTCGCCCTCGCCCACATGGATCTCGGTGATGATGCCGCCTTCCAAATGCTGAACGGTCTGGCGGCGCGAGTCGGGCGTCACCCAGCCGACCGCGAGCGCCGCGCTGGATAGTTTCGCCGTCGCCGCCCAACCGCCGCCGATAAGGAAAAACGCTAAGCAGGCGAAGACGCCGAACCGGACGAACGGACGGATGAGATCCGGCAGCGGCGGCGCGAACTCCGTCGTCGGCGCGTGGATCTGCAGGGCGCGGCTTTGCGACGGGTCGGGCGTCGTCGGCGCAACGCTCCGATTACGGAACGGGTTCTCCGGCTGGCTGTTTGCAGGCAACGACACGTCGCAACACTCCCGATCAACCGGACGCCGGGATAGATTCCGGCGGCGGCGTTTGCGCAGGCGGCGGGGCGTCGCCCTCGGCATAGGTCGTATTCGACGACGCCTTGCGCCCATTTAGCGCGCTCACAACGGTTTCGCACGGCCCGATCGCGCGAATGCGGCCTTGGATCAGCGTCATCGCGGTATCGGCGATCTGGATCATAGCCGGACGTTGAGACACCAGAACAATGCAAGAATCCCATGACTTCGCGGTCACGACGGCGCGCGCAATGGCGCGTTCGCTCAGCGTATCGAGATCGTTTGTCGGTTCGTCGAGGATGATCAGCGGCGGGCGGGCGTAAAACGCCCGGGCGAGACCGATGAGACGAAGCTGGCCGTCGGAAAGCAAGCGGGTCTGATCGCTGATGACTTCGCGATAGCCGTTCGGCAAGGACTGGATCGCGTCGTGGCAACCGACAAGCCGCGCGGCCTCGACGACGTCCTCTTCGCTGACCTGCGGGTCAAACTTCGAGATATTGTCGGCCACGGAGCCCTTGAAAATAACCGGCCGCTGGGACGCGTAACCGATGGACCGTCGTCGGATTTCGGGCGGCAGCGCGCGGATCACGGCGCCGCCCAGGGTTACGCCGCCGCGCGTCGGCGACGTCGCGCCGGCGAGAACGCCCGCGACGCAGGACTTTCCGGCGCCCGTCGGCCCGAGGATGATGTGGATCGTCCCGGGCTCGACGTCGAACGTAACGCTGACGAGCACCGGATCGGTGCGCGTGGGCGCAAGCATCGTCACCTGGTCGCATGCAAGACGGCCGAACGGGGTCGAGCCGAAATCAGCCGTATGCGGACGATCGGTTTCCGTCAGGAAGCGGCTCAAACGCTTATAGGCCATATGCGCTTCCCGGAAGGCGGGCCACGCCGTCAAGCTCTGCTCGAACGGCCCGAGGCACCGGCCCAGCAAAATCGAGCCGGCGACCATGCCTCCCGCCGTGATTTCATTATTGACGACGAGCATCGCGCCGCCGCCCAAGACCAGGATTTGCAACATCAACCGCAACGACTTCGCCGAACAGCCGATTTTGTGCGTCAGTGTAGACGTCGCGCGTTCCGCGGCGGCGAAACGGTCATGGTCGACCTGCCATTTGTCGACGAACGCCGGCGCCACGCCGCTGCTGCGGACGAACGACGGCGCGGCGAAGGCTCTCCCGACGCCGCCCGTCGCGATCGTCAAAAGCTTCTTCCTTTTCCGCCGGGGCTTTGCGTTTAGCGCCGCTGACAGCAAAGCGATCATCGCCAGGGACGACACGGCTAGGAGCCCGATGCTCCCGATCAACGGATGAATGCTCCACAAAACGAACAAATAGATCGGCGCCCAGGCGACGTCGAGAAAGGACTTGATCGCGCCGCCGGCGACGAAACCTTTTATACTGGCCAAGTCCTTCAAGGCGGACGACCCGAAGACGGACTCTCGCTCGCTAGACTGGACGGCGGTGTCGACCAAAACGGGCGTTGCGGCCCGCTCCAACCACAGACCCATCTCCGACAAGATCCGGGATCGCGCGTAATCGACCAGGCCGAAAACGACGAGCGCGACGGCGGCGATCAGCGTCAAGACGACCAGCGTTTCGAGGCGGCCGGAGGACAAAACGCGATCAAAGAACTGCAGCATGTAAAGCGGCACGGTCAACATCAAGAGGTTCGCCGCGAGCGAAAACCCGACGAGCGGCCACAACGCGGCCTTCGATTGCGCCCGCAAATGCGCAAGGATCTGATGGGGCTCCGGCGTGCTTGCGTCGCTCGGCGTTTCGGAGGGGAAGGTCACGGACGTTCTCTTTGTTCTTTTATCGCGGCGCGTTTTAACCGCGTCAGGCGTTCGACGAACCGGTCCGATCGCGGCTTAAAAGAGCGCTTCGATCGCCTCGGATAAACGAGCGCGATAAGCGCGTTTTTTCGGCGTCCGCGACGATCGCGGTTCTGCTAGTTGGGCCGGTCCGACGCAATAGGCGCGCACGATGTCCGTAACCTTGCTGACGCCCATTTTTTGTCGCACCAGCTTGAGATACGAATTGACCGTGTTCTTCTTCAGCCCGCAGCGGTCGCCGATTTCGTCGACGTGCATACCGGCGCCGACGGCCGCGGCGACTTTCGCCTCGCGGGCCGTCAACCCGTAGAGATCGCACATCATGTCGGCGTTCGGCGTGTCGTCGACGATCAATCGGGATAGGAAAACGGCCGCCAATGTCGACCGTTCGGCCTGTGCGCCGGTCGCGCCGGCCCGGGTGTCCGCACCAGCGTCAAGGTCCGCGATCGGCGCGCCCGCCAATCCGCCGTGATCGAGCGCGGCGACCGTGACGTGGACGTCGCCGATGGCCGGGTCGGCATGAAACCGAGACCGACGCGCCGGCCCCGACGCCGCGCAGGCCGCATCGACCGCGTCGCGCAACCAACCTTCGGCGTCGCGGTCGCAAAAGTGCAGCGCCTTCTCGCGCGTTCCGAAGTCCTTTGCGGCTTCCAACGTCGCCCGCGCGCTCGCATTCGCAAAAACGACAGTCCGCGAGCGGGCGACGATCACCAGGCCGATCGACAATAAATCAAAGGCGTCCATGACGGCGCGGCCGGTCGCGACCTCCGAAGCGTCGCGCAAAACGTCGGGCGCCAAATCGACAAGCGCCGTCATGGCGCGCGCGCCCTCGCCCGACGCCGCAACGACCGGGGTTTCGGCGGCGTCGGTCGGCGCGGCGCAGGCCAGTTCAGCCTCGGCGCGCTCGGCCGATCCGCCGTCGCGTTCGCGCAGACGCAGACTTACGGCTTTGTCGTCGTCTCGGCCGTCTTCGGCGCCGGTTGCGGCCCCGCGCTCGGTTTTGGTCCTACCGACAAAGCGCAGCGTTTTGCCCGCCTTCGTTTCAACGACGAGGTGCGCGGCGGACGCGCCGGCCTCGCGCGCGATCCGGGCGAGATAGGCCGCGAGGGTCCGCAGTGCGCCGCCGGCGGGCTCAGCGTCCGACAAATCGAGTCCATCCGTATGCGGATCGGCGGGACCGCTCTCCGGCGCGCCCGCCGCGGCCTCGTGCGGCGAGGCGGCGGGATGACGGCGACGGAGTTCGTCCAGCAGGCCCCGAACCGCCGGCGGACGCGCGTCCGGGCTGCGTACGGCGGCGCTTTCAGCCACGGGCCGGCCGACCTCGGTCGGCGGCGCCTCGGCGCGCGCCGCGTCGCTTTCGGCGGCGTGCGCAGCCTCAATGATAGAAGGTCTGTTCGACGACGCGGTCGCCGACGCAATCCGCTCAGCGTGTGAGCCGGGCCTCGCCATGATCTCCCCCAACGTGGCGTTCGACGCGTCGCCCTTCTATTTGACATTCCGCAAGTAAACCGCAGGCCTTATGCTGCGATGCAAGAAAAGACTGGAAAATCAACTAGTAAACGAAACGTCGTAAGAATGTTTCGCAGCGGAAATTAGAAAGCGCTGTGCGTATTTTCAACCCTTGTGAGCGGCCCGCTGCAAAAAATTCATGTTCCACGGGCTGCGACAAACCGCGGCGTATTTCGCGGGCCAACGGGCGCAATGACAACCAGCCTCGGCGACGGAGTGGGTTCGCCACAGAATTGTTGTCGTGACGCGGGATGCGACCTAATCGGTCCAAAATGGACGAACGGCCAGGATGAACGCGAGGGCCTACGGTTCAACGGCTTGCCGAACGAGTGGAAAAAGTGGTGACGCCCGTTCGACCAACAACCCGAGATCGCCTAGCTACAGAAAAGGGCCGGGAGCAACGCTCCCGGCCCCTAAGAGCTTCGTCTAGCAGTAATCTAGAAGTCTACGAACGACAAATTGCCGATTTCGTTGCCGAAGTCGCCGAAGTCATTTTCGTTGAAGTCTTCACCTTCAAAGTCGATCTCAGCGAATTGCGAGTCGCTGGGATCGATATGGCCGTTGCCATTGTTGTCAGTCCAGATAATCGCCTTGTCGCCGTCTTTCTGGATGATGAAGTCCTGACCGGAAAGGTCGGCGCTGTCGGCGTCTTTGAATTGGACGAACTCGCCCGCGGTATTGAAGTCTTCGATCGTATAATCACCGCCG
>JBCCZS010000088.1:0-12257 GCA_039187035.1 Pseudomonadota bacterium | reverse complement strand
GGAGGAAGGCGTCGCGCCCGGGCAAGCGTGCGTGTTTTATTCGCCGGAGCCAGGCCACGACCGCGTGCTCGGCGGCGGGTGGATCGCCGCGACGGCCGCGCCCGTCGACGCCGGGGCCCATGACCCGGTGGCGGCGGCGCCGATCTGACGCGGATCGCCCGGTTGCGCGTGCGCTCGAACCCGGGCTTTATGACGGCGAGCGCTGCATTTTACCGTCACCGGAACCGGCCGATCGCATTATGGCGAAAGTGAAATACGATTGCCTGAAGTGCCCGGCCTATTGTTGTTCGTACGCGCATATTCCGGCGACCGACGAGGACGTGCGCCGTTTGGCGAAGCACTTCGACCTCGGTGAAGCGGCCGCGCGCAAGAAGTTCACCAAAAAAGGCGACGACGACACGCCGCGCGTCCTGCGCCATACGAAAGACGAGCATTACGGATCGAGCTGCATGTTTCTCGACAAAGAAACGCGCAATTGCGGGATCTATAAAGCGCGCCCGGCCATCTGCCGCGACTTCCCCACCCAGACGCGCTGCGGCTACTACGAATTCTTGATGTTCGAGCGGGAAGTGCAGGACGATCCCGAATGGGTGGCGACGACGAACTGACGCGACGCGCGTTTGGCCCGGGGCGATGACCGAAACGACGGACGTCGCGGTCGTCGGCGCGGGGGTCGTCGGGATCGCCGTCGCCCGGGCGTCTGCGCGCGCCGGCCGCGAAACCGTTTTGTTCGAACGCAACGACCGGATCGGCGCCGAGACGTCTTCGCGCAATTCCGAGGTGATCCACGCTGGGGTTTATTATCGGCCGACCAGCCTGAAAGCCCGGCTTTGCGTTCTCGGGAAGGCGCTCTTGTATGATTACCTTGAGCGCCGCGGCGTGCCGCATCGCCGCTGCGGCAAGTATGTCGTTGCGGCGCATGCGGATGAAATCCCGAAATTGCAGGCGATCAAAGATAACGCAGTCGCCTGCGGCGTCGACGATCTCAAATTGGTCGACGGCGACGAGGCGCGCGCCGCGGAACCGGCGCTCGCCTGCGCGGCGGCTTTAACCTCGCCGTCGAGCGGCGTCGTCGATTCGCACGCCTTGATGACGAGCCTTCTCGGCGACTTCGACGAGGCGGGCGGCGTTCTGGCGCTGCGAGCGCCTGTCGACGGGGGCGCGTTACGTGATGACGGCGCACGGCTCCGGATCGGCGGCGCTGATCCGTATACGGTGCGTGCGCGCGTCATCGTCAACGCAGCCGGCCTGTGGGCGGACGGCGTCGCTCGCGCGCTCGAGGGGCTTGACCCCGCAAGCGCGCCGCGCGTGCGCCCGGCGGTCGGACGGTATTTCAGCTATTCAGGGCCGGCGCCGTTTTCGCGCTTGGTCTACCCGTTGCCGGCCGCGGGCGGCCTCGGCGTTCATTATACGATCGATCTTGCGGGCGCGGCGCGCTTCGGGCCGGACATCGCGTGGGACGCGGCGCTCGGCGACTATCGCGTCGATCCCGCTTTGCGGGACGCGTTCGCCGCCGCGGTTCGGCGCTATTGGCCGGACGTTGACGCGGACCGGCTGCAGCCGGCTTACGCCGGCCAGCGCGCAAAACTCGGCGGGCCGGACGTTGAGACTGATTTTATGATCGCCCGCGCGCCCGGCTATATCGGGCTTTACGGGATCGAGTCGCCCGGGCTCACCGCGTCTCTCGCTATCGCCGAAGCCGTTGCGCAGATGCTCTAAGGCGGGGCGCGGACGCTGCCGCGTTCGACGCCCCGTTTTGGCGTCGACGCGGCGACGGTCCCGATACGGTCGGATTAAAACTCTTCCCAATTGTCTTCCGGTTCGTGGTCGACGCTGAGCGCCGCGGAACCGTTTTGCGCGCCGGCGAACTTCGCCGCTCTTGCGCGTTGTTCGTGGACGTTGGGTGCGGCCGGCGCGCGAGGCGCAGAGGTCGCCGGCGCGGCGCCGGACGCGTCGGCGCCGATTTTAAAGCGCGACACGGAGCGCACGAGTTCGTTCGCTTCGCGTTTCATGGAGTGGCTCGCCGCCGTCGATTCCTCGACCATGGCCGCGTTTTGCTGCGTGACCTGGTCCATTTGGTTCACGGCGGTGTTGATTTCCGACAAGCTCGTCGCTTGTTCCTGCGCGGCGCTTGAGATTTCCGCCACGATGGTCGCGACGTCGGCGATCCGGACGACGATTTTCTCAAGCGCGCCGCCGGCGTCGCCGACGAGCTCCACGCCGCGGCCGACATGCTCCGAACTCGCCGAAATGAGATCTTTGATCTCTTTCGCCGCATCCGACGAGCGCTGCGCCAAGGCGCGGACCTCCGAGGCGACGACCGCGAAGCCGCGGCCGGCGTCGCCCGCGCGCGCCGCCTCGACGCCGGCGTTGAGCGCCAAAAGGTTCGTCTGGAACGCAATTTCGTCGATAACGCCGATGATTTGCGTGATTTGTTCCGATGAGCGTTCGATCGCGTTCATCGCGTCGATCGCGTTGCGCACGACTTCGCCGCTGGCTTCGGCGTCGGTCCGCGTCTCCTCCATGGAGGCGTTGGCTTGCAGCGCGCCGTCGGCGGTCTGTTTCACCGTCGAGGTGATCTCGTCGATCGAGGCCGCCGTCTCCTCTAGGGTGGCGGCTTGATTTTCCGTGCGCTTGGACAAATCGTCCGCAGCAAGAGAGATTTCGCCGGCGTTGTTCTGAATGCCGACCGCATTGGCGTTGATCGCCTTCATCGCCTCACGGAGTTTATCCAGCGCGGCGTTGAAGTCGACGCGCAGCGCTTCGTATTCTTCCGCAAACGTCATGTCGATGTTGGCGAGAAGGTCGCCGTCAGCGACGCGCGCGAGGCTCGCGGCGAGGGCGTCGACCACTTGAGAGAGTTCGGCGGCGCGGCGCTCGCGTTCAACGCGGGCTTTTTGTTTGGCTTCTTCGAGGTCGGTCACGTCGGAGGCGAACTTGACGATTTTGTCGATGTCGCCGTTCAGATCGCGCAACGGCTGATACGTCGCCGAGAGGAAGACCGGCTTGCCGCCTTTGCCGACGCGCTTAAACGTGCCTTCCTTGAACTGGCCGGCGCGCAGGCCGTCCCAAAGCGCCTGGTAATCCGCTGACTGAGCGTCTTCGGCGGCAAGGAACATGGAGTGGTGTTTGCCGACGACTTCGCTCTCAGAATACCCCATGGTGGCGAAGAAGTTTTCGTTCGCCTTGAGAACTTTTCCTTGCGTGTCGAATTCGATAACGGCTTGCGAGCGGCCGATCGCATCGATTTTCGACCGGTTTTCGTTCACTTCTTTCTCGGTTGCGGTGACGTCGGTCGCGAATTTGACGACTTTGAAGACGTTGCCGGTGGCGTCCGTGATCGGCGTATAGATCGCCTGGATCCAGACTTCGTCGCCGGTCGCGGTCAGCTGTTTGAAGATACCGGATTTTGCTTCCCCGCTTGCGAGTTGGCGCCAAAATTCGGCGTACTCCGCAGACGCGGCGTTGCGTTCGTCGCAGAACATGCGGTGATGCCGGCCTACAATCTGGCCTTCCGAGTACCCCATAAAACTCAGGAAGTTCGGATTGGCCTTAACGATCTCGCCGTCAGGTTTGAATTCAATGACGGCCTGGGCTTCGTCGATCGCTTTGAGGATGCCGGCGTTTGTGCGAATGTCGCTCACGTCCTCCCACTGCAGAAGGTTGCCGACATAGGCGTTGTTTTCGTCGTAAACGGCCGCGATGCGCAGCGAGAACTTAAAGTCGCCGATCGTAATGTCCGTGACGAAAGGCAGGTTCCCCGGATCGGCGAGCATCTTGCGTTGGTGGGCGGGGTTCTTGTGAAACTTGTCGATGCACACGCCCAAAATCGAATCGGCGCTGAAGCCGGACCAAAGCGTCTGGAACGTCTCCTCGTGGTGGGAGAGCAGCTCGCGCGTCGCCTGATTGACGTCGGTAATGATAAAGTCGCGGTCGATCATCATCGTCGCGATTGACGAGCCTTCGAACGCGGCGCTCTTGAAGACGGCTTCTTGCGTTTTGTTTTCTTGCTCCGTGATGTCCGTCGCGATCTTCACGACCCGGAAGGGTTTCCCGGCACGGTCAAAGATCGGTGCGTATACGCCATAGATCCAGATATCGTCGCCGGCTTTCGAGCGGCGCTTGTATTTTCCGGCGATAAACTCGCCGCGCGCGAGACGGCTCCAAAACGTCTTATATTCCTCAGTGGTCGAAAAGTCGCTTTCGACGAAAAGGCGGTGGTGCTCTCCGACGATTTCGTCGAGCCCGTATCCCATCAGGTTTAGGAAGTTTTCGTTGGCGTCGACGACGACCCCGTCAAGCGTAAACTCGATGCGCGCCTGGGAACGGTCGATCGCGTCAAGCATGCCGGCGTTCGTGCGCTGTTGGGTGACGTCGTCCCATTCCAGGACGTTCCCGACATAAGCGCCCTGTTCGTCGAAAATACCGGAAACGTTGAGGGCGATCCGTAGGTCGCCAAGTTCAATATCCGTCCGGTGCGGCAGGTTCGCGGGGTTCGACAGGAGGCGGCGTTGGTGACCGGGATTGTCGTGAAAAACGTCGATGTTGATGCCGACCGGCTGATCGATGTCGAGGTCGGGATAGTGGGATTTGAAGACGTCCGCATGCCGCGTAAAGAGCGCTTTCGTGGCCTCGTTGACGTAGGTTATGTCGAAATCGCGGTCGATCATCATCATCGCGACGGAACTGCCGTCGAATGCGGAACCTTTAAACGTTCCGACGCGTCGCGCTTCGTTTGAGGCGCGTGTCGCGTCCCGCAGCTTTGAGAACTTCTTGGCGACCGTTCCGAATTCGTCTCCGCGGGCCGCGAGCCCGAGGCGTACGTCCGCGTCGCCCTTTGCAAGGCGTTCGGCGGCGCCGGCGTAGCGCGCGAGACGCGCCGCGTAGCGTCGGGCCAAAAAATAAGCGGCGAGGCCGGCGGCGGCGACCGAAAGGCCGCCTGCAGCGGCGAGGCCGGCGGGAAGCGACGCGCCCGGTCCGGCTGCGAAAACGCCGAGGCCGAACGAAAGGCCGGCGAACCCTGCAACGACGGCGGGGAGTTTGACGACGAGGGGGAGCCGAGCGGCGACGGTCATGTGGCTATCCTTCAACGTAATCGACGCGTCGCGGCGCGCTTCTCGTGGAGCCGGCGACGGAATAAAGGCGAGAGGGAACCGGCGCGCGTGACGATCCCCGCGATCCGAACCGGACGTCGCAACGCGTACGGCTGTCGGGAAAACGGGGCCGATCGAACGACGGCATACGCGGGGGAAACGCCGTTAACGGACGGTTTCCGAACGATGTGAGGATTGCCGAGAACGATTGAAATTTCGTTTCCCGAGATCGCTTCGTCCGGTCGGCTGCGTGCCCCGACGCGGGGGTGCGACAACCGGACGCGTCCGGCGCGTTAACCGGGCGCGCCGTCGACGGCCCGGTCGCCGCCGTCAGCGTTCGGTCGATCAGGCGTTGAAGCGGAAATGCATGACGTCGCCGTCGGCGACGCGGTACTCTTTGCCCTCGAGGCGCATTTTGCCCGCTTCCTTGGCGCCTTGCTCGCCGCCGGCCGCGACGTAATCGTCGTACGAGACCGTCTCGGCACGGATGAAGCCGCGTTCAAAGTCGGTATGGATGACGCCGGCGGCCTGCGGCGCGGTCGCGCCCGCCCGGACGGTCCAGGCGCGCGCCTCTTTGGGTCCGGCCGTAAAATACGTCTGTAGACCGAGGAGCGCGTATCCGTTGCGGATGAGCCGATTGAGGCCGGGCTCTTCGAGCCCGAGCGCGGCGAGATACTCGCTTTGTTCGTCCTCGTCCAATTGCGCCAGTTCAGCTTCGATTTTGGCGGAGATGACGACGCAGGCCGCCCCTTCTTTGCGCGCGCGCTCGGCGACGGCTTGCGAATAGGCGTTGCCGTCCGCCGCGCCGGCTTCGTCGACATTTGCGGCGAACATGACGGGCTTGGCCGTCAAGAGCTGCAGCGCGGCGAAGGCTTTTGCGTCGTCCGCGTCGACGTCGGCCTTGCGGGCGGGCGCGCCCTCGCGCAACACGTCGAGCGCTTTGTCGACGAGTACGATCTCGGCTTTAGCGTCTTTGTCTTGGCCCTTCGCTTTTTTCTCCAACCCGACGCGACGCTTCTCCAGGCTTTCCAAATCGGCGAGCATCAGCTCGGTTTCGACGACCTCAAAGTCCGCAATCGGATCGACCGAGCCTGCGACATGGGTGACGTCGTCGTCGTCGAAGCACCGCAGGACGTAAAGCACCGCATCGACTTCGCGAATGTTTGCGAGGAACTGATTGCCGAGGCCTTCGCCGTTCGAGGCCCCTTTGACGAGGCCGGCGATGTCCACGAACTGCATGCGCGCCGGCACGATCTCAGCCGATTTGGCGATCTCGGCGAGGCGCGTCAGGCGCGGCTCGGGGACGGCGACGTCGCCAACGTTCGGCTCAATGGTGCAGAACGGATAATTGGCCGCCTGTGCGGCGGCCGTTTTCGTCAACGCGTTGAACAAGGTCGATTTGCCGACATTGGGCAAACCCACAATCCCGCATTTAAATCCCATGCGGACTATTCCTTCCGTTTAACGAGCGCCGATAAGGCGTCTGCGATCGCGCCTCGCGGCGCGTTGCCGGGCGCGCCCGGGGCCGCGTTCGGTTTTTCCCGTGCGTCCGCGGCGCCGGCGTCGCGCGTCGATGCGTTTGGCGGTCGCTTTTCCGCCGAAGCCGCCGGCGGGGCGCCGGCCCCGTGCGCCGTGCGCACGCGCGCCAATTCGCTGGAGAACGCGGCGTCTCCGTCGACGAGCGCCGGTGCAGCTTCGGCCATGGCCTCAAGGAGCGGCGCCAGCCACGCCTCGTCGGCTTTGGCGAAGTCGCCGAGCACGTGGCCGTGCACGCCCGCCTTGTCGCCGGGGCGCCCGACGCCGACGCGCACGCGGCGAAACCCGGCGCCGAGATGGGCGATAAGCGAGCGCACGCCGTTGTGGCCCGCATGGCCCCCGCCGGTTCGCGCGCGGACTTTGCCCGGCGCCAGATCGATCTCGTCATAAATTACGACGACGTTTTCCGGCGCGACTTTGTAAAATTGCGCGGCGGCGCGGACGGCCTGTCCGCTTTCGTTCATATACGTCACCGGCTTGACGATAAGCGCGCGCGCGCCGCCGAGCCGTCCGTCGCGCACGTCGGCCTGGAATTTCCGCCGAGACGGGCCGAAGGCGTGCGCGTCCGCGACGGCGTCGGCCGCCATAAACCCGACATTGTGCCGATTGCGCGCATAGCGATCGCCGGGATTGCCGAGGCCTGCAATGATCAGCATCCGCATCACCTTTGCGCGGTCGCGAGGCTCTTGTCGCCGACCGATCGCGCGGCGAAGCGCGGCCCCAGATCTAAACGCGGGCCGCGCGCGCTATAGGAGCGTCCCGTGCCACGCGCCTCCGCGGCGAAATTCCCCCGACGCTAAGACTTGCGCGCCCGCTATGGGCTACTTCTCGGCCCCCCGGTCGACGTCCGGCGGTCGCCTCAGCGGCGACGGACCCTACCCAGCACCTAGTCCGCGCCCGGCTCGGCGTCGGCCGGTTCGGCGTCGGCGACCGCGTCGTCGTCAACGTCTTGCGCAGCCGATTTCACCGACGACGGGGCCGCAATCGTCGCGACCGTAAAGTCGCGATCGGTGATCGTCGGCTCGACCCCTTCCGGCATCGCGATCCGCGAGACCGGTATCGTCGCGCCGAGATCGTCCTCGGCGACGTCGATCTCAAACGCCTCCGGGATCGCCGTCGCCGGCGCGTAGACTTCGACCGTGTGGCGCACGACATTCAATACGCCGCCGCGCTTCAAGCCCGGCGAGCGGTCCTCATTGACGAAGCGCACCGCCACCTCGACGTTGATGCGCGTTTGCTCGTCGACGCGCATGAGATCGACGTGGACCGGAAAGCCCATGACCGGATCGACCTGCACTTCGCGCGCGATCACGGGTTGAAGATAGTCCTGGCCCGGCACGGCGATCTTCGCCAAACGGGCGTTCATTCGCCCCGCGTCGAACGCTTTAAAGACTTGGTTGCGTTTCAGCTTAACGGCGACGGGATCGTCGCCCCCGTACAACACGGCCGGCACCCAACCGTCGCGGCGCACCGCGCGGGCTCCGCCGGTGCCTTTCTGTTCGCGCACTTCGCAGTCGAATATGTCGACGTCGTTCTCGGCCATCGCTGAGGTGTCCTGCCTTGGTTCGGTTATTTCGGTCCGGCCCGACGCTTAACGACCGCCTGCCGAAGTCTCGTCATGTTTCGCTCGCCGCCGGCGCGGCTCAAGCGCGGGTCGTTAGCCGATAGACCCTGCGAGAGCAAGGCGCGCGGTGGGGGAATCCGGCATCGCTCCGGCGGCGCGCGAGCCGTTTGCTGCCCGGGCTCTGCCGATGGCCTACGGTTCGTCTGCGGCCGTCGCGGCGCCGGCGCCGGGATCGCCGTCGAACTCCGGCCACGCCGCCGCCAAAAAAGCACGGTACAGACCGCCGAGCTCCGGATCGTCAGCCAACGCCGCAAGATTGCGCGCGACAGTGCGCCGATCTTGTCGGGCGACGGGTCCCGTGAGCGAATGCTCCGGGGCTTCTTCGAAGCGATCAACGAGGCTGCGAAAGTAAGGGGCCAGCGCTGCGGCAGGCGCGTCGAGGCGGGCCCGAAAGCGTCGCGCGGTTTCGTTCCATACGAAGGCGGCCAAGTTTCCGCTGACGACGGCGAGCGCGTGGTAATAGGCTGCGTCTTCTGATCCGACGACGAACGTCGGGTTGGTTGCGCCCGGGAAGACGTCGGCGAACGACGGGCCGTCGGGCTCGCAAGCGAATGCGACCCGCGCGACCTCGGCCGGCGCAAGAGGTTGAGGACCAAAAGAGTAAAGCGGGTGAAAACGCCGAACGCCAGCCAATGCAACCGCGCCGGCGAAATGAACGAAGACCTTTCCGGGTGCGACCGGGACCCATTGCGCGGCCCAGGACGGTAAGACGTCGTCGGGCGTTGCGGCCGCCACGACGTCTGCGTCGTCAACGGCTCGGCGCGCCGTATCTGCGTCAGTCGTTCGCCGTATCGCAGCGACCTCATGGCCGAGGGACCGCAAATAAGTCGCCATCGACCCGCCGACCCGGCCGGTCCCGAAAATCGCATATCGCATCGGCGTTCCTTAACGAACCTCACCGGCGATGTCCCGTTACTCCTCTCTTTAGTGGGCCGTCCGCGACCTGCCGGCTTTGGTGAATTAACCGTCATCTTCGAAAGACCCCTTGCGCGGAACAAAACAAGAATATAGAACATTAGTGGAACATGCAAGAGGAGGTCGCCATGTTGAAAACCCGTGCCGGAGAGCGGTTGCAGGACGTCGTCGGACTCGGCGTAGTGCTGATTGTTGCTTGTTCCGCCCAGTGGTGGGGCGCGCTTCTCGGCGCCTGACCGGCGGAATTTTTGATCGTTCCATTGTTAAGTCCGGATCGGTCCGGGCGGTTTGAGGGGTCGGCGATGTCGCCTTTCGTCCATCTGCACGTGCATTCGGCTTATTCGTTGTCGGAAGGGGCGATCCCCGTCGCGGCTTTGTTGGACTTGTGCGTGAACGCGGACATGCCGGCCGTCGCGGTGACGGATACGAACAATCTGTTCGGCGCGCTTGAGGCGTCGGAGGTGTTGAGCGCCGGCGGCGTTCAATCCGTAACCGGGCTCCAGCAAGCGGTCGACGACCCGCGGCTCGCTGAGATCGAGAGCCGCGACGAGCGCGCGGCGTCTCTGGTATTTTTGGCCCAGAACGAGGTCGGCTACCGCAATCTGATGGCGCTCTCGAGCCGCGCGTTCCTGGAATCGCGACGGGAGAACGAAGCGGCGGCGGATTTGTCGTGGCTCGACGGCGCCGCGGACGGGCTAATTTGCCTGACGGGCGGCCATGACGGACCGCTTGACCGGCTTTTGCGGGCGGGGCGGCCGGGCGATGCGGCGGCGCTTTTTCCGGGTCGGCTCTATGTGGAGTTGCAGCGCCATCCTGCGCGCAACGAGACGTCGCAAGAACGGGCGCTTACCGAACTCGCCTACGCGAAGGGAGCCCCGGTCGCGGCGACGAACGAGCCGTTTTTCCCGAGCCCCGACGACTTCGAGGCGCACGAAGCGCTGCTTTGCATCGCCGACGGCGCCTATATCCACCAAGATGACCGTCGCCGCGTCACGCCGGACCACTACTTTAACTCCGGCGAGGAGATGGCGGCTTTGTTCGCGGACTTGCCCGAGGCGGTCGAGGCCACAAGCGAAATCGTACGGCGATGCGCGTTTCGTCCGCGCACGCACCCGCCCATTTTGCCGCTCTTTACCGCGCCGTCGAGCGACGGGGCCCAAACGCCGGCCGACGGCGCGGAGAGCGAGGTGCGCGAGCTGGCCGATCAGGCGCGCGCGGGGCTCGCCGCCCGGCTTGAAGAGGTCGCCCCCGCGCAACCGGTCGAGACCTACTGGAAACGTCTGGATACAGAGCTTGAGATCATCAACCGGATGGGCTTTCCCGGTTATTTTCTGATCGTCGCGGACTTTATCAAATGGGCCAAGGCGCACGGCGTTCCGGTCGGCCCCGGGCGGGGGTCGGGCGCGGGGTCGTTGGTGGCGTGGTCGCTGACGATCACCGACCTCGATCCGTTGCGTTTCGGCTTGTTGTTCGAACGGTTTTTGAACCCGGAGCGGGTGTCGATGCCGGACTTCGACATCGACTTTTGCCAGGATCGGCGAGACGAGGTCATTCGCTATGTGCGCGATCGATATGGCGCGGACCGCGTCGCGCAGATTATCACCTTCGGAAAGCTGCAGGCGCGGGCCGTTCTGCGCGACGTGGGGCGCGTTCTCGGCATGCCGTTCGGGCAGGTCGACCGGTTGTGCAAATTGGTGCCGAACAATCCGGCCGATCCGACGACGCTCGGCGAGGCGGTGGCGAGCGAGCCGAAACTGCGCGAGGAGCGCGACCGCGATCCCGCCGTCGCTGCGCTTATCGAAAAGGCGTTGAAGCTTGAAGGGCTTTATCGGCACGCCTCGACGCACGCGGCCGGCGTCGTCATCGGCGACCGTCCGCTCCAGGAGATTACGCCTTTATACCGCGACCCGCGCGCGCAAATGCCGGCGACCCAATTCAATATGAAGTGGGTCGAGCCCGCGGGGCTCGTGAAGTTCGACTTTCTCGGACTTAAGACCCTGACCGTCATTGAAAAAGCCTTCGGCTTCATCCGCGACGCCGGCGGCGATCTTTCGGCGGCGAAAATTCCTCTCCACGACGCGCCGACTTTTTCAATGCTCGGGGACGGAGCGGCGGTCGGCGTTTTTCAACTTGAGAGCGCCGGCATGCGCGCCACGTTACGGGCGATGAAGCCGGATAGTTTGGAAGACATTATCGCGCTCGTCTCGCTCTACCGGCCGGGGCCGATGGAAAACATCCCCACCTACGTCGAGCGAAAACAAGGGCGCGAGCGTCCGGATTATCTGCACCCGAAGCTTCAGGGGGTTCTGGAGGAAACCTACGGGGTCATCATCTACCAGGAACAGGTGATGCAGATCGCCCAGATCTTGTCCGGCTATTCGCTCGGCGAGGCCGACCTCTTGCGGCGCGCCATGGGCAAAAAGAAGAAAGAGGAAATGGACCGCCAGCGTCGTCGGTTCGTCGACGGCGCCGTGGAGCGGGGCGTCGACGCGGCGAAAGCGTCCTCGATTTTTGATCTCGTTCAGAAGTTCGCCGGGTACGGGTTTAATAAGTCCCACGCCGCCGCATACGCGCTGATCGCCTATCAAACCGCCTATCTGAAGGCCAATCACCCGGCGGCCTTTCTGGCCGCCTCGATGTCGCTCGATCGGGTGAACACGGACAAGCTCTCCGTTTTCGTCAACGAGGCGGCGCGTTCCGGCGTTCGCGTCGCGCCGCCGCACGTCAATCATTCGGCGGCGGATTTTTCCGTCGACGGCGGCGCAGTCGTGTACGGACTGTCGGCCGTCAAAAATGTCGGCGAGGCGGCGATGGAGGCGATCGTCGCCGAGCGGCGGCGCGGGGGCCCGTTCGGCGATTTATTTGATTTCGCCGAGCGGGTGGATCTCCGTCAGGTCGGCAAACGCGCCCTTGAAAATCTTGCGCGGGCGGGCGCGTTCGACGGGTTGGCGCCGTCGCGGGCGGCGGCGTTTGCGAGCGCCGACATTCTCCAAAAATACGCCGCGGCTGTTTTTGAGGGGCGGGCGAGCGCCCAGGGCGGGCTCTTCGACCGTGCGGGCGGCGCCGGCGAGGGCGAGGCCGGTGGCGGG
>JBCCZS010000087.1:0-12346 GCA_039187035.1 Pseudomonadota bacterium | reverse complement strand
GCCGCGCAAAGCCCAGAACGCGGCTGGCGAGCGTCATCCCGCTCACGGTCGCCATCGATCGCAACACGCCGCGCTTCATCTTATGTCCTCAAGAGAGCCCGTTCGCCGCATCGTCGGAGCCAAGCACGTTCAACAAACGCCGCTCGATCGACTGCAAGCGCCGCCTGTGGGTGATTTTGTAGCCGGGGGCGTCTTGCAAATAGAACGCGTCGACCGCCCGCTCGCCATAGGTCGCAACGTGGGCGGAGCGAATTTGAACGCCGATATCCGCAAGCGCGTCGCACAAAAGATACAATAGCCCCGGCCGATCGCGGCCTTCCGCTTCGACAATGGTGTGGTCCGTTTCGGTGTCCACGTCGACGCGCACGACCGAGGGCACGGAAAAAATCGACCGCCGATCGCCGAGGCGCGACTTGATGCGCGGCGCGCCGTCGCCGGGCGCGCGCGCGACCTTCAACAGCGCGGCGTGGAGCGCGGCGACGGATTCCGGATCCGTTCCGACCGCCGCGAGCCCGGCGGCCTCCCCCGGCGCTTGCAGCGTCATGAAATCGAGCGCCCGCCCGCCGTCCGATGTGAAGGCATGCACCGTGCGCACGCTCAAGCCGGTTTCGGCGACGACGCCCGCGAGATCGGCGAGGAGGCCCGGCCGGTCCGGCGCGGAGACCATGACGTCGATCGTCTCCCCCGCGGGCGTGACGTTCACCGCCGCCTCGGCCCCGCGCCGATCGGCCGAGCGTCTCAGGATCGCAAAGCGCGCAAGTTGGGCGGGATCGACGCTGCGGGCGACGTCGTCCGGCGTTTGGTCGAGATAAACGCGCTTGTCCGCCGGCGACCACCCGGCGAGCCGTCTTGCGGCCGCCGCACGCCCCGCCTTGGAGCGGGCGGCGGTCCATTGGGCGAGCCCCCGCGCGTCGCCGTCGAGATAAGCCCGCGCGCCTTCGTAAAGCGCCTGCAATTGCCGCTGCGCCCATGCGTCCCACGCCGCATCGTTGACGACCCGCAAATAACAAACGCTCAGAATAAAGAGGAGATTGAGGCGGCGCATGGAACCGAGCGCACGGGCGAACCCCCGGATCGTTTCGTCCGATGACAGATTACGCCGCTCAGCGACGGCGATCATCGCGTTCGGCCGCGCCGCGACCCACGCGACATCTGCAGCGGCGCCCGCGTCGGCGCAAAAGCGTCGCGCGGTGCGCGAGGCGGCGCGCTCCAAGTCCGCCGTTTCGCCGAACTGCCGCGAGGCGCGCATCGGCTGGACGAGCAGCGCGACGTAAAACGGTTCGATATCCTCAGCGTCGGCGACGACCCGCTCCGCAAGCGGAAAGCCGCTAAAGGCGTTTTCACGCAACGCGTCGCTTAATTCGCCCACCATCTGAAAGACCTGTTCGTCCAGGGAATAGCGCCGATAGAGCCCGTACTCGACGCGGCCGGCGATCTTGCCGAAAAAGACGAGCGCTTTTGCCAGAAAGCCGGTCTCGCCCATAACGCGCAAGAGCCGAACCGGGCTTTTCGCCGTCATCACCGCACGGATGAACAGCCGTGAGTTGACCGGATCGCGCCGGACCGGCCCCGTAACGGAGGCGGCGTGTTGGCGAATATACGTCAACGCGTCGGGATGGGCTTCCAGGTCCCCCCGTTTGGACAGCGCGCGGAAGTATCGAAAAAGATCCTGCGGCGTCGCCTCTTCCAGCCGGGCGAAATGCAGCCGTCCGTTCACCAACGCGATGTTGGGCGCGCCGGCAGCCTCGTCTTTTAAGAGGGCCGCCGGCAGCACCGTCGACTTTTTTCGTCGCCGCAACGCCTCGACGTCGTCAAGCCGCGCTGAGAACAACCGGGTCAAACGGCCGACGTCGGCGGCGTTCAGGAAATAGTGCTTCATCAAGCGTTCGACCGCGTGCGCGCCGGGTCTATCGGCGTAGCCGAGGCGTTCGGCGACGGCAGGCTGCACGTCGAAGGACAAGGTCTCCGCCGCGGCGCCGTGAAGGTCGTGCAGATGGACGCGCACGGACCAAAGAAAGCGCTCGGCGGCGAGGAGCGTTTTGACCTCGACGGGATCGAACGCGTACGCGCCGACGGCCTGCACGTCGGGGTCCGCACCCCAAACATAGCGGTGCAGCCAGCGGATTGTTTGCAAATCGCGCAGGCCGCCCTTGCCGTCTTTCACGTTGGGTTCGGCGAGGAACCGCGATTCGGCCGTGCGCTGATGGCGTTCGCGGCTTTCGGCGAGCTTGGCGGCGACGAAGGGGCGCATGGTGACGCGGCGCAACCGGTCGAACCGGCGATGAAAATCCGCAGCCACGTCCCCGTCGCCTGCGAGCGGGCGCGCCGTCAAGAACGCCGTTCGTCCGATGACGTCGCTTTTGGCGAACACGATCGCGGAGGCCGGCGTGTGCACGCTATGGCCGACGGCGACGCCCGCGTCCCACAACGCGTAAAGGACCGGATCGAGCAACCCGCGCAAGCGCTCGGCGTCCGCGAACTTGTGCAGAAACAACAAATCGACGTCGGAATAAGGCGCGAGCCGGCCCTCGCCGAAACCGCCGACCGCGAAAACCGCCGTTTGACGCGCCGCGTCCGGGGCCGCCTCGCTCGCCAATTCGTAGAGCTTGCCGATCAGCCCCGCCATGGTGCGCGCGAGCCGGCGCGCGGCGACGTCGCCTCGCGCGCCGCCGGCGATCGCCGCGGCGCGCCGGGCCGCCCATTCGGCTTTGATCAGCTTGGCGAGCGCGCCGTACTCCTGCCCGGCGCGCTGGCGGGCGAAGGCGTCGGCGAGCGCGGCGGCGCTGATCGCGCCTTGTTGCGACGACGTCACTCGTCCGCGCCCCGACCGTCGAGCTGCGTTAACGCCAAATACGCGCCCGTGTGCCCAGCTTTTGCGGCGCGCTTGCACCATTTGCGCGCCGACCGCCGGTCCGCCTCCACGCCCTCGCCCGCCGCATAGAGCGTGCACAGACGAAACGCCGCCGTCGGCGCATTGCGGTGAATGCGCGGATCGCCCGCTGCCGCCGTGCGCAACCACGCGATCCGCTCGGCCGCATCGACCGGCTCGACGCCGCGGTCCTCAAGCCGCCAGGCCGACATGGGATCGCCGCCCGCCGCACGCACGCGATCGAGCGCGTCCATGTCGGCGTCGCTCGGCGCGAACGCTTCGCCGGACGCACGCATCGCTTCCAACGCGATCAACGAATTCGTGTCGCCCCGACCCGCACTGTCGATCAGTAGCGCCTTGGCTTCCTCGACGCACAGCGCGCCGTCGCACGGGGCCGGCGCGCGCCCGGACATCAACATGAAGGCGACATAGCGCTGTGCGCGGAAGACGCCTCTTTCCGACAACGGCTTCAACTCCGTCCACGCCGTTTCGAAATCGCCGGCGCGGTAAGCGGCGACGCCGGCGTCGGACGGGGCGCGCCCGCGCGCGGCGCCCCCGGCGCATCCGCCGATCACCATGGCGGCGCAAGCGACGGCCGCGAAGAGCTTTGCGCGCGCGTTCATCCGTCCCCCGACAACTGCTTTAGTCGGTAAAGCGTGTCGAGCGCGTCACGAGGCGACAAGGCGTCCGGATCAATGTCGGCGAGCGCGGCGGCCAAAGCCGATAAGTCCGAGGCCGAACGGTCAGTCGTCTCTTGCTGCGCCGCCGCGTTCTCGCTCGGCGCGGCGGCGAACAGCGGCAACGCGTCGACGCCCGGCCCGGCGCGGCGGTCGGCTTCGAGCATCTTCAAAATATCGCCGGCGCGTTTGATGACGCCGGACGGCAGCCCCGCAAGCCGCGCGACGGCGACGCCGTACGACCGATCGGCCGGGCCGGAGCCAACCTCGTGCAAGAAGACGACTTTGCCCTTCCATTCGCGCACGCGCATGGAGACGTTGCGCAACCGCGGCAAGGTTTCGCTGAGCGCCGTCAATTCGTGGTAGTGCGTTGCGAACAATCCGCGACAACGGTTCTCCCCGTGCAGATGTTCAATCGCCGCCCAAGCGATCGACAGCCCGTCGAACGTCGACGTGCCCCGGCCGATTTCGTCGAGGACGACGAGCGAGCGCGGCGTCGCCTGGTTCAAGATCGCGGCGGTCTCGACCATCTCAACCATAAACGTCGACCGCCCCTTGGCCAACTCGTCCGACGCGCCGACGCGGCTGAAAACACGGTCGGCGACGCCGAGATGCGCGCGCGCGGCGGGGACGAAGAGCCCGGCCTGCGCGGCGACGGCGATCAGGGCGTTCTGGCGCAAATAGGTCGACTTGCCGGCCATATTGGGCCCGGTGACGAGCTGAAGGAGCGGCGCGCCGTCCTCGCTGAGGCGGCAATCATTGGCGACGAACCGCGCCGCCCCCTGCGCGCTCACCGCGCGCTCGACGACCGGATGGCGACCGGCTTCGATATCAAAGGCGAGACTGTCGTCGACGGTCGGCCGGACGTGGTCTTCGGTCGCGGCGAGGTGGGCGGCGGCGGCGGCGACGTCGGTTTGCGCGAGCGCGTCGGCGGTCGCCGCGATCTCGTCGGCGCATCCCGCGGCTTCTTCCGTGAGCGTTGCAAACAAGTCGAGTTCGCGCGCCAACGCTTCGTCGCGCGCGCGGGCGATCCGGCCGTCAAGGTCCGCGAGTTCGCCGGTCGTGAAGCGCACGGCGCTCGCGAGCGTCTGACGGTGTATAAACGTGGCGTCGTGCGGCGGCGCGGAAAGCGCGTCCGCCTGCCCGGGGGGCGTCTCGACGAAGACGCCGAGAACGTTGTTCTTTTTGATTTTGAGGCCCTTAAGCCCCGTCGCCTCGCGATATTTGGCTTCAAGGTTGGCGACATGGCGGTCGGCCTCGCCGCGCAGCGACCGCACCTCGTCGAGGCCGGGGTCGAAGCCTTTTGCGATGAAGCCGCCGTCGCGGGCAAGCAGCGGCGGATCGACCTTCAGCGCTTTGTCGAGCCGCGCGGCCAAGACCGCAAGCCGTCCGCCGTCCGTCTGCGGATTGAGCGTCGCCGCCAGCGCGCCGAGCGGACCGGCGCCGCCGTCGGCGGACAGGGCGATCGCGGCTTCCGCCGCGTTTTGCGCGCCCTGCGCGAGCGCGGACAGGTCCCGAGGCCCCCCGCGGCCGAGCGTCAAACGCGACAGCGCGCGGGCCATGTCGGGCGCGCCCTTCAACAGCGTGCGGACGGCCTCGCGCAAGGAGGGCGCGTCGACGAAGGCGCTGACGAGGTCGTGGCGGGCCGCGATCGCGGCCGGGTCGGTCAACGGCGCGGACAGGCGCGAGGCCAAAAGCCGCGCGCCGGGCGCGGTCACGGTTCGATCGACGGCCCAAAAGAGCGAGCCTGATTTGCCGCCGCCGCTCGACCGGACGATCTCCAGCGAGGCGCGCGTCGCCGCATCAATCGTCATCGCCGCGTCCGCCGACGCTTGGCGCGGAGGGCGCAGGGCCGGCGCGCGGCCGACTTGCGTCAACTCGATGTAAGCGAGCAACGATCCGAGTGCGGACAAGTCGACAGGCTCGAACGTCCCAAAAGCGTCAATCGACGCGACCCCGAAGGTCTCGCATAACCGCTCCTCGCCGCGCCGGGCGGAAAAAAACGGCGCTGCGAGATCGCTGACGCACGTCGCCGCCCGCGCCTCCCCGAGCGCCTCGCGCCAGGCGACCGCCGTCTCCGCTTCCGGCGCGGCGAGTTCGGCCGGTGCGAGCGCGGCGAGATCGCCGGCGAACGCCGTCCGGTCGGTGCGCCGCCAATAGAGCTCGCCCGTCGAGACGTCCGCCCAGGCGAGCGCGCCGACGTCGCCCTCGACCGCGAGCGCGGCGAGGAAATTGTTCCGGCCCGGCTCTAAAAGCGTGTCCTCGGTCAGCGTGCCGGGCGTGACGACCCGCACGATGGCGCGATTGACGACGGCGTTCGAGCCGCGCTTTTTCGCTTCCTTCGGGTCTTCGGTCTGTTCACAGATGGCGACTTTGAAGCCGGCTTTGATAAGGCGCGCGAGATAACTCTCGTGCGAGTGCCACGGCACGCCGCACATCGGGATGTCGTCGCCGAGATGCTTGCCGCGCTTGGTCAACGTAATGTCGAGGGCGCCCGCCGCTTTGACGGCGTCGTCAAAAAACAGCTCGTAGAAATCGCCCATGCGATAGAACAAGAGCGCGTCGCCAGCTTGCTCTTTAATGGCGAGATATTGCGCCATCATCGGGGTCGGCGCGGATCGCCGGTCGATGTGGGGCGCTGGCGGAGAAGCGGCGTCCATTAAGGTCTCAATCGGTCGCGGCGGCGAACGTCTAAACGATTCTCGTAGCGAATTCCGCCGAGGCGCGCCATGGTCGGGTCATGCCCCACCTCGCGACCGCCGATCCTGACGACCCGTACGAGCTTGATCTAGGCGATCGGCGCGCGCCGGTGACCGTGCGGATCAATAGACGCGCGCGGCGCTTTATTCTTCGGGTGGACGCGTTGAAGGGCGGCGCCGTCGTCACCGTCCCGTCGAAACGCGCCATCCCGGAGGGGCTCGCCTTCGCCCAGAGCCGCGCCGACTGGGTGCGCCGGCAGCTCGACGACCGTCCCGGCCCGCGGCCGTTCACGGCCGGAAGCGCGGCCCCGTTTCGCGGCGAGGCGCATACCGTCGTCAACGAGGGCGGCGCGCGGCGCGCGGTCCGGCGCGCGACCGGCGATCCGCCGAGCCTCGTCGTCGGCGGCGCGCCCGAACACGTCAACCGGCGCCTCGTCGACTGGATGAAACGCCAGGCGCGCGAACACTTTATGGCGCGCGCCGACGCGTTCGCCGCGCAGCTCGGCGTGAGGCGCGGGCCCGTCTCCATCCGCGACGGCAAATCGCGGTGGGGATCGTGTTCGGCGACCGGCGCCCCGTCGTTTTCTTGGCGGCTCATTATGGCGCCGGATTGGGTGACCGATTACGTCGCCGCGCACGAATGCGCGCATTTAATCCGTATGGATCACTCGCCGGCGTTTTGGGCGATCGTCGCGGATTTGGGGTGCGACGCCGAGGCGGCCCGGGACTGGTTCGCCGAAAACGGCGCCGCCTTGCACGCCTACGGCGTCCCCGCGTCGTAACCGTCCAAGAGGGCGGCCGCGCTGAACGGTAGCGGTTCGCGCTTGTTCGCACGCACGTCTAACGCCGCGCGCATCACGCCGCGCCAAAGCCGCGCGGGCGCACCGCCGCCCGTGACGCCGTCCATCGGCGCGTTGTCGTCGCGGCCCAGCCAGACGACGGCGACGAGGCCGCCCGCATGGCCGACGAACCAGGCGTCGCGGCTGTCTTGCGACGTTCCCGTTTTGCCGTAGACGGCGACGTCGTCGAGGGCCGCGTTCTTGCCCGTTCCCCAGGCGGCGACGGCGCGGAGCATGCGGTTCATGCTTTCTGCGGTCGCCGCATCGACGGCGACGCCGTCATAGCCGGACGCGCCGGCATAAAGCCGTTGGCCTTCCGCGGTCGCGATTTCGGAAACGCCGTGCGCGACGACGCGATAGCCGCCGTTCGCAAAGGGCGCGTAGGCCGCGGCGAGCCCCAGCGGCGTCGTTTCGTCGACCCCGAGCGCGAGGGACGCTCCGCGCGATAAATCCGCGTCGAGCCCCATGCGACGGGCCGCAAGACGCACGGCCCCGCGCCCGACGCGTTCTTGCACGCGCACCGCCGCACTGTTGAGCGATAAGGCGAGCGCGTAGGCGTAACTGACCTCGCCATAATATTTGCTTTTGTAGTTGTCGGGCGACCAACCGCCGATCCGCACGGGCGCGTCGAGAATTTGCGTTTCCGGCGCCGCGCCCGCCTCCAGGGCGGCGAGGTACACGAACGGCTTGAACGCGGACCCCGGTTGGCGACGCGCTTGAACGGCGCGGTTGAACTGGCTCGTTTCGTAACGCCGGCCGCCGGCCATCGCCAAGACCGCGCCGTCCGCGTCCATCACCACGGCCGCGACTTCGACGGCGTCGTCCGGAACGTGCGCGGCGAGCCCGTCGGCGAGCGCAGCGTCAACCGCGCGTTGAACGTCCGGCGCCAGCGTCGTTTTGACGACGAGGTCGGCGTCGAGGTCGGCCGGGGCGCCGCCGACGAGCGCGGCGGATTGCGCGCGCGCATAATCGGCGAAATACGGCGCGGACGCCCCCGCCCCGCGGGCGAGACGCACAGGCGCGGCCGCGGCGCGCGCCGCCGTCTCGGCGTCGACGAACCCGGCTTCTTCCATAGCCGTTAAGACAAGCCGCGCGCGGGCGCCGGCGGCTTGCGGATCGCGTGTCGGCGCGTAGCGCGACGGCGCTTTGAGGAGGCCGGCGAGAACCGCCGCCTCGCCGATGGATAGGTTGCGCGCCGGCTTGGCGAAATACCGCCGACTGGCCGCATCGACGCCGTAAGCGCCGCCGCCGAAATAGACGCGATTGAGATAGAGCGTCAGGATCTCGTCTTTGGTGAACCGCCGCTCAAGCCAGAAGGCGAGCAACAATTCCTGCACTTTTCGCTTCAGGGTCTTTTCCGGCGACAGGAAGACGTTTTTCGCGAGCTGTTGGGTGATCGTGGACCCGCCCTGGCGGACTTCGCCTTCGACCGTGTTGACGACAAAGGCGCGAACGACCGACAGCGGATTGACGCCGACATGATGACGAAAGTTGCGATCTTCGACGGCGAGGACCGCCTGCGGCACGTGCGGCGGCAAATCCGCGAGGCGCACCGGCGCGCCGGGCCCTCGCGTTTGCAACGCGGACCCGTCGGCGGCGAGGAGCGTCAGGGCCGGCGTACGGTCGCTTCTCCATAGGCCGTCCGTGCTCGGAAGGTCGCGCGCGAACCAGACAAGACCGACCGCCAGCGCGCCGACGCCGGTCAAAACGACGACGCCGGCGTCAGCCGCATACCGCGCCGCCCGGCCGAACGGGCGCGGCTGGGGGTATCGGCGGGGGCGTGGGCGGGCGCGCACCGCCGGCCGCCGCGTCGACCCGCCAGGTTTTCGCTTACGATTTCGCGTCACCTAGCAAGGCTTCGGCCCGGATCGTTAACGAGGCGTAAACGCGTCGCGATCGTGACGCGGCTGCGCGGCCTACCCCGCCGCCTCGGCGGGCACGCGCTCAATCCGAACCATGATCTCATTGCGCCGCATAAAAAAGGGCGTGAACGGACCGTTGTAGAACAAGTAAGTCGGCGACCCCGCTGCGAGGAGCCCGCGGTCCGCCATAAACGTGTCCAGTTCGCCCTGGTGCTTTTCGAAGTTCGACGCCGTGTAGCGGCCGGAAAAACGCACGGCCGCCGCGTCGTACCCGGGCGTCTCAACGATTGAGATCCGCGGGTCCGTCGGCTTGGGGAGCGTTTCCACGGTATACTTTGACGGCATGACGAACCCGATCGTCCATTGGCGCTCGCCGACCGGCGTTTGCGTCACCGGCGCGGTCATCGCAATTTTTTCGGACGTCTTCGCGTCGGCCGGCGTCTGCGTCACCGGCGCCGTCATGGCGATATCGTCCTGGGTTTCGTTGTCGCCGAAAATAAACGCCGCGAGGATGCGGAACCCGGCGCTCGCCGCCTGGTCGCGGTCGCCGTCCACCGTCACTTCGGCGCGCAAGGTCGGCGCATAGCGACGCACTTCGATGGCGCCGTCGGGCGACGCCTCCAACAGTTCGTATTTCGGCTCTTCGGTCGCCATGGCGGGCTCCGCGATCACGAAGAACGCGGCGGCGAGCGCGACGACGGCGGCGAGGCTGCGGGCGACGGCTTCCATTTCTCGTCCTCCTTGTTGACGTTCAGCGGAGGATACGGCGGCGCGGGCGCGTTTGGATGGGGCGCGGCGCTTAGCGCCCGTTTGAAAGACCCGGCAAAGTCCCTCGTCATCGGATCATGAGAGGGGCGTCGGCCGCCGCAAAGGCCGGTTCGGGCTCTATGTCGTATGGCCTAAGGGCCTTACCCCATCGTCGCGGGGTAGCGACCGTCCGACTATCGGTCGCCGAGCGCGCTACGGCTATTCTCAAACCGGCTCTTAGAGCGCGGCGAGCACTTCGCGCAGTTCGACCACTTCGCGTTCTGCGCGCAGCCGCGTCTCCGGCGTCGTGTCAGCGTCGGCGAGGTCTTCCTCGCAGTCTTTAATGCGCCGCTCAATTTCCGAGCGATCAAGCTCGGCGACCGGCACGGCCTCTTCCGCCAAGATCGTCAAGCCGGCGGGCGTCACTTCGGCGAACCCGCCGCGCACGAAGATGCGCGTTTGCGCGCCGTCGATCGTGTACGTCACGCAGCCCGGCGCGAGGACCGTCATGAACGGCGCGTGCCCCGGCAACACGCCGATCATGCCCTCAACGCCCGGCGCCTCGACGATGTCGGCCTCGACGGAGGCGATTGCGCGTTCCGGCGCCACGAGATCAAATTGCAGTTTTTCCGGCATGTTCAAAGTTCCGCTTCGTCAGTATGGGGATTTACTCGGGTGTAGGTCGAGATTAATCGATCGCTCCACGCGTCGGCGTCGCGCCCTTGCCACACCCATTCAAACCCGGCGCGCCCGCTAATCGGGCGCAATACGATACGACGGTTCGCGGCTTCGCCGCCCGGGCGCTGAACGTCGAACGTCCAGCCGTCGCGCCCATCGTCTTCACCGCCGTATTCCTTGTCGTCTCCGTCCCCGTGGGGGGCGACCGACCGCGCGATATGGGTGTAGCCGCGCCGGTCGGTGGCGAACAGCTTCCACGTCTTTTCAAGCCCGTCCCACGCGTAGATCGTCAGCGCCTCATTCTTGGTCAGAACGCCGTCGCCCCTGTCGAGGGAAAACGAGGCGCGTTCGATAAGGGCGCAGCCGCGGTCATCGTCGACGTCGATTTCGCTGCGCCCCGAGCCGGTCCACCCCTCATCGGTCTCGATCGTGGTGGTCCACGCCCCGGCGAGACGATGGGCGGCCAGCGACGTCTCCGGCGCACACGCGGCGGTCGCGGCCGAAGAGAACGACAACAAAAACGCGGCGCCGAGGAGCCCGGCCGGCGCGCACGCCCGCCGCCCGACTGACCGAAGGCGCTCGCCGATCGTGACCATCATCGTTTCCTCATTCGCGCCGCCGAGCGTTCGTTAGCGCGCAGGACCGGGCGGCGGCCGCGCCGCCCTCGTCCATTTTTCAGAAGTTCTCGTCGCCCTTCGCAGGGCATGCGTCAACCATGACCGGCTCGACGCCGCTGTCCGTTTCAGCAAGCCAGCAATCGTCAAACACGGAACAATAACAGACCGCCAGTTTCACGCGCCCCTCGTCGACGGCGGCGCTAAACAGCCCGCGAAGCTCGCTGCTGGAGATCGCCGCTTCTTCGGGCATGGCGCGCGAATCCACGCGGACCAGTTCGCGCGTCTCGCCCGCGGCGAGCACGCGGCCGTTAAGATCGGCGTTCGACAGCATCACCGCGCCGCCGTCTACGCCGGCCGTCGCCTCCATCACGCGCCACCAGTCGTTTTGGACGGCGGCGTCCACATAAGCGGCGATGTATTGGACGCGGGCCGGGCCGATCCCGTTATTCGACGCACTTACAGACGTATACGGATAAGCGTCGACGCTATTGTTCGTCACCGCGATATCGATGCGCGGCCAAACGGCGGCCTGCTGTTGTTTGCGCACCGCATCGGACTCGTTGAGCGCCGCCCACAGGGCGACGGCGCCCGTGAACATGCCGGCGACGGCGAGGACGGTCTGCAGGATTGAGATGCGCACGAATATACGCTCCGCGCGCGTCATATCCTCCTTGCCGGCCATGACGCGGTCTCCTGACGAAACGGAGACTACGCGGCTTCCGCCGCCATTTTGGTCGCTTTCTCCATCGCTTCGTCAATGGTGCCGACCATGTAGAACGCGCCTTCCGGCAAATGATCATAGTCGCCGGCGACAAGGCCCTTAAAGCCCTTGATCGTATCGGCGAGCGGGACCTGTACGCCCGGCGAGCCGGTGAAGACTTCCGCGACGTCGAACGGTTGCGACAGGAAGCGTTCGACCTTGCGCGCGCGCGCGACGACGAGTTTGTCGTCTTCGGACAACTCGTCCATACCGAGGATCGCGATGATGTCTTGCAGCGACTTGTAGCGCTGCAAGATGCCTTGCACCGAGCGCGCGACTTCATAGTGCTCTTCGCCGATGACGCGCGGGTCGAGAATGCGCGAGGTGGAATCGAGCGGGTCGACGGCCGGGTAAATGCCCTTCTCGGCGATCGCGCGGTTCAACACGGTCGTCGCGTCGAGGTGCGAGAACGACGTCGCCGGCGCTGGATCGGTCAAATCATCAGCAGGCACATAGATCGCCTGAACCGACGTAATCGAGCCTTTTGTTGTTGTCGTAATTCGCTCTTGCATTTGCCCCATATCGGTCGCAAGCGTCGGCTGATAGCCAACAGCAGATGGAATACGACCAAGAAGCGCAGACACTTCTGAACCCGCTT
>JBCCZS010000086.1:0-12537 GCA_039187035.1 Pseudomonadota bacterium | reverse complement strand
CTCGCCGTTCCATGTGCCCGACGAGATCCTGGCCTTGTGGCGCGCCGCCGGGGCGCGCGGCCGCGCTGAACGGGACGCCTGGTCCGCCCGTCTGGGCGGCTCGCCGAAAGGCGCGCGCTTCGCCGCCGCCGCGGCCGGCGCGGTCGACCCGTCCTTTGACGCCGAGATCGCCGCGCATAAGCGGGGTTTGGTCGACGACCCGAAAAAGATCGCGACACGGAAGGCCTCCCAGCTGGCGCTCGACGTCGTCAACGGCGCGGTGCCCCAGACCATCGGCGGTTCGGCCGATCTGACGGGCTCGAACAATACGCAAACGAAAGACTTGACGGACTTCACGCCGCAAAACCGCAGCGGGCGCTACATCCGTTACGGGGTGCGCGAGCACGGCATGGCGGCGGCCATGAACGGGATCGCGCTCCATGGCGGGCTAATCCCGTATGGCGGCACGTTCCTGGTGTTCACGGATTATTGCCGACCGTCGATCCGTCTGTCGGCGCTGATGGGCGTGCGCGCAATTTACGTGATGACGCACGATTCAATCGGCCTCGGCGAGGACGGTCCGACGCACCAGCCGGTCGAGCACCTTGCGTCCCTGCGCGCGATCCCCGGGCTCTGTGTTTATCGGCCGGCCGACGCGGTGGAGACCGCCGAGTGCTGGCAGCTGGCGATCAACGACGCCGCGCGCCCGTCGGTCATCTCATTGACGCGGCAGGGCGTCGAGCCGGCGCGGCTGACGCACACGGACGACAACCTCTGCGCCCGCGGCGCCTACATTCTGGCCGACGCCCCGGACCCGCAGGTCGTTCTGATCGCGACCGGCTCGGAAATCGGCCTGGCGCTCGCCGCGCAAAATACGTTGGCCTGCGAAGCGATCCGCGCACGGGTCGTCTCCGCGCCGAGTTTCGAGTTGTTCGCCGAACAGCCGGCCGACTACCGCGAAGCGGTCCTCGGCGCCGCGCCGCGCGTCGGCGTCGAAGCGGCCGTGCGCCAGGGGTGGGACCAATTCTTGCGTCCTGACGACGACTTTATCGGGATGGCCGCCTTCGGCGCCTCCGGTCCTGGCGCGAAGGTTTACGAGCATTTCGGCATAACGGCGAGCGCCGTCGCAGATGCGGCGCGGGCGCTCGCCAAGTAAAGAGGAGACGGGACATGACGGTGAAGATCGGGATTAACGGCTTTGGCCGGATCGGGCGTTTGGCGCTGCGTTCCATTGTGGAACATGGGCGCACCGACGTCGAAGTCGTCGCGATTAACGATCTCGGCCCCGTCGAGACGAACGCGCACCTGTTGCAGTACGATTCCATTCACGGACGTTTCCCGAAGGAAGTCGCCGTCGACGGCGACGTGATCGACGCGGGCGCGGGCAAAATTAAAGTCTTCGCCGAGCGCAACCCGTCCGAGCTCCCGTGGGGCGATTACGGCGTCGACGTCGTTTTCGAATGCACGGGGATTTTTGCGTCCAAGGACAAAGCGTCCGCCCACCTGGAAGGCGGCGCGAAACGCGTGTTGGTTTCCGCGCCCGCATCCGGCGCGGACAAAACGATCGTCTACGGCGTCAACCACGACACGCTGACAGCGGACGATCTCGTCGTCTCGAACGCATCGTGCACGACGAATTGCCTCGCGCCGGTCGCCAAGGTCATGCACGACACGGTCGGAATCGAGCGCGGCTACATGACGACGATCCACGCGTATACGGGCGACCAACCGACGCTCGATACGTTGCACAAAGATCTTTACCGCGCACGCGCCGCAGCCTCGTCGATGATCCCGACGTCCACGGGCGCGGCGAAAGCCGTCGGCCTCGTCCTGCCCGAACTCAACGGCAAACTCGACGGCTCGTCGATCCGGGTCCCGACGCCGAACGTCTCAGTCGTCGATTTGGTTTTCACGCCGGGTCGCGACACGAGCGTTGAGGAAATCAACGGCGCGGTCACGGAGGCCGCAAGCGGTCCGATGAAGGGCGTCCTCGGCGTCACCGACAAGCCGCTCGTCTCCGCGGACTTCAATCATGATCCGCATTCGTCGACGTTCGCCTTGCCGCAAACCCAGATCTTGGAAGGCAAACTCGTGCGCGTTCTGTCGTGGTACGACAATGAATGGGGCTTTTCCACGCGCATGAGCGACACCGCCGTCGCCATGGCGAAATTCCTTTAGGTCGGTAGGCGGAGGAAACTATGCCCGCCTACCGCACGATCGACGCGCTCGACGTCGCCGGCAAACGCGTTCTTGTGCGCGTCGACTTCAACGTGCCGATGAAAGACGGCGTCGTCACCGACGCGACGCGGATCGAGCGGGCGCTGCCGACCATCAACGCCTTGCGCGAGCAGGGCGCCACGGTCGTCCTTGCGTCGCACTACGGCCGGCCGAAGGGTGCGCCGAACCCGGAGATGTCGCTCAAGCCGGTCGCCGATGCGCTTGAAGAGCAACTTGGTGCGACCGTCGCGTTCGCGTCGGACTGCGTCGGGGCCGATGCGGCGGCGGCGATTGCAGCCACGCCGGCGGGCGGCGTCGTTCTTCTGGAGAATACGCGGTTTCATCCGGGTGAAGAGGACAATAATCCCGCGTTCGCCGCGGCGCTCGCCGAAAACGTCGATGTTTATGTCAACGACGCGTTCTCCGCCGCCCACCGCGCCCATGCGTCGACCGAAGGCGTCGCGCGCTTGTTGCCGGCGGCGGCCGGCAAGGCGATGGAGCGCGAACTCGACTATCTCGCCGCCGCGCTCGGCGCGCCGGAACGCCCGATGATGGCCGTCGTCGGCGGGGCGAAAGTCTCGACCAAGATCGAACTCTTGCTCAATCTCGTCTCCAAAGCCGACACAATCGCGGTCGGCGGCGGTATGGCGAACACGTTTTTGTTCGCGCAGGGAAAATCGGTCGGCAAATCGCTGTGCGAGCCGGATCTGGCGGATACCGCGCGTGAAATCATGGCGCAGGCCGACGCGAACGAGTGCGAGATCGTTTTGCCGGTAGACGCGGTCGTCGCGCGCGAATTCGCCGAGAATGCGCTGAGCGCGGTCGTCGCGGCCGATGCGGTGGACGCGGACCAGATGATCCTCGATCTCGGTCCGGACAGCGTCGACTTGATCGCCGAAAAGATCGCCGCCGCCAAAACGCTCGTTTGGAACGGCCCGCTCGGCGCGTTTGAGACCCGGCCGTTCGACACCGCGACGGTCGAGGCGGCCCGCTATGCGGCCAACCGCGTGCGCGAGCCCGGCCTCGTCGCCGTCGCCGGGGGCGGGGACACCGTCGCCGCGCTCAACGTCGCCGGCGTCGCGGAGGAATTCACCTACGTGTCGACTGCGGGCGGCGCGTTCCTTGAATGGCTTGAGGGTAAAGAATTGCCGGGCGTTAAAGCGCTGGAGCGTTAACGCCGGCCAGACGCAACGGGGACCGGTCCGCGGGACGCCCCGGCTTTACGGGAAGAGGGAGACGACGGATGGATTTGGACGCGCTCAACAAGGTCGCGATCGCGATGGCCGCCCCCGGCAAGGGCATTCTGGCGGCGGACGAAAGCTCCGGAACGATCAAGAAGCGCTTCGACTCGATCGGCGTTGACAGCACCGAAGACAATCGCCGCGACTACCGCGAGTTTTTGTTCCGCACCGAGACGGCGATGCGCGAGCATATCTCCGGCGTCATTCTATTTGACGAGACGATCCGCCAAAGTGCCGCGGACGGGACGCCGCTCGTCAAGTTGATCGAAGATGCTGGCTCCATTCCCGGAATCAAAGTCGATAAAGGGGCCAAGCCCATGGCCGCCGCCGAAGGCGAGACCGTCACCGAAGGGCTCGACGGCCTGCGCGAGCGCCTCGCCGAATATTATGCATTGGGCGCGCGTTTCGCTAAATGGCGCGCCGTCATCGACATTGGTCGCGGCGGGAACCGGGCCCTCCCGTCCTACTGCAGCTTGCGCGCGAACGCGCATGCGCTCGGCCGGTACGCCGCGCTCTGCCAAGAGGCGAACATCGTGCCCATCGTCGAACCGGAAGTCCTGATGGACGGCGACCACGACATCGACCGCTGTTTCGACGTGACGGAAATGACGCTCAATCTCCTGTTCGAAGAATTGTACTTCCAACGCGTCGCGCTTGAAGGAACGGTCCTCAAGCCGAACATGGTGATCGCCGGCAAGAAATCCGATCGCCGGGCGGGCGTCGACGAAGTCGCCGAAAAGACCGTCAAGTGCTTCCGTGCTGCGGTGCCGGCCGCCGTGCCGTCCGTCGTCTTTTTGTCGGGCGGTCAGTCGGACGAGGAAGCGACGGCGCACCTCAATGCGATGAACGCCGGGTATGCGGATAAAATGCCGTGGTCGTTGTCATTCTCCTACGGGCGCGCGCTGCAGGCGGCGCCCCTGAAGGCCTGGAGCGGCAAATCGGAAAACGTTCCCGACGCACAGGCCGCTTTTTTACACCGTGCACGGATGAATGGTCTGGCGCAAAAGGGCGAATGGTCCGACGCGCTCGAAAACGCAGCGTAAACGCGGCTTAACCCTACCGATTCGTTACGCCGTCGCGGGGCGCCGCGGCGGCGTTATTTTTGCCGTGCGCGGATTGTCGCCTGAAAATCGTCCGCAGTTTCACGGCCCGGTAAACATCTTGGCGTACGCCGCATTGCATTGTCGGCTCGGCTGCGAGCCCCGACGCAAACAAGAGCGGCTCATCCATGACGAACCGGTTCGCCGTACGGCACGATCCCGAAGACATTCTCATGATCGCCGGCTATCCGGCCCCGCCGATCGATCCGATCGACCGGCGCCACGCGGCGGCGGCGATCTTTAAACTCATGGCCAACAAAGAAGACACGCGACAAGTCTTCGAGGTCATCTACAGCCTCAGCGGCGATTCCTATCACCGCATGTTCGAGCGCTTCGCCGCCGAGCCCTATGGACGACGGTTTTTGCGCGACCAGCTTGACGTGGAGCCGATCCTCAACGACCGCGCCGCGCTCCGGGCGTTGCCGGCGGGCAGTCTCGGCCGAGCCTATCTGGCGTTCATGGAGGCTGAGAACCTGTCGGCGGAAGGCGTTACGGGCGCCGCGCAAGAAGCCGGGTGCGATTACGCCTGCGACACGCAATTTCCCGACTATCGCCGCCTGAACCGCCACATGGAGGTCGTGCACGACCTTTGGCACGTGGTGACGGGGTATGAACGCGACGCGCTCGGCGAGCTCTGTCTGCTGGCGTTCACCTACGAGATGACCCATAGCGAGGGCCTGCGTTGGATCGCCACCGTCGGCGGGCTCGTCTCGAAAGCCGAACGGCCCGGCCTGCCCATTCTCAAAGCGATCGACGAGGGGCATCGCAACGGCCGTCGCGCTGCGTGGCTGCCGTCAATGGACGTAGAAACCCTGTTGCCGCGCCCGCTCGACGAGGTTCGCCGCCTGTTCAACGTCGAGGAGCCGCGCGTCTACGCGTCTATTGCGCCGGAAGACCGCGATGCGATCCTGCGCCCGCGCGTTACACGCACGCAAGCCGAACGCGAAGCCGGCGCCGCGGCCGCCGCCTAGGCCGCTCGCCGGGTCCACGCGCGGCCTTTTCCCCGCGCCGACCAAGCCGACTTGTCCCGCTCGCCCGTCGGCGCCAAAAATCAGACGACTCGCTGAACGAGAGGGTCGTCATGATGACGCTGCGTTCCATCCGCCGCCGACCGGGCCGCTTCGCCGCCGCCGTCCTCGCATGCTGTATCGCGTCGGGGCTCGCCGACGCGCAGCAGCCCGCCTCCAAACCGCAGATCCTCGTCGCGTTCGAAAAGCTCAGCGCCGGCGACTTCGACGAGGCGCGCCGCATCGCCGAGCCCCTTGCGGCGGCCGGCGACGTCAACGCCATGCACATGGTGGGCTTTCTCGACGAGCGCGGCCTCGGCGGCGAGAAAAATATGAAGCGCGCGATCGAGTACTATTTTAAGGCCGCCAACGGCGGCTCGGCCGACGCGCAATTCGCTCTCGGCGAGCTGGCTTATCTCGGCGAAGGCGTGTCGCAGGATTACGCGCGCGCGGTCAGCTGGTTCGAGATCGCCGCCGGTAACGGGCATGTCCAAGCCATGGTCCGCCTCGGCATGCTGTATGCGGAAGGTCTCGGCGCCAAAGCGGACCAGAAGAAGGCCGTAAACTATTTTCGCAAAGCCGGGGAGCTGGGCGACGCCGGCGCGCAACACAATATGGGCGTTGCGTACCTCTTGGGGCGCGGCCTGCCGAAAAACTACGACAAGGCCCGCGATTGGTTTGAAAAAGCGGCCGAGCAAGACCATGCGGACGCCCAGTACAATTTGGCGTTGATTTACGACGCGGACTATCTCGGCGCGCC
Organism: Pseudomonadota bacterium; assembly: GCA_039187035.1. Classification (GTDB taxonomy): domain Bacteria; phylum Pseudomonadota; class Alphaproteobacteria; order Caulobacterales; family Parvularculaceae; genus JAJFFW01. The sequence goes on along the minus strand of JBCCZS010000086.1, from coordinate 6,233 downwards.
GGACCCGCAGGCGACTGTGAAATGGATGGCTGCGGCGGCGAAAAACGGTTTGCCCGCCGCCTATGTCGCGATGGGTCTGTTGACCCATGAAGGGCGCGTCACCCCGGAAGGCGGCGCCGAGGTCGCGGCCAGCGCCGCCGACTGGTTCGAAAAAGCCGCGCAGGCCGGCGACCCGCAAGGTCAGTTTCTGTTCGCGGCCGCGCTCGCCAAGGGCGACGGCCGGCCGGCGAACCGCGGCGAGGCGCTCGCCTGGCTCGAGCGTGCGCTAACGCAGGAAAACCGGCTCGCCCCGCAAACGCGGGAAAACGCGAAAAAGCTGCGGTCGGAATTAATGTAGGCGCCGCCGCGGGCCCCGAGACGGCCGCCAAGAAAGGCCGCGTCCTGATGCGTCGGCAGTTGAGCCTCTTCATACCTACAGATCAGGCCGGCGCGTTGGAGGCGGTGCGCGCGCGCCTCGATCCCGTCCAATACGCGTTGATCCCCGCGCACGTTACGGCGTGCCGCGACGCTGAGACGGCTGAGCTTGTCGCCGACGACGTCGCCCGGCGGCTTGCGCAGGCGCGGGTCGGGCCGCTTTCCTTCACTTTCGGCCGCGCCGAGATGTTTTACGGGCACGGCGTTTACCTGCCGTGCGTCTCGGGTGCGGACGGTCTCGCGCGTTTACGCCGTGCGGTGTTGGGGGCGGCCCCGGCCCGGGCGGAGCGCCCGCACGTGACGTTGGCCCATCCGCGTAATCCGCCGGGTCCGGACTATGACGCGGCGCTCGCCGACCGGTTGCCGGCCCGCATCGTCGTCACGTGCCCGACCTTAAGCCTTATCGAACAAGACGATCCCGGCGCGCCCTGGCGGACGTCAGCCCGCTTCGAGCTGTGACGCACGCGCGTCGTCCGCATGCGGTGCAAGCCCCGCGTCGAGCGCCCCGCCGAAAAACTCCGCCGCCAGATCATCGTCGATCGGTCGTTCCTCGCCATAGACGCGGCGTTCGTCGTAGCGGCGCACGAACGAGCGGAACCGCAAGAAGTCGACGAATTCGCCGATGTTGCGGATCGATGCGAGGCGCGAGGTGATGCGCGTCATCTTCGAACTGCTTTGCGTGTTCGTCTGCATGATGTCGAGGTCGATCTTGGTCGACGTCGGGTGGCCGACGCGATAGACCGCGCTCGGGAAGGGGATCGGCCGCAATCGACCTTTTTTGAGGCCGAGATTGCGGAACAACATCAAATGATCGCCCAACTCGATGATGGACTCATCATCGGCCCGAAACGCGCCGGTGTCGTACATCATCAAGTCTTTCGGCCTGACGATGATGCTTGATCCGCATAACCCCTGAAATTCCGAAACGGGCGTGACGGCGTCGGCGCCCGTTTGGCGCACATAGCCGTCAAAGACGTAATATCCGCCGTCCCAGGACTGATCGTTGAGACAAAACTCGACGAGTTTCGCGCTGATCCAGTCGTCGTCGTCCATCAACATGACGAGCGCGTCGGGGGGAATGTCTTTGATGCCGGCGGTGAGGCGGCGGCCTTTGTCCTCGCGCAAGAGCCGCTCATATTCGGTCGGCGTTTCGGCCTCGCTCAGCCGTTTGGGCGGGGCGAAATCGACCCGGTGCACGCTCGCGCGGTCGGGCAAGTCGGGAAGGGCGTGCCCCTCGTTCGCAACGAGGATCGCGCGCCAATCGCTCGCGGTTTGCGCCTCCAACGAGGCGAAGGTCTGCAGAAGATACTGCCGGAACAGGTCCGCGTCGCGCACCCGCTCTGGATGACGGATCGGAATCAGAAATGTGAACATGGCGAGATTCCCCCGAATTTCGCGGTCGGCGCTGCGACGCACAACGCCGAAGACGCCGTTGCGAATAAGTGAGAGAGCGGAGCTTGTCTAACGAAACTTACCCGCTCTTCACGAAATTTGGTCGCAATAGGCGCGAATTCGACCAATTACTCGCGCCGCAATAGGCGTTCGGTCAGCAAGGTTCCCCACCACGTTGCAAGGAACTCGGCCTTGACCTGCTTGTGGTCGTACGGACCGTCGACCCAATCGAAAAACGCGTCGACGCTGGAAAGGTCGACGCCGCTTCGCCGGGCGTGTTCCAGATAGAGCGCGAAGGCGCGGTCGATGACGCCGGTTTTTCCTTGTTTGACGTGTCCGTAGCGCCAGGAGAGTTGTTCCAGCGCGTCGTCGAGCGCGCGGCCCTGCTTAAAGAACCGATAAAGGACCGACATCATTCCGACGCGGTCCGCGCCGGACTTGCAATGCATGATCGCCGGATAGGCGATCTCATTGAATAGCCGGCGGGCCCCGTGAAGAATGTCCGCAGACGGCGCTTCGCGCGAATAGACGCGGAAGTCGACGAGCGTCATGCCCAATCGTGCGCAGGCGTCTTCTTCAAGCCGGTAAACGCCGGTGTCCGCCGCGCCGCGTAAATTGACGACCGTGCGCACGCCCCGCGCTTTCCAGCGTTCAAGCACGGCGGGCGAGGGCTGGAACGTGCGCCACATGACGTCCCGTTCGAGCGCATGCGTATTGTCGTACAAAAGCCGCACGGCGCCGTGGTCGCCGAGAAAAAGCGCGCGGCGGGCGCGGGCGCGGCCTTGCGGCGTTTCGAATTCGGCGCGCGTTATGCAGTGGGGCATGGGGCGGGCGCTAAAACGCTCCGTCCCCGTCGGGATCGAGAAGCTTGTGCATATGGACGATGAAGTAGCGCATATGCGCGTTGTCGACCGTGCGTTGCGCGTTGGCGCGCCACGCTTTTTCGGCGGACGCGTAATTCGGGAACACGCCGACGATGTCGAGCTTGTCGAGGTCGCGGAAATGCACCTTGCTCGGATCTTCCAGCTCGCCGCCGAAGACGAGGTGCAGGAGTTGCGGTTCGTCCGCCATGGCTGAAGTGTCCTTTGCTGGCGCCGGGCGATCAATCGCCGGCGATCGTCATTTCACGGATCAACACGCTCGGCGCGTTGCGTGCGCCGCGAAATATGAGGTCGTTCGCCGGCGTGAGGCCGGCGTACATGTCGAGAAGCGACCCGGCGATCGTGATTTCGCTGACGGGCTCGGCTTTGGCGCCGCCGGCGATACGGAAACCGGCGCAACCGACCGAGTAGTCGCCGGTGTTCGGGTTCACCTGCGGGCCGAACATGTCCGTGACGAGGAGGCCCTCGCCGATCTCGGCCATGAGATCGTCGAGCGACTTGTCGCCGGGCTGCAAGGTGAGGTTCGTCGCGCCCGAACCCGGCGGGCCGCCGGCGCCGCGGGTCGCGCGCCCGTTCGTCTCCAAGCCCAGTTGCCGCGCTTGGGCGCTGTTTAAGAGCCACGACGTCAAGACGCCCTTGTCGATGAGCGCGATCGGCGCGCCGGCGACGCCCTCGCCGTCGAACGGCCGCGAGCCGGCGCCGCGTTTGCGCGACGGGTCGTCGGTCACGGTGATCGACGCGTCGAAGACCGGCTCGCCGAGCTTGTCCTTTAGGAAACTGACGCCGCGCGCGATCGCTCCGCCGCCGACGGCGCCCGTGAGGTGCCCGAGCAGCGAGGCCGATAAGCGATTATCGTAGATCACCGGCCCGGCGCCGCTTTTCATTTTTTGCGGGGACAATCGTTCCACCGTCCGCGCGCCCGCCTGCGCGCCGATATCGTCCGCAGCGCGCATATCCTCAAGGTGGCTTTTGGAGTCGTAATCGTAGTCGCGCTCCATGCCGTTGTCGTCCTGCGCGAGAACGCTCGCGGAGAGGCTGTGGCTGGAGCCGCGGCTCGTGCCGAAAAAGCCGTCGCTGGTCGCAAACCACTTTGCGCCTTCGCCGTAACTCGCCGACGCGCCGTTTGAATTGACGACGCCTTTGACGGCCCGGGCGGCGGCTTCGCACGCCGCGGCGCGGTCCTTTAAAACGTCCGTCGTCGGTTCGGCGAAATCGCCGAGCTCAAGGTCCGGGTACGGACCGGCGGCGAGACGCTCTTTGGGCGCTAGCCCGCAATACGGGTCTTCGGGCGCGGCTTTGGCCATCGCCGCGCAGCGCTCGACGAGGTCGTCAAGCGCGCCGGGGCTGACGTCGGTCGTCGACACGCTGGCCTGGCGCCGGCCGACGAGAATGCGCAAGCCGAGGTCGCGGCCTTCGGAGCGTTCGACATCTTCGAGGTCGCCGAGCCGATAAGTCACGCTGTGCGAAACGCCGCGGTAAAGAACCGCGTCGGCGGCGTCCGCGCCGGCGCGTTCCGCCGCGCTTAAGAGGCCGCGGAGAAGGGCTTCGACGTCGGCGTCTGAATTCATGTCGGTCATTCGCCGGAGATAGAGAAACCTGTGCGGCGTCGCAACAGGGCGCGCTCTACCCGGTCCCGGCGTACTCTTCTTCGGCCCCGCGGCGCCAGGCGACGCAGGCCGTACCGTCAAGAACGTGGTCGCGATAGGCGGCGGCCGCCGCGCTCAGCGCGACCGGCCCGTACGTGCGAAAGCGCGAGGCGATCGGCGCATACATCGCGTCGGCGATCGAGAACGCGCCGAACAAAAACGGCCCGCCGGCCCCGTACGTCTTTCGGCACGTCGTCCAAATCGCGTCGATCCGCGCAATGTCGCGATCGAGCCCGACTTGCAGGTGCGCCAGGCCGTCGCGTGCGAACTGCATCGGCCACAAGGTCCGCAATTTGGAGAAGCCGCTGTGCATTTCGGCGCTGACCGACCGGGCGACGGCGCGCGCGCGCGGGTCGTCCGGCCACAAGCGTTTATCGGGGAATCGGTCGGCGATATATTCGAGGATCGCCAGGGAGTCCCAGATCGTCAGATCGCCGTCGCGCAAAAACGGCACTTGGCCGGCGGGCGCTTGGGCTTGCAACTGCGCGCGCGTGTCCGGCCGGTCGAGGCGGATCGTTTCCTCGCGAAACGCGATGCCGGCCTCTTTCAGCGCCAACCACGGCCGCAGCGACCAGGACGACAGGTGTTTGTCGCCGATAACGAGGGTGAGATCGGCGCTCATGCGCGTTCGCCTCCGGTTTCGAAAAAGCGCGCCATCCAGCGCGCGATGACGGCGCGGTCGCTGGCCGCGGCGTAGCTCGCACGCGCCGTCGCGACGGTGTCGCCGGGCATGCTCCGGGCCCGGACGGATAAAAGCGCGGCGGCGAAATCGTGGTCGAATTCCGGGTGCATCTGAAACGAGACCGCCGGACCTTGCGCGTAGGCGAGGGCGCCGTTGGGGCAGAAGTCCGAGCCGGCGAGGACGCGCGCGCCCGCCGGGCGATCGAGCACTTGGTCTTGGTGCGAGACGACGCAGGAGATCTTTCGCGCGCTCGGCTGCATCCAGGCCGCCTCGGCGGCGACGTCGTAGGTGTGGACGCCGACGCCCCACCCCTTGTCCGACTTCGCGACGCGCCCGCCGAAAGCTTGCGCGAAAAGCTGGTGGCCGAAGCAAATCCCGACGGAGGGCGTGCGCGCGGCGGCGGCGCGGCGCACATAGTCTTCGAGCGGGGCGATCCAGGCGTGGTTTTCATAGACGCCGGCAGGCGAGCCGGTGACGAGAACCCCGTCGACCTCCGAGACCGGCGGCGGCGCGGCGCCGTCGACGACCGACACGGGCGTGAACGACGCCCGCGGCAGGACGGGCGCGAGCAACCGCTCGAACATGGCGGCGTACCGCGGGTTCCGCCGGCGCATCTCCTCGGTCGGCGGCGCGCCGGTCTCCAAAACGGCGATGCGCATGGCGGTTCACTCGGCCGGGTTGAGCGGACAGGTCTTGTCGATCGTCGAGCGGATGATCGGCGGAAAGCGATGCCGGTGGCGGCGCAAGGACGCGTCGAGGCTCGGCCATTTCCGGCGCATGCGCCGAATGAGCCGCTGAAACGCCGGCACGTACGGCGCGAGAAGCGCGAGCCCGACCGTCAGCATGATAAGACCGAACGGCAGCGGCAGCGGCAAAACGATCGCGCCGGCGATAATCAGAAAAAACCCGAGAACTTGGTGCACGATCGGCAACATGCCGAGGGGACTCTCCACGCAAACGACGGAACGGTGTGTCGATTTCGCACGTTCAAGAAGCGCGCCGCGCGAGACACATCGAGAAGATAGCGGGCCCGAACCGCGCGTAAAGTGCGATCGCGGGATTGTGGACGGTACGCGCGCCGCGCCCGGCCGGACCCGCACAAAGCGGCCCCAACGGAGGACGAGCACGTGTCATATAAGTCGTTGCGCGCGTTTATCGAGGCCTTGGAAGCTCAAGGCGAGCTGGTGCGCGTCGCTGAGCCGGTCTCGACCGTGCTGG
>JBCCZS010000085.1:0-12638 GCA_039187035.1 Pseudomonadota bacterium | reverse complement strand
GATCGCCGGACGCCCCGGCGCGGGCGCCGCCGCCGGGGCGGCGATCGGCGCGCTCGGCGGCGCGGCCGTCGGGTGCAACCAAGCCAAGGATTGTTTCGGCCGCGCCCAAGAGGCCGGCGACCGCCGCTATGACGACTATGTCGGGCGCTACTATTTCGTCGATCCGGAAACCGGGGACACCTATTGGGAAAACGGCGACTTCCGCAGCTACGGCCCCGGCCGCGGTCGCTAGCGGCGCTGCCGCCCGCCGCCCGCCCGCTGGTTTTCCGGGCGGGATCTCACCGACGCGCCCGAACGCGGCGCGTCGGCGTTCTTTGTGCTAGGCTCGCACCCGCGAAGGCGCGCTCACGGTTCGGCGATCCGGGCCGTGCGCGCCTTGTCGCGCGCGCCGGGCCGCGCCATATCGCGGTCGGATACGCAAACGAAGAGGGAGCGCCGCGATGAAAACGAACCTATTGATTCTCGGCTCCGGCGCGGCGGGCCTGACGGCGGCCATTTACGCGGCGCGCGCGGGGCTGAAACCCGTCGTCGTGCACGGCCTCCAGCCGGGCGGCCAGATGACGATCACCACCGACGTCGAGAACTATCCGGGCTTCGCCGACGTGATCCAGGGCCCTTGGCTCATGGAGCAGATGCAAAAACAGGCCGAAAATGTCGGCACGCAATTCATCGCCGATTTGATGGTCGACGTCGATTTGTCGTCTCGCCCCTTCGTCCTTAGGGGCGACAGCGGGACCGTTTACGAGGCCGACGCCATCGTCATCGCCACCGGCGCGCAAGCGAAATGGCTCGGCTTGCCGTCGGAGGAGAAGTTCCAAGGCTTCGGCGTCTCCGCGTGCGCAACCTGCGACGGCTTTTTTTACCGCGGCAAGGACGTCGCCGTGATCGGCGGCGGCAACACGGCGGTGGAAGAGGCGCTCTATCTTTCCGGTCTTGCAAAGTCCGTCACCCTCGTGCACCGGCGCGATGAGTTGCGGGCGGAGAAGATCCTCCAGGAGCGCCTGTTGGCCAAAGACAATGTCGAGGTCGCATGGGATTCCACGCTCGAAGAAATCGTCGGCGACGAGCAACCGCTCGGCGTCACCGGCGTTCGGCTTAAGAACGTCAAGACCGGCGAGGCGCGCGACCTCTCCGTAGACGGTGTTTTCGTCGCGATCGGCCATAAGCCGGCGACGGAACTCTTTAACGGAAAGCTCGCCATGAAGGATCACGGCTATCTCGTCACCGCGCCGGATTCGACGGCGACCGAGATCGAGGGCGTTTACGCCGCCGGCGACGTGACGGACGACATCTACCGCCAGGCGATTACGGCGGCGGGGATGGGCTGCATGGCGGCGCTTGAAGCGGAAAAATTCCTGGCCGGGCGCGACGCCGTTATGGCCGGATACTGATTGCCGACGAGGATCACGACATGAATGCGACGATCGAAACCGCCGTTTTGGCCGGCGGTTGCTTCTGGGGCATGGAAGATCTCATCCGCAAGCTCGACGGCGTCACCGCGACGCGCGTCGGTTATGCGGGCGGGGCCATGGCCGATCCGACGTATAACGACGTTAAGACGGGCAAGACCGGCCACGCCGAGGCGATCCGCATCGCCTTTGACCCGGCCGTTATCAGCTACCGCAAGCTGCTGTCGTTCTTTTTCCAAATCCACGACCCGACGACGCGCGACCGCCAGGGCGGCGACGTCGGCTCGCAATACCGCTCCGCGATCTTCACGACGAGCGACGACCAGGCCGATACGGCGCGCGCGCTCATCGCCGAACTCGACGCGAGCGGCAAATGGCCCGGCGAGATCGTCACGACGGTCGAGCCCGCCGGTCCGTTTTACGATGCTGAAGACTTCCACCAGGATTATCTGGTGAAATATCCGAGCGGCTACACGTGCCACTTCGTGCGGCCCGACTGGACGCTCTAACGGCGAGGACGCGATGGCCGCGAAACCCAAACGGACGTCGCCGGAGACGATGGCGTACATTCTCGACCAGTTGGGCGCGGCCGGGGACGTCCGAGCACGGAAAATGTTCGGCGAGTACGGCGTTTATTGCGGCGACCGCTTCATCGGCGTCGTATGCGCCGACCAGTTGTTCATCAAACCGACGCCGGCCGGCGCGGCGCTGGAGCCGGACCTCGGCCGCGCGCCGCCCTATGAGGGCGCCAAGCCGTCCGTCGTCATTTCACCGGACATGCTCGAAGATCCCGACCGTCTAGCCGCGTTCGTGCGCGCGACGGCGGACGCGTTGCCGCCGCAAAAGCCGCGAAGGAAGAAGAAAGCCGTATCGTGAGCTTTGTATACTGATTGATTAGGGCGGCCGATTTTGTCTGTGGCGAGGAAACGCGATCAATCTCCAACGCCTATTCGGCTGATCGATCGCACAAGTTAGTTCACGCACGCTTCAACCCGTCGCCGCGCCGCGTCGGGGGAGGGCGTCGACAAACGCTTCAGCGAGCGGGTCGCCAGATTTGTTCGGACGATTTATACCCTCACGCAATCTGGACATTCGACGGTGAGCCCGCTGCAAGTCCGAGAAGACCGGTGACGCCGGCGCGGAGCACGCGTCATTTTGCGGCTCCCGGCGCGTCGTCGGGCGCTGCGGCGTTCGCCACCGAAAATATCGGGCTCGCCGAGCGCGCCATCACCTCGCGTTGAAAGACGCCGTCGCGCCAACCGAGGCAAACGGTCTCGACCCGATAGTAATAGCCGACGATCGCCTCCAGATCGGCTTCCTCAAATTCCCGAAAACGCCACGGCATCGAGAAGTGATCGTGCGGGAACAGATGGTACCGAACCGGCGCGCCTCTTTTTAGTCGATCGGCGACCCATGTCTGGCGAGCGCGAACGAACGCCTCCGCCGCCGGCAGGTCGAAGTCGATTTGCGCTATGCCGGATTCGCCATTCTCCGGCGTCTCGGCAGGCGCGAGACAGTCTTCGCCGCGTCGCATCGCGTCGACTTTTTGGACTTGCCCCCACGCATAGGACTGCGATTGCTTGCGTGCACCAACCGTAACACTTGTAGGCGCTTCGACCCATCCTCCCGTTTCAGGGGCTAATCGGAACCATCGTCCATAAAATGCGTATGCGGACTCCCTGAAAAAGCTCGGCGGAACCCGCGCCTCCGAGCCGTCTGCGTAGACCGCGACGAAACCGGCGTCGCGCACCTGCCGATTATCGTACCAAGCCAGCATGATCGTGTTGAACAGCAAGTGGCCGAAGATCGTCGAGACGATCCCGGCGACGAGCGCAACGCGCGGCGCCAGAATCTCCGGCATCTTTGAGACTGAGACAAGTAATAGTGAATTTAATAGTATCCAATGTATGAACAAAGCTCCTGTCAAAATGAAAATAGTGACATGCATAACATCAAAGAACAGCACCCAGCCGAGCATGATGCGTTTTCTGAGAAATGCTAAGAAACAAAATGCTTGGGCGATAAGGACCGCCAAGTTGACCAAGATATAGGTCTGGTCCAGGGCTGCGAACGCGCGGCCGAACAGCGTGCTCGAAATCGATAACGGGGCCGATCCGAGATTGTACCCGCCCAACATGAGATATTGCGTTTTGTTTTCCAGCAACCAGGAAACAAGACCGCCGTCGAGCAAAGCCTTGCCGACCCCCGATAGAAAGTAATTGCCGAAGTGAACGCCGATGGCGATGCACATTATAATTAAATAATATAGATCGGCCGAACGTTCGCTAAAAGCCGATTCGACGCGTGTCTTTTCGAAAAAGCGTGCGGCGATTACTTGGGCGGCGCGAAATGCGACGATTGCAACGGCAACGAACGCCGCCGTGTCTACGATGACGAGATAGTGGCTAAACCCGGCCAAACCGCCCGCCATGGCGGTAACCAGGGTTTTTTGTACGACGAAAATCGTCGCGGGGACGACTGCGAATGCGGGACGAAAAACCGCCAAGAATCCGAAGGCGAAGGCCGCTATGGGAGCGATCGGAAAGAGCGGGGCGACCGCTTTGTGGGTCGCCTCGTCGACGACCGGAAAATCGAAGCCGAGCCACAGAACGTTTGCGCCCAATAAGAGAGCGCACCCCGCCAGCGTTATCCGCAAATAGGGAGCGACAGACGGGTATCGGACCCAAAAAAATGCCGAACTCGTCGTTGCGACAACCAAGAGCATCGGGATCACGAGCCCGGGCGCTTCGAAGACGATATGGCGCATACCGTTGATTAAAACCGGTACCGCCAGGGCCGCGCCGGCGATGCAAACGGCGAACGCCGATCGCGCTAGGGCGCTTTCCGGCAGCCAAGCCTCGCCGCGGCGATCGCCTCCGAAAATCCTGGCGTTGATGGTCTCAGAAATCATAACAAGCCCCCCAACTTGTTGACGCAGCCGCGCCAAAGACGGGCGACTAAACGTCGACAACTCTACCTCGCGTCGCCGTCCCCTCGGCGTCGACTGTTAGAAAACCACACAATAAACGGGCGTTCCACCGCGCGAATCGCCGACCGAATTGATCGATCGCAGCCTCTACCGCTGGTTGTCGGTTCCCCGGGAGGCCTCAACCCGTCGCCGCGCCGCGGCGGGCGAGGGCGTCGGCGCGTTCGTTGCCGGGGTCGCCGGCGTGGCCTTTCACCCACCGCCAGTCGACGGCGCGTCCTTGCGCGGCATCGTCGAGGGCGCGCCATAAGTCTTGGTTTTTGACCGGTTTTCTACTCGCCGTTTTCCAGCCGTTGCGCTTCCAGCCGGCCATCCACTGGGTCAGGCCGTTTTTGACATACTGGGAGTCCGTATAAAGAACGACGGGGCCTTCGGTGGCGTTTAGCGCTTCGATGGCGGCTTGCAACTCCATGCGGTTGTTGGTCGTCGCGGGATCGCCGCCGGAAAGCTCGCGCTCGTCTTCGCCGTCGATGATGAGAACGCCCCAGCCGCCCGGGCCCGGATTGCCCGAACACGCCCCGTCCGTGTAGATCGTAATCATGGTAGCGTTCCTTTAGCCTTGCAGGCCGGGCGGCGCGCCCCGCCTCAGAAAGTCGAGAAGATCGCGATAGACGAGCGGGTCTTTGACGGTCAACGTCGCGCCGTCGGTTCGGTGCAGCCAGTCGTAGGCCCGCGTCAACAAAAAGCGCAGCGCCGCGCCGCGCAACAGCACCGGCAACGCCGCGCGCTCGTCGGGCGCGAGCGGGCGAACGGCTTCATAGCCGTCCATCAAGGCGCGGGCGCGCTCGGCGCTCCAACCGCCTTCGCCGCACCAGGCGTTCAACGTGATCGCGAGGTCGTAGGCGAAAAAGTCGGTACACGAAAAATAAAAGTCGATAACGCCGGTGCACGCCTCGCCGTCGAAGAAGACGTTGTCGGGGAAGAGATCGGCGTGGACGACCCCGCGCGGCAAGCCCGTCGGCCACGCGCCGCGCACGGCGGCGAGCTCGTCCGCGATGAGGCGTGCAAGGCCGGGCGCGCAAGTTTCGGCGTCGGCGCCGCACGCGGCCGCCAGGCGCGCCCAGCCGGCCGGGCCGAGGGCGTTTTCCCGTGACCGCGCAAACGTCTCCGCGGCGCGGTGAAGGCGGGCGCTGACGGCCCCGACCGCGCGGGCCTCATGCGGGCTCGGCGTCCCCGCAACGCCGGCGCCGTTCAGAAACGTCGTTGCAAGCGCCGGGCGGTCGCACAGGGTTTTCAAGGCACGCCCCCGCCGGTCCGCGATCGGTTCCGGCGCGGCGATCCCCGCCGCCGCCACATGCGCCATGAACGCGACGAAAAACGGCAAATCGGCCGGATCCACGCGCTTTTCGAAGAGCGTCAGGATGAAGCGACGGCGCGCCGTCTCGACGATGTAATTGGTGTTTTCAACGCCCTGCGCGACGCCGTCATGCCGGACGAGCGCGCCGAGATCGTAGTCTGCGAGGAACGCGGCGAGCGCGTCTGCGGGGACGGTCGTGTAAACGGCCAAGGCGCTGGCGCTCGCGGGCGTTGGCCCGGCCGGGCGCGCTAGGGCGCGCGGACGGGCGGCGGTTTAAAGACCACATCTTCGCGCGCCGTTTCGACCGTTTCAACGCTCAACGCGAAGCGTCCGGCGAGCCGGGCCAGAAGCGCCTCGACAAGATCTTCAGGGCTCGACGCGCCGGCCGTGACGCCGACCGACGCGCGCCCCGCAAGCGCGTCCGGGTCGAACGCGTCCGGGTCGTCCACAAGGCGCGCCTCGCGCGCCCCCGACTGGAGCGCGACCTCGACGAGGCGACGCGAATTTGACGACGTCGGCGAGCCGACGACGAGCACCGTCGGCGCGCGGGCGGCGACCGCTTTCACGGCGTCTTGCCGGTTCGACGTCGCGTAGCAAATGTCCTCGCTGCGCGGGGCGAGAATGTCGGGCCGGCGCGCTTTGAGCCGCTCGATAACGGCCTGCGCGTCGTCGACCGAGAGCGTCGTTTGGGTGACGTAGGCGAGGGGGCCGGCCGGCAAGGCGACGGTTTCGGCGTCCGCGACCGTTTCGACGAGCGTAAAATTGTGCGCCTCTGCCTGGCCGACGACGCCGTCGACTTCGACATGGTCGGCATGGCCGACGACGACGACGTGGCGGCCCTCGCGAACGAACCGCCGCACCTGGGCGTGAACTTTCAGGACGAGCGGGCAGGCCGCGTCGATTAGGGTCACGCCGCGGGCGCGCGCTTCGCCGTGGGCGCGGGCGGGCGAGCCGTGCGCCGAAAAGACAAGCGGCCGATCGGGCCGCGCGTCGGCGACCTCGTCGACGAAAACGGCGCCCATCGCGCGCAGGCGGTCGACGACGTGGCGGTTGTGGACGATTTCGTGGCGAACGTAGACTGGCGGGCCGAACTCGCGCAGCGCCGTCTCGACGGCTTCGATAGCGCGGGACACGCCAGCGCAAAAGCCGCGCGGGGCGGCCAAAATGGCGGTCATCGGTTCCGTCGGCGGCGCGGCGCCCGGGCGTAAAGTCATCTTGTCGGAACAGGCCTCCAAGTCATCCGCCCATGGGTTCGATCGGTCATCCGCACCGTCTATAGTCCTGTTCGTCGTCCCGTCGGCGCGTCCCGGCGCTGCGAGTTGCACGGCCGGCGGGGCGAGACTATGACGCTTCGGCGACCGCCCGACAGCGCGTCGTCCGCCGCCGCCCCGACGCCTGCGGCCGCGCACTTCATATAGGGCCTCCTCATGCTGAACGAACGGTTCTTCAGGGCGCTTATCGCCGCAGCGCTCGCAATGTCGGCGGCGTGTTCGACGACCGCCGAACAACGCGCCGCGCGCGAGCGCAACCCGGCCCCGTGCCCCAACGCGGTCGTTTTGAAAGACGCCGCCCGCCTCGTGGAATTCGCGGACCCCGCCGCGCCGAGCCTGCAAACGGTCAAGTATTCCGGCGAAGTGACGGACGTGGCGCTCGTGTGTCGGTACTTCGCCGACAAGCCGATCCAGGCGACCCTCGACGTCGGCCTTGCGTTCGGGCGCGGACCGGACGGCGAGGAGAAGAACAAAGAGTTTTCATATTTCGTGGCGGTGACGCGGAGAGACCTCGAAGTGATCGAAAAAGCGGTGTTCACCGTGCCGGTCTCGTTCAGCGACAAAAAGAACGTCCGCGTCCTGTCGGAGCGTATCGACGAACTCGTCATTCCGCGGGCCAAGGCGACGACGGCGGGGACGAACTTCGAGGTCGTCGTCGGCCTCGTCCTGACGCCCGACCAGGCGCGCTACAACCGCTCCGGCCGAAGCCTGAAATTCCCCGACCTCAAGCCGTGACGCTGCTCGACGCGCTGTCGGCCGTCGTCGGCGAGGCGTTCGCCGCCGAGGGGCTCGATGCGGCGTTCGGCGCCGTTCGCCCGTCGGACCGTCCGGACCTCGCGCAATTTCAGTGCAACGGGGCGCTCGCGGCGGCCAAACAACAAAAGACGAACCCCCGCGCCATCGGCGAGGCCGTCGCCAAACGACTGGCGGCGCTCGACCTCTTCGCCGACGTCGGGCTCGCCGGCCCGGGGTTTTTGAACCTGACCGTGACCGACGCGGCGCTATCGGATCGATTGCGCGCGCTCGCCGGCCAGGCGGACGTCGGCGCCTGGCGGTCCGCGTCGCCCGAGAGCGTCGTCATGGACTATGGCGGGCCGAACGTCGCCAAACCGCTCCATGTGGGCCATCTGCGATCGGCGATAATCGGCGAGGCGCTAAAGCGCCTGTTCCGCGCCGCGGGCGACGCCGTCGTCGCGGACGTTCATCTCGGCGATTGGGGCCTGCAAATGGGCCAGCTCATCTCCGAACTCGAACTGCGCCGGCCCGATTTGCCCTACTTCGCGTCGCCGCCGGCGGGCCCGTTCCCGGACGAGCCGCCGGTTACGTTGTCCGAACTTGAAGAGCTTTATCCGGCCGCGTCGGCCGCCTGCAAAGCCGACCCCGACCGGGCCGACCGCGCGCGCAAGGCGACGAAAGCGCTGCAGGACGGTCATGCCGGTTATCGCGCGCTCTGGCGCGGATTCGTCGATCTGTCGGTCGCGTCGATGCGCGCGAATTACGACGATCTCGGTGTTTCTTTCGATTTGTGGAAAGGCGAGTCCGACGCCGATCCGCTCATTGCGGACCTTCTTGAGGATTTGCAAACGAAAGGCTTGCTCGAGGTTTCCGACGGCGCGCAGATCGTCCGCGTCGCGCGCGACGGCGACAAAAAAGACGTCCCGCCGGCGATGATCGTGAATTCGGAAGGGGCCGTCGGGTACCACGCGACCGACGTCGCGACGATCGTCGACCGGTCACGGACGATCGCGCCGGACCGCATGCTGTACGTCGTCGACAACCGCCAGGCCTTGCATTTCGAGCAAGTGTTCCGCGTGGCGGCCGCCGCCGGCTATTGCGCCGAAGACCGCCTTGAGCATCTCGGCTTCGGGACGATGCAGGGAACGGACGGCAAACCCTTCAAGACGCGCGAGGGCGGCGTTCTGAAATTGCGCGACCTTATCGATCTCGTCACCGCCCGGGCCGACGAGCGCCTGGCGCAAAACGGCCTCGCCGCCGATCTCGACGCCGATGCGCGCGCCGCGACCGCACGCGCCGTCGGCGTCGCCGCGTTGAAATTCGCCGACCTCTCCAACCAGCGGACGACCGATTACGTGTTCGATCTCGACCGCTTCCTCGCCTTTGAAGGCAAGACCGGCCCCTATCTCCTCTATGCCGGCGTGCGGGTTCGCTCGGTTTTGCGAAAGGCGGATGCGCGCGGCGCGACCCACGACGTCGCCGACTTATCCGTTGCGACGCCCGCTGAACGCGACCTCGCTTTGGTTTTGCTGGCCTATCCCGAGGCGATGCGCCAAGCCCACGCGAAACGCGCGCCGCACCATCTGTGCGACCATGCGTATACGCTCGCCCAAGCCTTCTCGAAATTCTATGCCGCAGACCGCATTGTCGACGAGGCCGACGAGCCGCGCCGGCGCGCGCGGCTTGCCTTGACGCAGACGGCCGGCCGTCAATTGGACCATTGTCTCGATTTGCTCGGCATAGCACGTCCTGAGCGCATGTAGTACGCATTTATCCGTGGCCGGCACATTCGGAACAGCTTCGCGCGATGATAAGGCGCGATATAGATATTCCCGAAAATTCAAATTTCTAAGCGTTTATTCTAGGGCTCTACATTCAGTCATCTGAGTAAAATCTGCAACAACAGGCCGTCACGGAACTGAAGCCGTTTCGTCTTCAAACTGAAACAAAACGGTCAACGTAATGTTGCACTGCAAGATTACCGGGTGAACGCTGCGCGAAATTTTCGCGGCAGTCGAAATCCGGGGACCTTCAATGAAAATGCTCAGATTACTGACCGCGAGCGCCGCGGTCGCATCGATTGCGGCGGCGACGGCGCCGTACGCTTACGCCCAACAAATCACCGCAGAAATTCGCGGCGTCGTCAGCGACGAAGCCGGCGCGCCCGTTTCCGGCGCCGAGGTGACCGTGGTCGACACGCGGACGGGCGCCGCGCGCACGATCACGACCGGCGCGACGGGCGCCTTTTCGGCGCGCAACCTTCAGTCCGGCGGTCCGTACACGGTGTCGATCGCGGCGCCGTCCTACCGCGGCCAGCGGATCGACGGCATTATCGCGTCGATCGGGGCGGCGAGCGTTTTGAACATCGACCTTGAAAGCGTTTCCGCCGGCGCCGTAGCCGACGAGATCGTCGTCACCGCTACCCGCCGGAATGTCGCGCAAGTCGCGATCGGCCCCAACTCCACGTTCGGCTTGGACACGATCCAGGCCCTGCCGTCCATTTCTCGCGACATTCGCGACGTCATTCGGATTGACCCGCGCGTCGTCATCGACGGCACGAACGACGACAACATTTCATGCGTCGGCGGCAACAACCGCTTCAACTCGCTGACGATCGACGGCATCCAGGCGAACGACCCGTTCGGTCTGAACGCGTCCGGCTTCCCGGCGCGGAACTCGTTCCCGCTGCCGTTTGATTCCATTCGTGAAACCGCGGTCGAGTTCTCGCCGTTCGACGTCGAGTACGGCCAATTCACGGGTTGTAACGTCAACGTCGTCACGCAGTCGGGCACGAACGAATTTCACGGCTCGGCGTTCGGCGTCTTCAACTCGTCCGGACTGACGGGACAAACGCTCGAAGGCCGCAATGTCGGCGGCGACGAGTTCCGCGACTGGAACTGGGGCGCCTCGGTCGGCGGTCCGATCATCAAAGACAAATTGTTCTTCTACGTATCGTATGAAGAGGTCAAAGACGGCGGCGACATCGTCAACAACGGCCCGATCGACGGCAATTTCGCCAATCCGGTCGGTACGTTGACGACGGCGCAGATCAACGAAGTCAGCGACATTCTCCGCGACGTTTACGGCTTTGATTCCGGCGGCATCGCCACGGTCCTGCCTGAAGACTCGCGCCGGATTTTCGGCCGCATCGACTGGCAGATCAACGACAATCACCGTCTTGAATCGACCTATCTGCGGGTTCGCGAGAGCAACACCGAACCGGACGGCGGCGCCGAGTTCATTTTCGGCAATACGTTCGAGATCGAAGGCACCGAAGCCGAACAGTACTCCGCGCGTCTCTTCTCACAGTGGACGGACAATCTGTCGTCCGAGATTCGTATCTCGCGGTTTGACAACCAAGACCTTCAAGGCCCCGTCGGCGGCGGCGAGGCGCAAAGCGCCAACCCGATCCCGACGTTCTTGATCAATGATCTGTCCTTTGGCGTCGAAGACGACGATAACGGCGTTATTCAAAACGGGCCGGGCATTTTCCGCTCCGCGAACGATCTGCGCACGCAAACGGATCAGATCCGCGCCAAGATCGACTATGTCGCGGGCGCTCACACGTGGACGGCGGGCTACGAGTTGAACCAGCTCGACGTCTTCAACCTCTTCGCCGCACGCGCCACCGGCGAATTCGTCTTCAACTCGGTGGACGACTTGCGCGCGGGCGTTGCGTCGTCCGTTCGCGCCAACGGCTCTTTCTCGGGCGACATCAACGACGCCGCCGCGAACTTCTCGCGCTCGATCCACACGCTCTACATCCAAGACGAATGGCAATTCACCGAGGCCCTGACCCTGACGCTCGGCCTGCGATACGACTGGTACGCTTCCGGCGACGTGCCGCGCGAAAACCAAGCGTTCGTTGATCGCTACGGCTTCTCGAACTCCTTCGAGTTCGGCAATCTCGACGTCATTCTGCCGCGCTTCGCGTTCAACTATGACGCGGGCGACACGCTCTTCGGGACCACGACGTTCCGCGGCGGCGCCGGGATCTTTTCAGGCTCCGATCCGACGGTTTGGTTCTCCAACACGTTCTCGAACTTCGGCGGCGGCCTCGCGGACGTGCGCACCTCGCGCATCGATTGTCCGCCGGAACAGCTCACCGTCGTCGACGCAAACGGCTTCACCGGTATCCCGCAGTGCGTGCTCGACGAACAGCAATCGCAGGCGAGCCAAGGCCTCGGTCGCGTCGACGCGATCGATCCGAACTTTGAGATCCCGTCGGTCGTTCGCGGCAGCTTCGGCCTGACGCACTTCACCGATTTCGGCGGCGCCGCAGGCGGCTTCTTCGACGATTGGCGGGTCGACCTCGACGTGATCCACACGCGTCGCCGCAACGCGCCGGTCTTCCTCGACATCGCCTTGTCGCCGGTCGGCACGGCCCCGGACGGTCGGAGCATTTTCGAATCGATCGACCCGTTGAACGCCGGCTGTAACGCCACCTTCAACGGCCAGCCGGACAATCCCCGCTTCAACAACGTCACCGACGCGTGCGTGTCGCGCACCGGCAACCAGGACATCCTCCTAACGAACGTGCGCGGTCGCGGCGAGCAGGGCGGATCGACGTCGTTCTCGGCGATCTTCAATAAAGGCTGGGAATACGACTCGCCGCTCTTCGGCGTGCCGAGCCGGTTCGACCTGACTATGGGTTACGCCTTCACCTCGGCGAAGGACGTCAGCCCGACGACGAGTTCGCAAGCGACGTCGAACTTTGAGGAACTTGCGGTTGCGGAGATCAACCAGCCGGTTCTCGCCCCGACGCAGTTCGTGAACAACCACAACGTCACGATGGCGGCGCGCTTCGGTCAGGAGTTCATCAAGGACTACGAGACGAGCTTTAACTTCTTCTTCCAGGCCATCCTCTAGCATTTGAAGTACACGCGCATCGATACGTTTGTAGAGACGCTCTCTGTCATCATTCAGGCCGATTTTGAGGT
>JBCCZS010000084.1:0-12662 GCA_039187035.1 Pseudomonadota bacterium | reverse complement strand
TTCGGCACGACGGTCGCCGAACCCGCCCTCATCGCGGTCGCCGGCGAGGCGGCCGCCGTCAACGCGGCGGCGGGCGACCTCGTCGGCGGCGAAGAGGCGCAAGCGCAATACGCCCTCGGCCTGCGCTACACGGTCGCCGTTTCGGTGGGCTGCGCGCTCATTATCGGCGTGTTGCGCATCATGCTCGGTTGGCCGATCCAGTTCTTCATCATCGGCGGCTATGTTATGATCGTCGCGCTGACCCAATTCGCGCCGCGCGAGATTATCGGCATCGCCTACGATTCAGGCGGGGTGACGACGTCGACCATCACCGTACCGCTCGTCACCGCGCTCGGGATCGGCCTGTCGACCGTCATCAAGGGGCGCAATCCGCTGATCGACGGGTTCGGCCTCATTGCGTTTGCGAGTTTGACGCCGATCCTCTTCGTTCTGCTTTACGGTATGGTCGTTTAGTCCGTGGGCGTTGTTCTCGAACTTCTCGGGGTCTTCGCCGCGACGATCAAAGACGTCGCGCCAATCGCGGCGATCCTCGCCTTCTTTCAACTTGCGGTTCTGCGCAAACCGATCCCGCATTTAAAGCAGGTTCTCGTCGGCTTTCTTTACGTGCTCGTCGGCCTCGCGCTTTTTCTCGTCGGTTTGGAAAAAGCGCTCTTCCCGCTCGGCTCGACGATGGCCGAGCAGCTGACGGCGCCCGCTTTCGTTTTCGGCGAAGACGCAAGCGCGGCGGAGATCACGGGCGAGGGCGCGTGGCTGCGCTATTACTGGGTCTATCTTTTCGCCGCCGCGATCGGCTTTTCAACGACGATCGCCGAGCCGTCTTTGATCGCGGTTTCGCTGAAAGCCGACGAAGCGTCGGGCGGCGCCGTCAAAGCGTTCGCGCTCCGGATCGCCGTCGCGATCGGGGTCGCGGCGTCGATCGCGCTCGGCGCTTTCCGCATCGTCACCGGCACGCCGCTCCATGTGTACATGATGATCGGTTACGCGGTCGTCGTCGTGCAAACAATTTTCGCGCCCAAGGAAATCATCCCGCTCGCTTATGATTCCGGCGGCGTGACGACGTCGACCGTCACCGTCCCGCTCGTCACCGCGCTCGGTCTCGGCCTCGCCTCGACCGTCCCCGGCCGCTCGCCGCTTCTTGACGGGTTCGGCCTCATTGCGCTCGCAAGCCTCTTTCCCATGATCACCGTCATGGGGTACGCGCAGGGCTCGGCCTGGTGGGCGGCCCGTCAGGCGCGATCGCAGGCCGCCTCGGCCGCCGAAAGGAGCGAACCGTGAAGTTCAAACTCATCGTCGCGCTCGTCACCGACGAGAAGACCGACGACGTCATCGAAGCGGGGCGCCAAGAGGGCGCGACCGGCTCGACCACCATCACGGCCGCGCGGGGCGAGGGGCTAAACCCGAAGAAGACGTTCTTCGGCCTGACGCTCGAAGGCCAGCGCGACGTCGTCTTGTTCCTCGTGGAAGAGCATTTGAGCCGCGGCATTTTGGAAGCGATCGGCCGGGCCGGCCGCTTCGACGAAGACCACGGCGCCGGCGTCGCCTTCCAGATCGACATCGAAGACGCCGTCGGCCTGCGCAATCAGATCGAGAACATACAGCGCGAGATCGGAGACCAGCTATGACCGACGCCGCCGACACGCCGAACGCCGATCCGCACGGCCACCATCCGGCGAGCGCCGACGGGCCGGCCAAACCCTATGTGCGCGTGCGCGACGTGATGAGCCCCAATCCGATCGTCGTCGACGGCCTGGCGACGGTCGCCCAAGCCGTGCGGCTCCTGCGCGACAACAAGATCTCCTCGCTCGTCGTCGACAAACGCTACGACGGCGACGAATTCGGCCTGCTCGCCATCCACGACATCGCCGAGAAAATCGTCGCCGAAGACCGCCCGCCGGACCGCGTCAACGTCTATGAGATCATGAACAAGCCCGCGGTCACGGTGCACGCCGACATGAACGTGAAATACGCCGTGCGGCTGTTGATGCGGTTTCGGTTGACGCGCGCCCTCGTCTTGGACGCCGGCAAAGTCGCCGGCATCGTCACGCTCCGCGATTTGACGTTGCGCTCGATCGCGGGGTGAACGAAGGGCGCGTGCGCGCCGGATTCGTCGCGGCCGCTCGCCGGCGCTTTACGCGAAGGCGACCGGCGCGCCCTGCGGCGGCTCGGTGAGCGCGCCGTCCCACATCACGCGCCGCCCACGGATGATCGTGCCGACGGGCCAACCCGTCGCCGTCATCCCGTCATAAGGCGTCCAGCCGCTCTTCGTCGCCATGTCGGCGTCGCGGATCGCTTGCGTGCGCTTCAAGTCGACGACGGTGAAGTCGGCGTCGTAGCCGACGGCGAGGCGGCCCTTGCCCGCAATCCCGAAGACGCGTTGCGGGCCGTGGCACATAAGGTCGATGAAACGCATCAACGTCAGGCGCCCCTCGGCGACATGGGTGAGCATCACCGCGACGACCGTCTGCGCGCCCGGCATGCCGGAGGGCGAGACGGGGTAGGGCTTGTCTTTTTCCTCGCGGGTGTGCGGCGCGTGGTCGGTGCCCATGACGTCGAAGACGCCCTCCTGCACGGCCCGCCACAAGGCCGCGCGCTGGCGCGCGTCGCGCACCGGCGGGTTCATTTGCGCATAGCCTTTGAGGCGCTCGTAGCATTCCGGCGCTTCGAGCGTGAGGTGCTGGGGCAGGATCTCGCAGGTGGCGAGGTCTTTGTTGGCCGCGAGCATGGGGATTTCGTCCGCCGTCGAAATATGTAGGACGTGGATGCGCCGACCGGTCTCGCGCGCAAGGCGCAACAGGCGTTCGGTCGAGCGTCGCGCCGCTTCGACGCTGCGCGCTTCCGGGTGGGAGGTCCAGTCGCCGGCGCGTCGAAGGCTTTTGTTTTCCTGCAAGATGTACTCGTCTTCGGAGTGGAACGCGGCGCGCCGGCGCCCGTTCTCCAAGATGGCGCGCACGCCGTCGTCGTCGGCGACGAGCAAATCGCCGGTCGAGGCGCCCATAAACACTTTCACGCCGCACACGCCCGGCAAGCGTTCGAGTTCAGGAAGGTCGCGCGCATTGTCGTGGGTGCCGCCGATGAAAAAGGCGTGGTCGCAGTACATCCCCGCGTGGTCTTTTTTGCCCGCCGCCCGGTCCAGCTTGTCCTGCAAAGCGTCGGCCGTCACCGTGAGCGGGTTGGTGTTGGGCATCTCGAAGACCGCGGTCACGCCGCCGAGGACCGCCGCTTTCGAGCCCGTATGCAGATCTTCCTTATGCGTTGGACCGGGCTCGCGGAAGTGCACCTGCGTGTCGATGATCCCCGGGAGCACGTGCAGGCCGGCGCAGTCGACGACCTCGCCCGCCGCCTCGCGCGCGATCGCGCCGATCGCGGCTATCTTGCCGTCCTTCACGCCGACGTCGCGCAGGCCCTCGCCGTCATGATTGACGACGGTTCCGCCCTTCAGGACGAGGTCGTAGGTGGTCATCGCGGCGCAGCTCCCGAAATGGTTTGGCGACGGCGGGGCCGTCGCAGGTTTTGTGAGACGTCAGTAAATTACACCACGGCGCGAATTTGTCGCCGGTCCGGCGCCGAAGGGGTTCTGCGATTTCGGGTCGTCGCCAACGAGCGCAACCCCAATCAACCCGCTAACGACTGACGAGAAAGCGCCTGAGGTCGGGCGAGGGCGGGTGACGGCGCGCGCGCGGGGCGCTATGCCCTCGCGCATGACCGAAGGCTTTGCGCTGTTGACCGACCGCGCCGTGATCCATCTGCGCGGCGCGGACGTCTTTTCGCTCTTGAACGGCGTCGTCACGCAACGCGTCGAACCCGGCATGGGGCCGGCGTTCTCAGCGGTTTTGACGCCACAGGGTAAGATCATCGCGGACTTTCATCTCGTCCCGGACGGCGACGGCGGTTTGTTCGTCGACGTCACGCAGGAAAGCGCGGCCGCTCTCGCCAAGCGCATAACGCTCTACAAATTGCGGGCGGACGTCACGATCGAGCCGCGGGCCGATCTCGGGGTTTATTGGTCGGCCGAGCCGGGCGCCGCGCCCGCCGACCCGCGTCTTGCGGCGCTCGGCGCGCGCCGGGTCGATCGCGCCGATCCGTCGGCGCCGGATGCGGCCGCCGCCTACCGCGCGCATCGCTATCGGCTCGGCGTTCCGGAGATGGGGGATTTCGGCCCCGAGGACGTCTTCCCGCTGGACGTCAATTACGACGCGCTGTGCGGCGTCGACTACAAGAAAGGCTGTTTCGTCGGCCAGGAAGTCGCAAGCCGCATGAAGCGCAAAGGCGATGTCCGCAAGCGCGCCCTAATCGTCGAGGGGCGGGCGCCGCTTGCGCCCGGTGCGGCGATCCTCGCCGGCGCGGCGAGCGTCGGCACGGTCCTCGGCGCCGACGCCGACCGCGCGCTCGCCCTCGTCCGCCTCGACCGCCTCGCCGCCGCCCGCGAAAAGGACGACGAGACGACCGCGGACGGCGGCCCCGTCCGGCTGATAACGCCGGACTATCTGGAGACCGCATGAGCGATCGGGCGAGCCGGCATGATGGCGAGGGCCCGGTCGACGCGATTCCGGCGGCGCGCGCATGAACGCCTCGTGCCTATGGGCCCCGCTCGACGACCCGCTTTATCGTCAGTATCACGACGAAGAATGGGGCGTCCCGGAATATGACGATCGGGCCCTGTTTGAGAAGCTGATCCTCGACGGTTTTCAGGCGGGTCTTTCCTGGCGGACGATCCTCGGCAAACGCGACAATTTCCGCGCCGCGTTCGACGGGTTCGACCCGGAGAAGATCGCGCGCTACGGCGCCAAGAAAAAAGCGACGCTCTTGGCCGATGCGGGGATTATCCGCTCAAAGAGCAAAATCGATGCAACGATCGGCAACGCGCAAGCATTCCTAGAGATTATGGAAACCGTCTCTGACGGGTTCGCCGGCGTGTTGTGGGATTTCGTCGACGGCGCGCCCATCGTGAACGCGTGGGTCGACTATCGGGACGCGCCGACGAAGACCGCCGAAAGCGAGGCCCTGTCGAAAGCCCTAAAGAAGCGCGGCTTTAAGTTTTGTGGCCCCGTGATCGTCTACGCCTTCATGCAAGCGGTCGGCATGGTCAACGACCATGAAGTCTCGTGTCCGCGCCACGCCGAGGTCGCGCGCCTGGCGCGTTAGAGCGCGGGATAATCCCCTTGGATCCGTTAAAGACCGGCTCAGGCGCTCAAAACAAAAAAACTCGAGCGTCGGATTGCTTCAAGACAAAGCGCCGACGCTTTAGGCCGCTTTGGCGCGGACGTCGCGGCGGATGTGCTCGAGCATACGTTGGGCCGTTTTGTCCCAGCCGTAATAGCCGAGAACGGACGCGCGGCCCTTGCGGCCCATCTCGGCGAGCCGCTCGGGGTGCGAAAACGCGTCCTTGAGGGCGGCCGTCAACGCGTCGGCGTCGCCCGGTTTGAAGAGCCAGCCGGTCTCGCCGTCTTTGACGTAATCGAGAAAGCCGCCGAGCGCCGGCAAGACGACCGGCAGGCCCGCCGCGAGCGATTCAAGGCCGACCGCGCCGGCGGGCTCGATCTTAGACGGCATGCAAAAGACGTCCGCCTTCGCCATTTCCTCGCGCACGCGCTCAAGCGGGATGCGGCCGAGCACCGTCGCGACGGCCGGGTCGAGATCGGGGTTCGCCCCGGCGATCACGAGTTCAACGTCCGGAACGTCCGTGCGCAACTTCGTCACCGCGTCGACGAGCACGGGGCCGCCTTTGCGCTCCCAGTCGATGCCGATGAAGAGAATGCGCCGGCCGGCTCCGGGCGGGCGCTCGCGCACGATGTCGGAAGTTTGCGCGTTCCAGCCCAAGCCCACATGCGGCGCGCGGTCGGGCGACAGGCCGTAATGCTCGACCAGGGATCGCGAGACGTGGTTGGCGAAAACGAACACCCGGTCGGCTTGCGCGTAACAGGCCTTTTCGCGCGCGATCCACGCGCGCGGCGCCTGGTTCGCCGGATCGTAGGCGTCGAAATAGAGGTTCGCCATGTGCGTGTGGTCGGTGAAGATGAAGAACGGTTTGCCCGCCGCGCGCCCGTTGAACAGCGTTTGCGTTTCTAGAACAAAGTCGATGTCCGGGTTTTGCGCGATCACTTCTTGGGCGCAGGCGGTCATCGCGTCCCAGGCGGCGACCGTGCGGAAGGCGAGGCCTTCGAGCCCCGCGCGTTTGGCGACGGCGACAGGGCGGCGCAGCGTCGCTTCAAGGCCGGCGCGCGCCAGCGCCGTCGGGCGTTTCATGACCATGTCGCGAATGCGGTGCACGCGCCATTCGATCGACGGATCGGCGGCCTTGAGTTCCGGCAACACCTTGTCGTTGACGTGCGAGAACGGCCCGTATTCTAGAAACAACGCTTTCATCGCTCGCTCCTTCGCCGCGCCCGCGCCCGTGTATACGCCGCGCGCGGCACGCCTTGTCGATGAAAAGCGGGAATTTATTGTCAAAGTCTTGCCTCGGCGCGCCCCGAGCGCGGCCGGCGCACGTCGCCGTGAGCGGCGGCGCCCGTTTGTTGCCAAGGCGCGGACGACGGCGCATGGTCCGATCATCCCGCGGCCGAAAGCGCCGCCAAAGAAGCGTGCGGCGGACAGCGCCGCCAGCGACAAAGAGCGAAAGCTGATCTTATGAGCGCGCCTTCAACCGGCGAAGCCGCCGACGTCCGCATCGTCGCGACGGGCCTATTCACGCCGCCCCATTCCATTACCAACGACGAACTCGTCGCCGCCTTCAACGCCTACGTCGAGGCGTTCAACGCCGAGCGCCGGGCGGCGATCGAAGCGGGTGAAATCCCCGCTTTGCAGCCGTCTTCGGCGGCCTTCATCGAGAAAGCGTCCGGCGTCAAAGCCCGCTATGTGATGGATCGGGACGGCATTTTGGACCCGCAGCGCATGGCGCCGAAATTCGCGCCGCGCGATAACGGCGCGATCTCGATCCTGGCGGAAATGGCGGTGCACGCCGCGCGCGACGCAATGAAAGCCGCCGATCTCAGCGCAGGCGACATCGACGCGGTCATCTGCGCCGCCTCGAACATGCAACGGGCCTATCCGGCGGTCGCGGTCGAGGTGCAGGCGGCGCTCGGCGTCGGCGGCTTTGCGTTCGACATGAACGTCGCATGCGCGTCCGCGTCTTTCGGCATCGAAACGGCCCGCGGGCTCATCCGCGCCGGCGCCCGCCGCGTTTTGATGGTCAATCCGGAGATCTGCACGGCGCACCTCAATTTCCGCGACCGAGACAGCCACTTCATTTTCGGCGACGTGGCGACCGCGGTGATTTTGGAGCGGGTCGGCGGCGATCCGATCGGCGAGGCCTTCGAGATCCTCGGCACGCGATTGAAGACCGAGTTTTCCAACAATATCCGCAACAATTTCGGGTTCCTAAACCGGTGCGAACGCGAAACCGGCGCGGCGGCGGACGACCAGTCCTCTCCGTTTACGGACAAGCTCTTTCGCCAAGACGGCCGTCGCGTTTTCAAAGACGTCTCGCCCATGGTCGGCGCGATGATCTTAGAGCATCTGGGCGATCTCGGGATCGGTGCGGAAACGGTGAAGCGCTTCTGGCTGCACCAGGCGAACCTCAACATGAACGAGATGATCGTGCGCAAGGTGCTCGGGCGCGACGCGACCCGCGAGGAAGCGCCGGTGATCCTCGACGAGTATGCGAACACCTCGTCGGCCGGCTCGATTATCGCCTTTCATAAGCATCGCGGCGATTTCGTCGCCGGCGATATCGGCGTGATCTCCGGGTTCGGCGCAGGCTATTCGGCCGGCTCGATCGTCATTCGACGGGTCGCCTGATGCGCCCGACGCTCTAGATTTTTTGTTTTGAGCGCCTGAGCCGGTCTTTACTCGATCCAATGTGGTCATCCGGCGCTCTAGCGGCGAGGCCGGCGCCGGCGAGCGTCTGAATTCACGGATTTCACCGCGTTTTTCATGCGTCGTTCACGGCTCTGCGCCACAAGAACGCCATGGTCGCACACACTTTCGAGGCGCCGCGTCAGACGCCCCGGTTATCGCTGCAAGCGCGCGCCGGTTGGCTTCATTCGCCGGTGATCGACTTTTTGGGGCTCGGCGGCGGATCGCTGATCGCGCTCGTCCTCGCCGCCGTCTTTCTCGATCCCGAAACGATGTATGGGGGCGCGCTGGTCGGGGCGATGTGGTTGGCGCACGTCATCAACCACCCGCATTTCGCGCACTCCTATCAGATCTTCTACGCGAACTTTCCCGACAAGTTGCGCGGGCGCGGGTATGCGCCGGGCTTGCGCGCGCGCTACTGGTTTGCGGGCGTCGTCGCGCCGGTCGGCCTGGCCGCCGCGTTTTCCCTCGCCTACGCGATCCAGAGCGCGGCCATGCTGGCGGGCATGGTAAACGTCATGTTCTTCCTCGTCGGCTGGCATTACGTCAAACAGGGCTACGGCATGGCCATGCTCGACGCCGTCCTGAAGAAACGATTTTATTCCGGTACGGAAAAAAAGATCCTGCTCGTCAACGGCTATGCGACGTGGATCTGCGCTTGGATCTACCTCAACGTGACCCTCGACGCGCGCGATTTCTGGGGGCTGAACATCCCCGTCTTCGCCATTCCCGAGCCGCTCTTTCATCTGTCGATCGCCGCGGCCGCGGCGAGCTTCATGGGCGTTCTCGCGGCCGGCGTGCGGCGGCTCGCCGTCACGCGCACGCCCCCCGCATGGAACGGCCTCGTTGCGTACGCCGCCTCGCTCTACCCCTGGCTGTTATTCCGTGACGTGAACATCGTTTATTTCGCGTTCGTTCCGGCGTTTCATTCGCTCCAATACATGACGGTCGTCTGGCGATACAAATTGAACGAGTTCAACGCCGACGCCGACGCCAACGCCGAAGGGCGCTCGCCGGTGAAACGCGTCGCCGTCTTTTACGCGCTCGCCGCCGTCATCGGCCTTGCGGGGTTTTGGGGCGCGCCCGTCGCGCTCTCGATGGCGACCGATTACGGAAAAGCCGCGCTCGGCGCCGCGGTGTTCCTGATCATCGTTTGGGCGTTCATCAATGTGCATCATTATTTGATGGACAATGTGATGTGGCGCAAAGGCAATCCGGACGTCGCCGCAAGGCTCTTCAACGCCTGACGCGCTACGGCGCGTCGGGATCGTACGCGCGCGGCGCTCGGCGTGCGGCCGGGTCGGCGTTTTGGCGCGGCTTCGGGTGTAATTCGACGAGGCGTAGCGAGCCCGCCAACAGCGCGATCGCGACCGGCAGCATCAAAAAGCGCCCGATCTCACCGAGCGTGACCGCCGTTTCCTCGCCATGGAAGGCCTCCAGCGCGACGCGCAAAAACAGAACGAACAGGACGATGACGATCACTTCGGCGAGCGTCTGTTTCAGTTGGCCGATTTGGTCGACATGCAGCCAGTCCGGCAAGCCGAGTTCGCGAAAATCGCGGTCGGGGCGCACGAAAAGACCGTAGACGCCGTATCCGAAGAAGAGAAAAACGACGCCGATCAAAAACCGGTCGAGGGCGAGCATCAGACTGATGATCGTGAACTCGTCTGCGGGCAGATCCTTGCCGCCGGCGTCCGCCGCGCCGAGCTGCGCCAAAAAGGCGTCGACCGTGTTCTGCGCGCCCAGATAAAACATCAAGACCGCGCCGGCCAGCGAAGAGACGATCCCGATCAGCGTAAACAGCCGCGTGATCTGAAAGAAGCGGCGTTCGAAGGCGTTGGCTTTGGGCATCGTCCGGCTCGCGTCGGTCAGGCGGTTTCTAGCGCGATCATCTCGTCGAAGGTCGGCCGCCTGCGGACGACTTCGAATTCGGACCCGCGCGCCATGACTTCCGGCACGAGCGCGCGGGTATTGTACTGCGAGGCGAGGACGGCGCCGTAGGCCCCCGGCGCTCATAAAGGCGACGAGGTCGCCCGGGCCAAGCGGCGCAAGCGCGCGCTCGACCGCAAATCGGTCGCCGGTCTCGCAAACGGGTCCGACGACGTCGTAGGCGATCGTCGGCGCGGCGGCGTCCGGTTCGGCGACAGGGCGGATTTCATGGAAGGCATCGTAGAGCGCGGGGCGCAAAAGATCGTTCATGCCGGCGTCGAGGATCAAAAAGCGCCGCGACTCGCCGGGCTTGTCGTAGACGACGCGCGCGATGAGCACGCCGGCGTTTGCGGCGATCATGCGGCCGGGTTCGAAGATTAGTCTCACGTCGAGCGGCGCGGCGATCCTGCGGATTAAGTCCGCATACTGATCCGGGTGGGGCGGCGTCGCGCCGCCGTCGCGATAGGGCGCGCCAAGCCCGCCGCCGAGATCAACTTGGGCGATCGTCGCGCCGTCCGCCCGCAAGGTCCGCACCAAGTCGGCGACTTTCGTGAACGCCGCTTCGAAGGGCGCGAGGTCCGAGATCTGCGAGCCGATATGGACGTCGACGCCGACGATCTCGATCCCGTCCATGGCGCCCGCGCGGGCGTAGATGTCCCGGGCGCGCTCCCAGGGGACGCCGAATTTGTCTTCGGCCTTGCCCGTCGAAATTTTCTCGTGCCCGCCGGCGGCGACGTCCGGATTGACGCGCATTGCGACCGGCGCGCGCGCGCCGGCGGACTGCGCGACGGCGTTGAGGGCGTCGAGTTCGGGTTCGGATTCGACGTTGAATTGCGCGATGCCGGCCGCAAGCGCGGCGGCCATTTCGTCACGCGTTTTTCCGACGCCCGAGAAAACGATCTTGTCGGCCGGGACGCCGGCCGCAAGGGCGCGCGCCAGCTCGCCGCCGGAGACGACGTCCGCGCCGGCGCCTTCCGAGGCGAGCGCGCGCAACACCGCCAAATTGGAATTGGCTTTCACTGAATAAGCGACCAGCGGGTCGAGATCCCCGAACGCGTCGCGAAAGACGCGGAAATGCCGGCGGAACGTCGCCTCGCTATAACAATAGAACGGCGTCCCGACCGCGTCGGCGATGGCGGCGAGGCTCACGTCCTCCGCATTAAGAACGCCGTCTTTGTAGGTGAAATGGTGCATGGCGCGCTACGCGGACGCGTCTTCTTCGGGCGGCGGCGGCGGCGGCGGCGGGCGCAGCGGCGACTTCTTTCCGCAGGCGGATAAAGCAAGCGCGGCGGCGAGGAGGAGGGCGAGGGCTCTCATCGGGTCAGGCTTTCGTTGCGGCGAGGCGATCTCGCCAGATTTGCGCTTGCGCGGCGACGTTGGCGGGGGCCGTGCCGCCGTACGAGGTGCGCGAGGCGACTGACGCCTCGACGCTCAAGACCGAAAACACGTCGTCCGTGATGCGAGGCTCAAAGCCTTGCAGGTCCGCGAGCGTCAATGCGTCGAGGCCGACGCCGCGCGCCTCGGCGAGGGCGACCGCCGCGCCCGTCACGTGGTGCGCGTCGCGAAATGGGGTGCCGAGCGTGCGCACGAGCCAGTCGGCGAGATCGGTCGCGGTGGAATAGCCGGCCCCGGCGGCGGCGCGCATCGCGTTCGTGTCGATCGTCAAATCACGCACCATGCCGGCCATGGCCGCCAACGCGAGCGCTAGATCGTCGAACGACTGGAAGGTCGCGGCTTTGTCTTCCTGCATGTCTTTTGAGTAAGCGAGCGGCAGACCCTTCATAACCGTCAACAACGCGGTGAAGCCCGACGCGACGCGGCCGACCTTGGCGCGCGCAAGTTCGGCCGCATCCGGATTTTTCTTTTGCGGCATGATCGACGAACCGGTCGAAAACGCGTCGGACAGGCGCGCGAAACCGAAATGCGGCGACGTCCAAAAAACGATCTCTTCGGCGAGGCGCGAGACGTGCGTCGCGCAGATCGATGCGGCGGCGAGCGCCTCGAGCGCGAAGTCGCGGGCGGAAACGGCGTCGAGCGAATTCGCCGTGGGCCGATCGAACCCGAGGTCCGCCGCGGTGGCGTCCCGGTCGTGGGGTAATGACGTGCCGGCGAGGGCGGCCGCGCCGAGCGGGCACTCGTTGAGCCGCCGGCGGGCGTCGGCAAAACGCCCGCGATCGCGGGCCAGCATTTCGACATAAGCGAGGCAATGGTGGCCGAATGTTACGGGTTGGGCCGTCTGCAGATGCGTGTAGCCCGGCATGACGGCGCCCGCGTGGCGCGCCGCTTTTTCCACGAGCGCCGATTGCAGATCGGCGAGCGCCGCATCCGCGTCCTCGCAGGCGCGCCGGATCCACAGCCGAAAATCGGTCGCGACCTGGTCGTTGCGCGAGCGGCCCGTATGCAGGCGGCCCGCGGGTTCGCCGATCAACGCTTTCAGGCGCGCTTCGATATTCATGTGGATGTCTTCAAGCGCGGCTGAAAACGGGAACGTTCCCGCCTCGATCTCGCCGGCGATCTGGTCGAGCCCCGCGCGGATCGCGTCGGCGTCGGCGGCGGAGATCACGCCCTGCTTGGCGAGCATGGCGGCGTGCGCTTTCGAGCCTGCGACGTCTTCGCGCCACAGGCGCTTATCGACGTCGATCGACGCGTTGATCGCCTCCATGATCGCGTCGGGACCTGCGGCGAAACGCCCGCCCCACATTGCATTCGCCGATGCGTCTTTCGTATTGGCCATGGACGAGACGACTACGCGGAAAGGAGCGACGCGTGAAGGTGTTGAAGACGCCGCGATTTTGGCTGGAGGAGAGTAGGGAGTCGACCTGGCTAGAATCTCGTCTGATTTGGAAAGCGGGAGGTTTCTCTGTTGCAAAGCCTGTTTGATA
>JBCCZS010000083.1:0-12735 GCA_039187035.1 Pseudomonadota bacterium | reverse complement strand
CTCGCGGCGCGCCGAAACGGCTTCGTCCCAAATCTCCAAGATCTCCGCATCCGGATCTTCCGGCGTTTCGTCGGCGCGTTCGAGCGCGCGCGCCAGTTCGGTCAGCGTCGAGCCGTGCAGGCGCAGCGCCTTGAGATCGTCCGGTCGTTCGGCGCGGTACGCGATGATGTCTTTGCGCGCTTGCCGAAGAATAGCGACGCCCTCGGCCTTCTTTTCGTCCCAAATAAGCGGCGGGCCGGAGAGCATCGACGCCCGGATGTAAAGACGCCGTTCGTCCGACGCTGGGCCGGCGTCCTCGGCGAGACGACCGTAAAGCGCCGCCGATTGCTTGGCGGCTTCGTGGGCGTCGACCATGCTGTCCTTGACGATGTACTCAAAAATCGCGCGGCTAAAGTGCGCGTCGGCAAGCGCGCGCAGGACCGCCGGATCGTCAGGGGACGCGGCGTCGAGTTCGTCAAGCCGCGCGATGGCGCGAGTAAGCAAGGGCTCGAATTCGTCGCGCCGGCCGAGATTGGCGATTGTCGGGTTGCCGAGAATGTCGGCCAGGCGCTTGTCGCCGACGGCGGCCTCCAACCTAACGGCGCGCGAGGCGCGTTCGTCCTTATAAAGAGAGTCGAGGTAGGTCCGAGCCTTTGAGGCGATCTTCTCGCGCGACGCCGTCGCGCCCGTCACTTTTTCCAAATCATCGTAAAGCTCAAACAGCATGAAGCTCGCGAGCGCGCGCACTTCCGAGAACCGCGTATCGGCGGCCCGCCGCTGTTCTTCGGCCCGCTGATAAAGCGCCGTCGTCGCGGCGAGCCCGCCCGTAAGGCTCAAAAACGCGAGCGCCGCGGCGCCCGCGAGCACGCGTTGGCGACGCACGAATTTTCCAAACCGATAAAAAACGCCGCCGCCATAGGCGTCGACGGGTTCGCCCAGCGTCAACGCCTGGAGATCCTGGATGAAGTCATCGGTGGATTGATAACGGTCGGCCGGGTCGGCGCGCGTCGCCTTGGCGATTATGGCGCGCAACTCGCGCCCGCCGCCCTGCCGGCGCGTCAGCGCCTCCAGGAGACGTCCAAGCGAGAATATGTCGACAAGCGTCGTCGCGCGCGCGCCGGCGAGCCGCTCCGGCGCGGCAAATCCCGGCGTGTGGCTGAGACTGTCGAAGCGTGCGCCGGCATCGTCGGCGTCGGGTTCGTCCTCATACGGACGGGCGATCCCGAAATCGATAACTTTGACCTCGCCGTCCCGCGTGACGAGCACGTTGGCGGGCGTCACGTCGCGGTGGACGACGAGGTTGCGGTGCGCATAGCCGATCGCTTCGGCCGCTTTGACGACGAGCGCCACGCGCGCGGCGAGCGTTAACGAGTTAGCGTCGGCGTACGTCGTGACGGGCGACCCGTCGACGAACTCCATGATCATGAAGGGCGAGCCGTCGGGCAAGGCGCCGCCGTCGTAAAGACGCGCGACGCCCGGGTGCGTGAGCGATGCGAGGATCGTCCGTTCACGTTCGAACCGCTCGACGACGGCGTCGCTCAACAGGCCTTTTCGGATGACTTTTATGGCGACGATTTGATCGAAGTCGCCAGCGTCGCGGCGGCCGAGGAAAACCGCCCCCATGCCGCCGGCGCCGATCAGCCGCACGACTTTGTAGGAACCGACGCGGTCCGGCGCGGTGATGTCGACGAGCCGAGCGACCGCCCCGCCGGTCAACAGCGCGTCGTCGCTCGCGCTGTCGGCGGCGGCCAAGGCGGCCGCGCGTGCGCGGACCGCAGGCGATACGTCGCGCGCCTCGTCGATGAATCGCAACCGATCCGTAGACGGAGCGTCAAGCGCGCGCTGGAAGAGGTCCAGGGCGGCGCGTTCGTCGTCGTCGGACGGAAGCGTCATGGCGCGTCGGCTCTATGAGGCGGCGGGATCGTCGGCGAGGGCGCCGCGCAGCCACGCCCGCGCCGCGCGCCATGACCGCTTGACGGTTGCTTCCGACACGCCCTTAGCCCGCGCCACGTCCTCGACCGTCATGCCGCCGAAATATCGGTACTCGACGATCTCCGCGAGGTTCGGATCGATCGCCGTCAAACGCCTCAAGGCGACGTCGAGCGCGGTCAAGTCGAAATCGGCGGCGCCGGGTTCGTTGCTGAGCGTCAACGTGACTTGAGGCGCGGCGCGCTTGTTCGCCTGTTTGCGGCGCGCCGCATCGATCAGGACGCGACGCATAATGCGCGCGGAAAGCGCCAGCATGTGCGCGCGGTCCTCCGCCTTCAGCTTGCGCGCTTGCAAGAGGCGGACGACGGCTTCATTGACGAGATCGCCCGCGGTCATCGTGATCGGCCGAAATTCGCGCCGCAGGAGCGCGCCGGCGATGTCGGCGAGTTCGGCGTGTACGGACTCGATCAAGGCGTTACGCCCGGCGGCGTCCAGTCCCCCGAGCCGTCGGGCGGCGTCCGCGAATGCAGCCGTCTCCCCCGTACCGCCGTCCAACGTCGAAGCCATCGCGATCCCCGCAACGCAAACAGAGGTGAACCGTAGACAATCGTCGCTCGCTTGGCGACAGCGCTTCTGAGTCACGGCGAAAACGCGCGCCGATGGTCGCGCACGCCGGCGTCGTCACGGCGTTGGCGGCGCGGCGCGCGACCCGCCAAGGCGACCCCGCAACGCCGCAATAAAGCGCACTCATCGAAATATCGCCGCTGTATACAAGTTCGCCGACGGTTGCCGACAGCGGTCATGTCAAATAATCATGGATAGAATCAAATAATAAGAAACGAAAATTTTGTTCGTGATAGCTCGGCATTCATTCTTTCGGTTGGAAGTAATAATAATGATTATCATTATTGGATGTTTTGTTGCCACGCGGCTGGCGGAACGCTTTCGATCGCTTTACGAGTACGGCCGTTACAGCTTTCGGGAGAACGCCGATGGTTCGTTTTTAGCTTAACGGTCGTGACGTCGAACTCGACGTCGCGCCGGACATGCCGCTGTTGTGGGCGATCCGGGACGGGGCGCGCGCGACCGGGACGAAGTACGGCTGCGGCATGGCGCAATGCGGCGCTTGCACGGTTCACGTAAACGACATGCCGCGTCGCGCGTGCGTCACCCCGGTCGGGTCGATCGCCGGCCAGAGCGTGACGACGGTCGAGGGCGTCGCCGGCCCCGAGGCTGACGCGGTCCGCGCCGCGTGGCGCGAACTCGACACGCCGCAATGCGGTTATTGCCAATCCGGCCAGATCATGAGCGCCGTGGCGTTGCTCCGTCAGGTTCCAAAGCCGACGGACGACGACATCGACAACGCCATGGCGGGGAACATTTGCCGGTGCGCGACCTATGTGCGGATACGCAATGCGATTAAGAACGCAGCGGAGGCGGTGTGATGACGGTCCCGTTCGCCGCTCCCGACCGCCGCCAGTTCCTCGCCGGCGCGACAGGCCTCGTCGTCGGCGCGGCGTTGCCGCCGGGCGGGCGCGTCGCCGCACAAGGCGCACCGGCCGACGCCGTGATCAATGCGTTTATTCGCGTGGCGGCCGACGACACGATCACCGTGTTGGTCAAACACATTGAGTTCGGGCAGGGACCCCTGACGGGGCTTGCGACGCTCGTCGCCGACGAGATGGACGCGCGATGGTCGCAAATGCGCGCGGAAACGGCCCCCGCGGACGTGCGGCGCTACGCCAACGCGCTGTTCGGCGTCCAGGGGACGGGCGGGTCGACCGCGATGGCCTCGTCATGGGAGCCGATGCGCAAAGCCGCCGCCCAGGCCAAAGCGATGCTGAGGGCCGCCGCCGCCGCCGAATGGGGCGTGCCCGGCGCCGACATCGCAATTGCCGATGGGCGGCTGTCGCACGCGGCGTCGGGCCGTGACGCGGGCTTCGGCGCGTTCGCGGGCGCCGCCGCGCAATTGGAGCCGCCGGAAGACCCCGCGCTTAAAGCCCCCTCGGAGCGCACGCTGATCGGCCGCGACCTTCCAAAGCTCGATACGGCCGACAAGACGACGGGGGCGACGGCTTACGGGCTGGATGTTTTTCGCGAGAACATGCTCGTCGCAACGGTCGCGCACCCGCCGCTTTTCGGGGCGACGGTGGAGAGCTTCGACGCGTCCGCCGCACTCGCGGTCGAGGGCGTGCGCGCGGTGAAACAGATCCCACAAGGCGTCGCCGTGTATGCGGACGATACGTATACGGCGATGAAGGGGCGAGACGCGTTGGTCGTCAACTGGAACGTGGCGGCCGCTGAAAAGCGCTCGACCGTCCAGATCATGGCCGATTACGAGGCGATGGCGGCGGAAGGCCCCGGCCTGACTGCAGCCGACGAAGGCGACGCGGCCGCGGGGCTCGCCGGCGCGCAAACCCGCATCGACGCCGTCTATCGGTTTCCCTTCCTGGCGCACACGCCGATGGAGCCGTTGAACGGCGTTGCGGAGTATACGGACGACGGCGTCGAAGTCTGGATGGGCAGCCAAATCCAGACGCTCGATCAAGGCGTGATCGCGCAAACCCTGGGCTTGGAAAGCCCCATGCAGGTTAAAGTGAACACGATGTTCGCGGGCGGCTCGTTCGGGCGGCTTGCAACGCCGTCGTCGCATTTTGCGGCCGAGGTCGCCTCGGTTATGAAGGCCCTCGACGAGAAACGTCCCGTCAAACTCGTTTGGACGCGCGAAGACGACGTACGCGGCGGCTATTATCGTCCGTTAACGGTGCATAAGGTCTCGGCCGGCCTGGACGAGAACGGCGAGATCGTCGGTTGGGACCAAACCATCGTCAGCCCGTCGCTCGTGAAAGGCACGGGCTTTGAGCAGGTTCTGATGCCCAACGGCGGGCTTGATCCGACCACGCATGAAGGCGCGCATGAGACGTGTTACGGGATCGATAATTTTCGTGTGACCGGGCGCATGCCGGAGACGACCGTTCCCGTACTTTGGTGGCGTTCGGTCGGCCACACGCATACGGGCTACGTCTTGGAGACGATGATCGACGAATTGCTGCAACAAGCCGGCAAGGACCCGGTCGAAGGTCGTCTCGCCCTCATGAAAGCCGACCGCACGCGCGATGCGGCGGTGTTGCGCCGTGCGGCGGAAATGGCGGACTGGGGTCGCAAGCCCGCCGAGGGGCGGGCGTTCGGCGTCGCCGTCCACAAGTCGTTCAACACCTATGTGGCGCAGATTGCGGAAATGTCGATCGAAGACGGCGCGCCGCGCGCCCACAGAGTCTGGTGTGCGGTCGATTGCGGCGTCGCGGTCAATCCGAACGTCATCGCCGCGCAAATGGAAGGCGGCGTCGGGTTCGGCCTCGGCGCGATCCTGTTCGACGAAATCACCTTGGCGGACGGCGGTCGCGTCGACCAAGCCAAGTGGGACACGTACCGCATGCTCCGGATCGGCGAGATGCCGGACGTCGACGTCGCCATAATCGAGAGCGACGCGCCGCCGACCGGCGTCGGCGAGCCGGGCGTCCCGCCGATCGGGCCGGCCGCCGCGAACGCGCTACGTCGCCTCACCGGGGAAACCCCCCGCACCTTGCCGATCGTGCGCGCCGGCGCCGTTTAGTCTTCGCAGGAGAGGGGTTCCATGCGTGTCCGTCTTGTCGCCGCGCCCGTCGCCGTAATCCTCGTTGCGGCCGTCTTGTCGATCGGCGCGTGCGATTTCGTCGCCGAAGACCCGGCGCGCCCGGAGGCCGCCAATGACGGCGCCGCCGGCGATGCGGCGGACGATGCAGCGGGCGGGGCGGCGGGCGGGGCGTTGATCGTCGCAGGGCTCGCGACGCCGGCCGCCTTCATCGACATCGCCGACGAGGCCGCGCGCTTGCGCGCCGTCTTTTCGGAACTCTTCAAAGTCGTCTCCCATCCGCGGTGCATGAATTGCCACCCGCGGTCGGGCGGTCCGTTGCAAGGCGACGACGGGCGCCCGCACCAACCGCCCGTCGCGCGGGGCGTCGATGATCCGAAAGCCTTCGGCATGGGCGTCGTCGGGATGCAATGCGGGACGTGCCACGGCGCCGACAATGTCGCCTACGCCGGCGCGTCGGGGTCCATCCCGGGGCACGCGCCATGGGCGCTCGCGCCCGCCGATATGGGCTGGACCGGCCTGTCCGAAAGTGAGATCTGCCGCAACCTCAAAAACGTCGATCTCAACGGCGGGCGTACGCTCGACGAGGTCTTAGAGCACCACGCCGAGGACGGCCTCGTCGGTTGGGCGTGGGATCCGGGCCTAGGCCGAACGCCGGCCCCCGGCGATCAGGAAACGTTCGGCGCGCTGACGGCCGCCTGGATCGAAGCCGGCGCACACTGCCCGGACGCGTAACGCCGCACGCGTCGCACGATCGGCGGCAACCGCTCTCTAGTGTATTCGCGGGCTTACATTCGCGACGGCATGACCCCCGTCGCAGAGTTTGACGGCGACGACCGGCTGGGCGCGACGAGGGCTAAGCTTGAGCTTACCGGCGCCGCGACGGAGGTATGCGAACCGCCTGATTTATTCCGGAGCGGAAAAGTCTTTATACAGATAGGCTTTTCATTACAGACGGTCTTGGCGGCGCTATTTCGATAAACAGAACCGAGACGAAACGGACGCCTAAACCCAACAGAGCGCGCCGCTCAATTCCTCAAACCGTTCGGCGTGCTTAGAACTCGGCGGTGATGCGCCCGCCGAACAATTGCGGGGCGCCCGGCACGGCGAAAGCGCCCTGCGCGATTGATCCGTCCGGTTCGGCAAGCGGATCCAACGTCAAGAACCGATCGTCGAACAGGTTTTCTGCAAAGAATTCCACCGTGAACGAGTCGCCTTCATAGCCGACGATAAGATCGGCGATTGTCGAGCGGCCGTTCACGCCGCTCGGGTCGTTCTGGATCGTCGAAAAGGCGTCGCCCGTGTAACGAATGCGCAGGTTTGTAAATAAGCCCGTCGCGTGGACGTACCGGCCGCCGACGCCGGCCGTCCACCGCGGTGCTTGCAGGAATTGCAAGCCCGTTAAGTCGGTCAGGAACGTAGCGTCTTCGAGGATGCCGACGAGGTCGGACGGCGCGCCGAACTCGGTGTCGGTGAAACCAACATTGGCGAACAGGTCCAGCCCGTCCGACGGGTTGGCGAAGACCTCGACCTCGAAACCGCGCAGTTTAGAGTTCGCGACGTTGGTCGTGAGCGAATCGTCCGGGTTCGGCGAAAGGACGACGTTGACCTGCTGGTCGCTGTAGTCGATCGCGAAGGCGTTTGCGTTCACCGTTAGGCGTCCGCCAAACCACCGCGAGCGCAACGAGAGTTCATAATTGTCCGTAAACTCCGGATCAAAGCTGCTGACGATCCCTTGCGCTTCAAGTTCGGCCTGGCTGGCTGCGGCCCCGATCGCCGTCGCGGTGGCGAGCCGCAATCCGTTGAATGAGAGCCCGCCCGCCCGGTACGCGCGTTGATAGCTGAAACTTGTGGCGAAATCGTCCGTCCAATTGTATGTCGCCACCGCCTTGGGCAGGAACGCGCTAAAGTCGTTCTCCGCGTCGATCGACGTCTGATTGGTGAAGGCTTCGGCGGTTATCGCGGCGAGGGCGTCGACCTGAGGATTGCCCGTGATCGGAGCCGGCGGCACTGATTGACCGACCGTCGGCCCCTGGTCGATATTTTCGAAGTCGACGCGCGCACCGAACGTCAGCGTGAACTTGTCGGTTAGGTCGTAGCTGGCCTCGCCGAACAGGGCGTAGTTCTCAATATCGTTGTTCTGGATATTGACCGTGTTGATTTCAAAAAACGGAAACGCGGTGATGAACGTCGTGCGCAAGGCGTCGGCTTGGGCGATTTGCGGGGGCGTCGGCGTCAAGGTTTGGAACAGCAAGCTCGCCAGCGCCGGCGCTTCGGGCGCTTGTAGAGCCGACTCAAGAACGTCCGTGCCCTCAAAACGCGTGTCGCCTTTGCTGTTGAAATAATAGCCCCCAAGGAGAACGTTGAAGCGATCGCCCTGGTAAGACAGCCGCAATTCCTGGCTGAAAATTTCGTCGTCCCCGGTCGACAGCGGCGACACTGGAGCGCCGGTCGGGCCTGCGTCGACGTCAAATTCCGTACGCACCGACGTGTCGATATAGGCGCTGACGCTCGTAACCGTCAGTCGATCGCTAAGGTCGTAATTGATTTCGGTCGACGCCAGAAACGTTTCTGTACGCACTTCATCGCGAACGTTCTGAAAGGTCACGAGCCGGCCGGGAAACAGCGCCTCCTCAATGCCGGCCGTGCCTCGCGTCACATCGGAATAGGTGACGTTGAAGCGAATATCGAGATCCGGAAGGGCCGCCGGCGTGATATAGAGTTTCGCCCGGCCGGTGACCGTCTCCGCGCCCGCCGCGTCATTCTCCATCAACGTGACGTTGTCGACGAACCCGTTGGTCTCCGTGTAGTCGCCCGCAAGCCGCAACGAGACTTGGTCCTCAAGCACCGGAACGGTCACCGCCCCGGACCCGCGAAACGAGTCGAATTCGCCGTAACGCAGTTGCGCTTTGCCCGACCACTCCGAGCCCGGATCGACCGTGCGCGCAACGACCGCGCCGATGAGCGCGTTACGTCCCTGGATCGTCGATTGCGGGCCCCGGAAGATTTCGACGCTTTGGATGTCCCAGAGGTTCAGCGGGCTTGTTGAGAAGACCCGTGAGGGCAGAAAAACGCCGTCTAAATACACCGTTGCGGTGTCGCTGATATTGCCGGCGCCGACGCCGAAGTTGCGCAAGCCCCGGATAGTGAAACCGCCGTCGTTCGCGAGGCCCGACACGTTGGCGGTCTGATTGATGAGATCGAAAAGATCGACGAAGTTCTGGTCGTCGATCGTCTCCTCATTGTATACGGCGACCGAACTCACCGTCTCTTGCAAGGTGCGCTGCACTTTTTCGCCGGAGACGACAATCTCGTCGACCGCCCGCGCCGGGCCGTCGGCGTCGACTTGCGCGACGGCGTTTCCGGGCGACCCGATGAGCGCAACGACGCTGGTTGCGCTCGCGAGCGCCAGATAAAAACGTCGCCCCATGTCTCAGCGCCCCCGCATCCAAATTCCCAGCACAATGATATTGCGAGGCTGTCGCATATCGGTATGGCCGGCGCAACAAAAGAATCGAACCGCCCGCGTCGCGGGCGCCGCCCTCGGCGAACCGGCGCGCACTACTCGCTCGTTAAAACGCGGCGGGGCGTCCGACGGCATTCCGGCGCGATCTGCCGAGCCTTCGCAATACGGGGCTGATCAGCAGGCAAACTATGGTTAGGGGCGCGATGGAGCCCGACAATCCGATCACGTTGTTATCGGGGCTCATAAGGGGCGATGCGCACGCAACTGCGATCACGATGCGCAGGGCTCCTCAGCCCGTCCCCGCCCACGTAGCGATCGGTGCTGTCGGCGACGCCGGCGATCGCTAAGCGTATGAAGAACGGCGGTTATAAACGCGGCGTTCGCTGCGCGTTCCACGCGTCCGCTCAGCGCGACCTTGCGCGGGGCGCGCAATGACACGGACTAAAAAACTGTTTGGAGAAGCGCCTAAGTCGGAAATGCTGTTGGAAAGTCAACCGTGTATTCGAATAGCGGCCTAAGACTTGGCTAGGTCTTTCGAATCCGACGGGTTCAATGGGCTGCCCGCACGCCGCCCGGGGCCGGCGTCCCGCCTCGCCTGTGGACCTTTCGACCGTGCGCCAAAAATTGGCGGAGCCGCCCGGTCAACCGTAAGGAGCGAGGCGACGTGCATAGTGGAGAAACTATTGATCTCGTGCCGCTGGGTTCGCTTCGCAAACGGGCGGGGTTCCTGGCGAACGGGGAGGCGGCAACATCGAGCCCGGTTTCCCTAAACCGCGACTGCGGCTCGGGC
Organism: Pseudomonadota bacterium; assembly: GCA_039187035.1. Classification (GTDB taxonomy): domain Bacteria; phylum Pseudomonadota; class Alphaproteobacteria; order Caulobacterales; family Parvularculaceae; genus JAJFFW01. The sequence goes on along the minus strand of JBCCZS010000083.1, from coordinate 2,940 downwards.
GGTCAGCCCGCCCCCGCGGAGCACACCGCGTAGCGATTGTCCGCGAGCGATATAATGGCGGAGGGGGAGGGATTCGAACCCCCGGGACGCGTGAACGCCCAACGGTTTTCAAGACCGCCGCATTCGACCACTCTGCCACCCCTCCGCGGTAAACGCTGATTAAGGCTGCGCGCGCATGGTGACAACCACGCCGCTGGCCCCGGGGCCGACCCCGACGGCGCCGGCGGCTCGGCGAAGCCGGTCCGGGTTCAGCCGTAAGGCCGCGTATAGGTGAGGACGACGACGATGGGCGCACCGCGCAACATCCAGACTTTATGCGGCGTTTCGGTGCGCGCCGTCGCAGGCGCGGCGCTTTTGCTCGCTGCGGCGTGCGCGACGTCGACCGGTCCGGCGCCGAAACCGCATCACAAACTCGGCGAGCCCTACAAGGTCGACGGGCGCTGGTATCGCCCCGCCGCCGACCCCGCGTACGACGCCGTGGGGACGGCGTCATGGTATGGGGCCAAGTTCCAAGGCCGGCCGACCGCCAACGGCGAGATCTTCGATAAACGGCTCATGTCGGCCGCGCACAAGACCTTGCCCATGCCGTCGATCGTCGAGGTGACGAACCTCGACAACGGCCGGCGTGTGCGCGTCCGGCTCAACGACCGCGGGCCGTTCGTCGGCGATCGCATCATCGACGTTTCGGAGGCTGCGGCCCGTGCGCTCGGCTTCCGGGACCGCGGGCTCGCGCGCGTGCGCGTGCGCTATCTCGGGGCCGCGTCTTTGGCGGACGCGGCCCCGAAGCCGGGCCGCGCGCCGCGGGTCGCCGAGGCGTCGCCCGCGCGGCCCGTTTACGCGCCGGCGGCCGTCGGATCATCGGACCCGATCGCGGGGCTTATCGCCGCCAGCGAGGCGCAGGCCGCCGCGCCCCATGGGGCGTTCGGCGCACGGACGGGGGCGGCCGTCGATCGCGCGCCCTTCGTTCGCGTCGGGGCGTTTGCGGACGCCGGCGGGGCGCGGGCGGCGAAGCGTTCCCTCGCCCGGAACGCGCGCGCGCGCGTCGAGCCGTCGACGACCGGGGGGCGTACGCTTCACACCCTGCTGCTCGGCCCCTATCATGATCTCCGGGCGGCGAACGCCCAACTTGCGGCGGTGCTCGACGCCGGCTACCCCGACGCGGCGATCGTTTTGCGCTAAGGGGACGGCGGCCCCGGACCGTTCGCCATGCGTCGCCTAGCCGTTTGCGAGGGATGAGCCCGTGTCCGTGATCAGAAAAGCGCTCGTTGTTTTTGTCGTCTCGCTCGGCGCGCTCGCTTCGGCGCGGGCCGCGGAGGCGCCGTTCGGCACGGCCGCCGAATTCGCGCTGATCATGGATTTTGAGACCGGCGAAACGCTGTTTGAGAAAAACGCGCAAACGCCGACCGCGCCGGCGTCGATGAGCAAATTGATGACCGTGGCGGTGGTCTTCGAGAAGTTGAAGTCGGGGGAATTGTCGCTCGAGGACGAGTTCGACGTCAGCAAAAAAGCCTGGCGTATGAAGGGCTCGAAGATGTGGGTGCGCGTCGATACGCGCATCCGCCTGGAAGATCTTCTGCGCGGCGTCATTATTCAGTCGGGCAACGACGCCTGCATCGTCATTGCCGAGAACATTTCGGGCAGCGAGGACGCCTTCGCAGACCTGATGAACGCCAAGGCGCGCGACTGGGGGCTGACCGGATCAAGCTTCGCCAACGCCTCCGGCTGGCCGCACCCGGACCAGAAAATGTCGATGCGCGATCTCGGTATGCTGGCGCGGAAGATCATTCGTGACTACCCGGAGTATTACGATCTGTTCTCCGAGGCGGAGTTCACGTGGGAGAAAATTCGTCAGGCCAACCGCAATCCGCTGCTCGGCATCGTCGACGGCGCGGACGGGCTGAAGACGGGGCATACGGAAGAATCCGGTTACGGCGTCGTCGGTTCCGCTGTCAAAGGCGACGCGCGGCGGATTGTCGTGCTGAACGGGCTGTCGTCAAGCCGCGAACGCGCACTCGAAAGCCGCCGTATGCTGACGATCGCCTTCAACGACTTCGCCAAGAAAGACTTTTTCGCCGCCGGCGATATTGTCGGTGAGGCCGTCGTCTTCGGCGGCAAGGCGAAGACCGTGCCGTTGATCCTGCGCGATCCGGTCGCGTTGTTGTTGCACCGGTCCGAACTCGACGGCGTGACGACGACGCTCACCTATGAGGGGCCCGTCGCCGCGCCGATCGAAGCGGGCGGTCAGATCGGTCTTCTCAGGGCGACGCGGCCGGGCGGCGAGACGCGCGACTATCCGCTTTACGCCGGGCGTTCGGTGAGCGAGCAGGGACCGCTTGGAAAAATCAAACAAGCGGCCGTCAAGCTTCTTACAAAGCCGGACCGTTCGGCGTCGGCGCCGACGGCCGAGGAAGACGGCGAGGCAGCGAGCGCGCCGTCGGCCGGGGCCGAATAGCGCGTGGCGGCGAAACGCGGGGCGTTCATTTCCTTCGAAGGGGCGGACGGGGTCGGCAAATCGACGCAAGTCGCCCGCGTCGGCGACGCCCTTGCGGCGCGCGGCTGCACGGTTTTGACGACGCGCGAGCCCGGCGGCGCGCCCGGGGCCGAAGCGATCCGCACCCTGTTGAAAGACCCCGACGGGCCCGATTGGCTCGCCGCGAGCGAAGCGTTGATGATGTCCGCCGCCCGGGCCGAGCATCTCGACAAGACGATCGCCCCGGCGTTGGCGCGCGGCGCCGTCGTCCTGTGCGATCGGTTCGCCGATTCAACGACCGTCTACCAAGCCTATGCCGGCGGCCTGCCGCTGGAGGCGGTGATGGCGCTGCACCGCGTCGCGGTCGGGTCGCAATGGCCGGACTTAACGCTCGTGATGGCGGCATCGGCGCGGACGGCGATGGCGCGACGCGGCGCGCGCGGACCGGCCGATCGGTTCGAGGCCAAAGG
>JBCCZS010000082.1:0-12768 GCA_039187035.1 Pseudomonadota bacterium | reverse complement strand
GCCCCGGCGTGACGATCTGCTCGCCCGTCGCGCCCATCGTGCGGTCCGTGCGCTTGCGGCCCTGGTCGTCTTCGACGCGGCCCTTGGCGACGGCGATGACGGCGACGCCTTCCGCCTCCGGATCGAACCCTAACGCGTCCAGTACTTGCAGGGCGGAGGAGAGCTGCCCTTTGCCGCCGTCGAGGATGATGAGGTCCGGGCGCGGCGCATCGTCGTCCGACTTCATCAGCCGCGCGAGGCGTCGCCCCAGGACCTCGCGCATCATGCCGTAATCGTCGCCGGGCTCGAGCGCGGCGTCTTTGATGTTGAACTTGCGGTACTGATTTTTCTCAAACCCCTCCGGCCCGGCGACGATCATGGCGCCGACGGCGTTCGAACCTTGGATATGCGAGTTGTCGTAGACCTCGATGCGCTCCGGCGGGGCGGGCAGCGCCAACACGTCGGCCAGCCGCTGCAGGCTTTTTCGCTGACTTGCGCTCTCGGCGAGGCGCCGGGCGAGCGCCTCGCGGGCGTTCATTTCCGCGGCGGCGACGAGGTCCTTTTTGTCGCCGCGTTGCGGCGCCAGCACCTGGACTTTCCGGCTCGCGCGCGCCGACAGCGCCTCCGCCAACAGGGCCGCCTGCGGCGTCTCGACGTTCGTTAGGACGAGCTTTGGCGCCTCGCGCGCCTCGTAGAATTGCGCCAGAAACGCGTCAAGCACCGCGTCGGGGGCGTCCGATTTGTCATGGCGCGGAAAATAGGCGTGCGCGCCCCAGTTTTGGCCGGCCCGAAAGAAGAAGACCTGGACGCACGCTTGGCCGCCGTCGGCGTGGATCGCGAAGACGTCCGCCTCCGCGACGGAGCCGGGATTAATGTCCTGGCGCCCTTGAATATAGGTCAGCGCCCGAATGCGGTCGCGCAGACCCGCGGCCCGCTCGAAGTCGAGATCGGCGGCGGCGGCCTCCATCTCCGAGGAGAGGCGGGACTGGATCTCCCGGTTTTGTCCCTTGAGGAACGCGACGGCTTCATCCGTTAGCTGACGATAGGCGTCGCCGTTGATCAAGTCGACGCACGGGGCCGAACACCGCTTGATCTGGTGCAAGAGGCACGGGCGCGTACGCGATTCGTAAACGCTGTCCGAACAGCTCCGCAACAAAAACGCCTTTTGCAACGTGTTCAGGGTGCGGTTGACGGCGCCGGCCGAGGCGAACGGGCCGAAATAGGCGCCCTTGCGCTTGCGGGCCCCGCGATGCTTGAGGATCTGCGGCGCGGCGTGGTCGGACGCGATCAGGATGTAGGGGAACGATTTGTCGTCCCGCAGGATGATGTTGTAGCGGGGCTTGAGCTGCTTAATGAGGTTCGCCTCAAGGAGCAGCGCTTCGGTTTCCGTCGCCGTGACGACGAACTCCATCGCCCGCGTTTCGGCGATCATCCGCATGATTCGATTCGTATGGCCGACGAGGCTCGCGTAACTCGCGACGCGGTTCTTCAAGCTTTTGGCCTTGCCGACGTAAAGGACGTCGCCGTCCGCGCCGTACATGCGGTAGACGCCGGGCTTGTTCGGCAGGCGGCGCACCTCGTCGGCGATGAGGTCGGCCCCGCGCTTGGCGGCCTCGCCGTCGGCCGGCGCGTCGCGATCAGAGGCGATTTCGGTGTCGGCGGGCGGGGTCATCGAACGCGTTAACAAGCTCTTATCAAACGTCACCATAGGCTCGCGCGCGAGATTCGGGGAGGCGCGAGGCGGGCACGATGCGATTTGCGACGCGTTATTGGTTGGAGCGCGGCGTGCGCACGGCGTTTTTCGCCGGCCTCGCCCTGATCGGCGCGGCGTTCGTCGTGCTCGTCGTGCGCGATTTCGCCGACGCGCGCGCCAGCATTCGGTGGCCGCGGGTCGACGGCGTCGTGGTTGAGCGCACCGGCGACCGGTTGCGCTACGCGTATGTGTGGCGCGGGCGCCTCGTCTTTTCCAGCCGGCAGCGTTTTTTGACGGGGCTCGCGCCGGGGCTCGATGCGCGCGCGCCGACCTTTCGCGGGGCCCGCACGGTTGAAGTCGCCGTGCACCCCGAACGCAGCGACGTCGCGGTTTTGATGCCCGGCGGGTCGAAAGTGGCGTTTTCGGCGTTTCTTATCCTGGGCGGCGCGCTCGTCTTCGTGGGCGCGGCCGGGGCCGGATTGTCGGCGGCGCCGGCGTTCCGGCCGCACTGACGTCTGCGACGCCTAGTTTTCGATCCGGATCTCAACGCCGACGGCGTCGGCTTCCTCGATCGCTTCGGGTTTGGCGACGCGCACCCGGGCGGCGAGGGCCATCGGATGTCCCGCCGCGAGCCGTGCGATTTTCTCGGCCAGCGTTTCCACCAGGTCGACATGGCCTTCTTCGACGAGACCGCGCACCGCCTCGGTGAGCTTGTGGTAGCACATCGCGTCTTCGAAGCGGTCCGACAAGGGATCGTCCGGCGTGCGCACGTCGACGGCGATATCGATCCGGACGGGCTGTTTGCGGCCGCGCTCGCTCTCATAGCAGCCGATCTCGGCGTCGAGGACGAGGCCGGCGACGAACACGGTTCGGATCGACCCGCCGGCGCGGGGCGCGTTCAATGAAAAGTCCATGGGAAGGCCGGTTCGGCTATTCGTTGACGAGCACGTCGGGGGTGCGCCAGGCGAGATGCTGGCCGCCGTCGACGGCGATCATCTGCCCGGTCACGGGCGCGGCGTCAATCAAGTAGAAAAGCGCGGCCACAATGTCGTCGGGGGTCGCGCCGCGCCCGAGGACGGTGGCCTCGTTTTGGGCTTGCCAGTCGGCCTCGGACTGGCGGACGTTGCGCATGGTCGGGCCGGGGCCGATGCCGTTCACGCGGATCCCGCTCGGGGCCAACGCCTGGGCGAGCGTCTTCGTCGCCGAATAGAGCGCGGCTTTCGACAGCGTGTAGCTGAAAAATTGCGGCGTCAGTTTCAAAACGCGTTGGTCGATCAGGTTCACGACCAGATTGTTCGCGCCCGCGACGGCTTGGGCCGCGAAATCCTGGGCGAGCTTGATGGGCGCGCGCAGGTTCGGCTCCATGTGGGCGTCCCAACTGGCGCGGGTCATCGTGTCGAGCTCGTCGGCGTCGAAGCGCGAGGCGGAATTGATTAGGACGCTGAGCGGGCCGAGCGCCTCGCGCGCGCGCGCAACGAGCGTCGCCGTCGCGTCTTCGTCGGAAAGATCGGCCCCGAGGGCGACCGCGCCGACGCCTTGCGCCGCGACCGCGTCGACGACCGACTGCGCTTTGTCCGCCGATCGGTTGTAGTGGACGGCGACGGCGTAGCCCCGGCCGGCGAGCGCAAGCGCCATCGCCTTGCCGAGCCGGTCGCCGGCCCCCGTGACCAACGCGACCGGCGCGCTCACATCACGCCCGACGACTGCGCAAGGACGGCGATGAAGAGGCAGTAGGCGATGAAAAAGATCGCGCCCGCGATGCGCCCGATATCGCGGCGCAGGAGAATGAATGCGAGCAGCGCCGCCGTCGCGGCCAACATAACGGGCAAGTCGAGCGTCAGCGCTTTCTCATCGAACGCGGCGCCGCCGGCAAGGCCCGCCGCGCCGCCGACGGCGAGCAAGTTGAAAATGTTCGAGCCGACGACCCCGCCGATGGCGACGTCGGACTTTTTATGGACCGCGGCGGCGACGACGGTCGCGAGCTCGGGCAGCGAGGTGCCGAATGCGATGACCGTGAGGCCGATCAACTCGTCGCGCACTCCGAGATTGGCCGCCAGGCCGCCCCCATACGTCACGAGAAGGTTCGCGCCGAGCGGCAGGCCGACGAGCCCGGCCACAAGGAAAATCAACGTCAAGACATTGAGCCGGCCGCCGTCCGCATACTCGTCGACGTCGTCGAGCATCGGATCGTCCGACCCGCGGGCCCGCAGCCCCATATAGACGACATACGCGACGATGACCGTGAAAAACACGGCGCCGATCGGGAAATTGATGACGCCGGCCCCCCCGTCGCTCGCGCCGTAGCCGCTATAGGCGACCGCGGCGAAGGCGAGGGTGGCGACGGTCATGACGGCCGCGTGGCGGGGAAGGCCCGGCACATGCGCCGAGATCGGATAGATGACCGCCGGCAGCCCAAGGACGAGCAACACGTTGGCGATGTTCGAGCCGACAATATTGCCGAGCGCGATGCCCGAATTGCCCGACAGGACCGCTTGTACGGTGACCACGAGTTCCGGCGCCGACGTGCCGAACGCGACGATGGTCAAGCTGACGATGAGCGCCGGCACGTTGAGGGCGCGTGCGAGCGCCACGGCGCCGCGCACCAGAAGGTCGCCCGAGACCAGCAAAATCGCCAGCCCGAGTACGATCAACGCGACGGTCACGCCCATGAGACCATCCCCCCGGATGCCGTGTTGCGACGCTGTCGGCCTCCACGCGTCGACGCATTATTGTTGAGCCGGAAGCCGACGGCGGCGACGGGTCGTCAGTCCACGCGGCCTTTTTCGAGCAAGTTCAAAATGGCGAAGATGGCGACGAAAATGACGATGGTGAGGATGGCCGTCATTGGGAATTCCTTTCTTAAAACGCGCCGCATCGCCGGGCTGCCGCCGACGCGCCGTTACTCGAACGGGAAGGGTCGCGGCAGGCGCGACATGACGAAAAGACCCGCACTCCGTCGGCGCTTATAGGCTGCGCCCTTTTGCACGTCACGTTTAATCGACCCGGGCGCTTCAACACGCCGCCCGGGCGTTGCGCAATCGTAAACGCGCCGGCCGTTTTTGCACCGCATTCGTCAATACTTCGCATACGCCGCGCCGATAGGGGTTTTAACGGTGCGTCATGCCGACGCCTGCGACGACCATGAGGCTGGAAAGTTGAGCGCCACGGCGAGCTTGTTCGCAACGCAGCCTGCGGGCGGCGATCGGCGGATCACCGCACGGCTCCTGAATGCGTGGGCCGACGCAGCGCGCGGGCGGTTTCCGAGTTGGCGCGACATGCGTCGCGCGGATTTAGGGCCGGACTGGAACTGGTGTTTCGTGGTCGACCTGGACGCGCAGGCCGAATTTCCGCATTTCGTTTATCTGGGCCAACATTTGGCCGACCTGTCGGAGGTCTATCTTTCGCGGGAGGCCTGGTCGGAGTCGCTGCTCGATCTAGCCGCGACGGAGATTTTGTCGGCGGTGGAGCGCGGCGCGCCGTTAACCCGCGACAAAGAACTCGCGCTTCCCGACGGCCGGCGCCTCGCCTTTCGCGCGATCGCCGCGCCGCTCGCCGAAGACGGCCAGCATGTCAGCCATGTGTTCGGCGCGGCGACCGGGCGGTATCTCGACTTCTAATCAAAGAAAAATCGGATCGAGCGGGTCGACAAAGCGCCGGGCCGGTGGCATACGCCGCGCTCGACTTTCGGGTCGCCTGTCCGAGACGTTCGGTGCGCTCCGTTCGGGAGCGCTTAATTTCCGAGCCAGACAGACGCCGCACGCGCCGGCCTCGCTCCTAGCGGGGAGACGCGTACGCCGCCTATTCGGGCAGGCTCCTGACGTACGCGTCGATTGGAGCCGCTAAGCATTACTCCTTCGACGTCGCCGCCGTCCGGCGCGGTCTTTTCGGGCCCCGCCGCTGGGAAGGAGCTTTGCGTATGGATCGCACTGAAAAGCGTGAGATGGTCGCGTGGATCGGCGACGTGTTCGATAAGAACACCGTCATCCTCGTGCGTAACGGCGGACTGAGCGTCGCCGAGTTCACGGAGTTGCGCGGGGAGCTGCGCGAGGCGGGCGCAACCATGCGCGTCGTCAAAAATCGCCTCGCCAAAATCGCCGTCAGCGGCAAGGCGGCGGAGAAACTGTCCGACCTGTTCACCGGCCCGACGGCGATCGCCTTCGCCGAAGACCCGGTCGCGGCGGCGAAAGCCGTCCACGCCTACGCCAAGAAGAACGAGAAACTCGGCATCCTCGGCGGCGTGACCGGCGAGGACGTTCTCGACGAAAGCGGCGTGAAAGCGCTCGCCGCGATGCCGTCGCGCGAAGAACTGATCGCGTCGATCGTGCAAACGATTATGTCGCCGGCGGCCGAGCTCGTCGGCGCCGTCACCGCGCCGGGCGCGCAAATCGCCGCGTGTCTTGAAACCCTTGAAAACCGCGACGCCGCCTGACGCGGCTGTCGCTTGAACGACCCCCAACCCATTGAAGGACGAACCCCATGGCCGACATCAAGAAACTCGCCGAAGAACTCGTGAACCTGACGCTGCTGGAAGCGGCCGAGCTTAAAAACCTTCTCAAAGAAGAGTACGGCATCGAGCCGGCCGCCGGCGCGGTCGCCGTCGCGGCGGCTCCGGGCGCAGGCGGCGCGGGCGGCGAGGCCGCCGAAGAGAAGACCGAATTCGACGTCATCCTCCTCGAAGCGGGCGACAAGAAAATCAACGTCATCAAAGAAGTGCGCGCGATTACGGGGCTCGGCTTGAAAGAAGCCAAGGAACTCGTCGAAGCCGGCGGCAAGGCGGTCAAAGAGGCGGCCGCCAAGGAAGAAGCCGAGGAAATCAAGAAGAAGCTCGAAGAGGCCGGCGCCAAAGTCGAGCTCAAGTAGGGCGCGACGGCGACGGGGCGAGCCGCGGCGCGGCTCCGCCCCACATACCGGGCGGGCGGCTACAGGGCGTCGCCTTCGGTCGCCCGTCCGCCGCGGGGACGCGCTAACGGGCTCTTCGAGGGCCGAAGTTTTTTCTTGACAGGCCTTGCGCGCTCGGCGGCTCGGCGCTATCTACCGTCGCTCCGTCGGAAGTGGCGCCGGCGGACAGCGGTGCGGCGAGCAAATTCATTGAGATCCGGTCCATCCAAGACCTGAATATCGACAAGTCGACGTTCGGGGCGCGCCCTTAGGCGATCGCCCCTTCATTGCGTTACGGGCGTCCGCGGCTCGCGCCGTCCGAACAGCGTCGGCTCGTCTTGATCCCCCGCGACGGCTGCGTAACGCGGCCGTCGTCGCAGTGCGGCCGGGCGGGGGCGGGCGTTGGACGACGCGGTCCCGAAAATGCCGCTGCGCGTTGAAACAATCGCGCGCCTGCCGGACGGACGCCAGACCGTCGCCGGGCGTGAAGCAAGGACGCACCATGTTGCAATCATTCGTTGAGAAGAAACGAATTCGCAAAAACTTCGGCCGCATCGGCGACGCCGCCCCCATGCCGAACCTGATCCAGGTTCAAAAAGACAGCTACGAACAATTTCTCCAGCGCCACGTCGCGCCCGAAGACCGGCTGAACGAAGGCATTGAGGCCGTGTTCCGCTCGGTCTTTCCGATCTCCGATTTCACGGAGACGGCGGTCCTCGAATATGTGTCGTACCAATTCGAAGACCCGAAATACGACGTCGACGAATGCCAACAGCGCGACATGACGTACGCGGCGCCGCTCAAGGTGACCTTGCGGCTCGCGGTTTTCGAAGTCGACGAGGACACCGGCGCCAAGTCGATCCGCGACGTCAAAGAACAAGAAGTGTTCATGGGCGAGTTGCCGCTCATGACCGACAACGGCACGTTCATCGTCAACGGGACCGAGCGCGTCATCGTCTCCCAGATGCACCGCTCGCCGGGCGTCTTCTTCGACCATGATCGCGGCAAGACGCACTCGTCCGGCAAATTGCTTTTCGCCGCGCGGATCATTCCGTATCGCGGCTCCTGGCTCGACTTCGAATTCGATCCCAAAGACATCGTCAATGTGCGCATCGACCGGCGTCGCAAGCTGCCGGCGACGACGCTTCTTTACGCGCTCGGCATGGACCAGGAAGAAATCCTGGACGAGTTTTACGATCGCGTCCCGCATCAGCGCGTCGAGGGCGGGTTCACCGCGCCGTTCGCCGTCGATCGGTTCAAGGGCGTGAAGCTCGACGTCGATCTCGTTGACGCCAAGACCGGCGACGTCGTCGGCGAGGCGGGCAAAAAGCTCACCGCGCGCGCCGCGAAGAAGCTCGCCGAGGACGGCCTGTCCGATCTTCTTGTGACCGACGAGCAAATGATCGGCCGCTATTTCGCGTCCGACCTCGTCAACTTCGAGACGGGCGAGATTTACGCCGAGGCCGGCGACGAAATCAGCGCCAAGCACTTGGAGCTGTTCGCTGAAATCGGCATCGACGCCTTCGACACGATCGACGTCGACCACGTCACGATCGGCGGCTACATGCGCAATACGCTGGCGGCGGACAAAAACTCCAACCGCGACATGGCGCTGATCGACATTTACCGCGTCATGCGGCCGGGCGAGCCGCCGACCTTGGAAACGGCCGAGGGCCTCTTCTACGGCCTCTTCTTCGACGACGAACGCTACGACCTTTCCGCGGTCGGCCGTGTGAAAATGAACATCCGTCTCGATTTCGAGACCGACGACACGCTCCGTACGCTGCGCAAAGAAGACATTCTGTCGGTGCTGAAGACGCTCGTCGGCCTACGCGACGGCCGCGGCGAAATCGACGATATCGACAATCTCGGCAACCGGCGCGTCCGGTCGGTCGGGGAGTTGATGGAGAACCAATACCGCGTCGGCTTGTTGCGGATGGAGCGGGCCATCAAAGAACGCATGTCGTCGGCCGAGCTTGAAACGCTGATGCCGCACGACCTCATCAACGCGAAACCCGTCGCGGCGGCGGTGCGCGAGTTTTTCGGCGCCTCGCAGCTGTCGCAATTCATGGACCAGACGAACCCCTTGTCGGAGATCACCCACAAGCGGCGTTTGTCGGCGCTCGGGCCGGGCGGCCTGACGCGCGAACGCGCGGGCTTTGAGGTGCGCGACGTCCACCCGACGCACTATGGTCGGATCTGCCCGATCGAAACGCCGGAAGGCCCGAACATCGGCCTTATCAATTCGCTGGCGACGCACGCGCAGGTCAACAAATACGGCTTTATCGAAAGCCCGTACCGTCGCGTCATCGACGGCAAGGTGACCGACGACGTCGTCTATCTGTCGGCGATGGAAGAACAGCGCTTTGCGATCGCGCAGGCGAACGCCGATATCGACGGCGAGGGCCGGCTCAACAACGAGTTCGTCAACTGCCGCGTCGGCGGCGACGCGACGCTCGTACCGCGCGAGGACGTCGCGTACATCGACGTCTCGCCGAAACAGCTCGTCTCGGTCGCCGCGGCGCTCATCCCGTTCCTCGAAAATGACGACGCCAACCGCGCGCTCATGGGCTCCAACATGCAACGCCAGGCCGTGCCGCTGTTGCAGGCCGAGGCGCCGTACGTGGGGACGGGGATGGAATCCGTCGTCGCGCGCGATTCCGGCGCGGCGGTCGCCGCCCGGCGCACCGGCGTCGTCGAACAAGTCGACGCGCAGCGCATCGTCATCCGGGCGACGGAGGATCTCGATCCCGCCAAGCCCGGGGTCGACATCTACAATCTGCGCAAGTTTCAGCGGTCGAATCAGTCGACCTGCATCAATCAACGCCCGCTCGTGAGGATCGGCGATCAGATCCAGGCGGGCGACATTATCGCGGACGGTCCGTCGACGGACCTCGGCGAACTGGCGCTCGGCAAGAACGTCCTCGTCGCGTTCATGCCGTGGAACGGCTACAATTTCGAGGACTCGATCCTCATTTCCGAACGCATCGTGCGCGACGACGTTTTCACGTCGGTGCATATCGAAGAGTTCGAGGTGATGGCCCGCGACACCAAGCTCGGGCCGGAAGAGATCACCCGCGACATTCCCAACGTTTCGGAAGAAGCGCTGCGCAATCTCGACGAAGCGGGCATCGTCGCGATCGGGTCGGAGGTCCACCCGGGCGACATTCTCGTCGGCAAAATCACGCCGAAGGGCGAAAGCCCGATGACGCCGGAGGAAAAGCTCCTTCGCGCCATCTTCGGCGAGAAAGCCTCCGACGTGCGCGACACGTCGTTGAAATTGCCGCCGGGCGCCTCCGGGACGGTCGTCGAAGTGCGCGTCTTCAACCGCCACGGCGTCGACAAAGACCAGCGCGCGGTCGCCATTGAACGCGAAGAAATCGACGCGCTCGCCAAAGACCGCGACGACGAATTGTCGATCCTGGAACGGAACATCTTCGCGCGCCTGCGCGAATTGCTCATGGGCAAGAACGCCGTTTCCGGTCCGAAGGAACTCAACAAGGGCACCATCACCGACGAGACGCTCGACATTTTGACGAAGGGCCAGTGGTGGAAAATCGGGCTCGACGACGACGCGGCCATGGCCGAAGTCGAGGCGCTCAAAAAGCAGTACGACGAGAGCCGCTCTCGCCTCGAGGCGCGGTTCGACGACAAGGTCGACAAGCTGCGCCGCGGCGACGAGTTGCCGCCGGGCGTGATGAAAATGGTCAAAGTGTTTGTCGCGGTGAAGCGCAAGCTTCAGCCGGGCGACAAGATGGCCGGCCGTCACGGCAATAAAGGCGTCATCTCCAAGATCGCGCCGATGGAAGACATGCCGTTCTTGGAGGACGGGACCGCCGTCGATATCGTCTTGAATCCGCTCGGCGTGCCCTCGCGGATGAATGTCGGGCAGATTTTGGAAACGCACCTCGGCTGGGCGTGCCGCGGTCTCGGCAAGCAGATCGGCGAAGCCTACGAGGCGTGGAACGCTAATGTCGGGTCGCGCGACGACCTCGTCGAGAAGCTCAAGATCGCCTACGGCGAGGAGCAGGCGCTCCCGCGCTCTAACGAAGAAGTCAAAGAACTCGCCGGCAACCTCGTGCGCGGCGTGCCGATCGCAACGCCGGTCTTCGACGGCGCGGAAGAAGCCGACATTGTCGAAATGTTGGCGCGCGCGGGCCTGGAGCGGTCCGGGCAGGTGACTTTGTATGACGGCCGCACGGGCGAGCAGTTCGCGCGCCAGGTGACCGTGGGGTACAAATATCTTTTGAAGCTCCACCACCTGGTCGACGACAAGATCCACGCGCGGTCGATCGGGCCGTACTCGCTGGTCACCCAGCAGCCGCTCGGCGGCAAGGCGCAGTTCGGCGGTCAGCGTTTCGGCGAGATGGAAGTCTGGGCGCTCGAAGCCTACGGCGCGGCCTACACGCTGCAGGAGATGCTGACCGTGAAGTCGGACGACGTCGCGGGCCGGACGAAAGTCTACGAGGCGATCGTCCGCGGCGACGACAGTTTCGAAGCCGGCATTCCGGAAAGCTTTAACGTGCTCGTTAAAGAGATGCGCTCGTTGGGCCTGAACGTGGAGCTGCAGACGGGGTGACGGCGCGGCGATGCGCTTCGAATGGGATGAGGAAAAAGACGCGGGCAACTTTGCGAAACATGGCGTTCGTTTCGAACTTGCCGCCGAAGTGTTCCTCGACCCTTATCGGTTGGAAACCGTCGACGATCGGTTCGACTACGCAGAAGAAAGGATCGCCGTGATCGGCATGGTCAGCCTTGACGTCCTTTTTGTGGTCGCGACCGAACGCGACGCCGATCTCATTCGGCTGATCTCAGCGCGGCGTGCAACGAAGGCGGAAGAACGCCGGTACTTTCTGTCGAGAGCGGAGCGGTGAGCCAAGCGTGGCGATTGTAAGGTTGACCCTGGCGGAGATCGAAGCGACGGCGCGGCGCCGTGGCCGGCTGTCGCTCGCTCCGCTTACCGACGCCGCAATTCGTGAAGCGGCGTCAGGCGATGCCGATGCGTGGTTGCCGACCGAAAACGAGTTGAAACGGTTCAAGCCGGTGCGCGAACGCCGACCCGAGCTTGCCGAGCCTTCCAGGCCGTTCGACGGCCACGACGACTGACGAATTGGAATTCGGTCCGACGGACCCGCCCCGGTACGGGGCGCATTAAAGGACGAGGTGCCCCATGTCCCAGGAAATGATGAACGTATTCAATCCGGTCGCGCCGCCGGCGACGTTCAACCAGATCCGCATTTCGCTCGCGAGCCCGGAGAAAATTCTCTCCTGGTCGTTCGGCGAGATCAAAAAGCCGGAGACCATCAACTACCGCACGTTCAAGCCGGAGCGGGACGGTCTTTTCTGCGCGCGGATCTTCGGGCCGGTGAAGGACTACGAGTGCTTGTGCGGCAAGTACAAGCGCATGAAGTACAAAGGCATCACGTGCGAAAAGTGCGGCGTCGAGGTGACGTTGACGAAAGTCCGCCGCGACCGCATGGGCCACATCGAGCTGGCCGCGCCCTGCGCCCACATTTGGTTCTTGAAGTCGCTGCCGAGCCGCATCTCGCTGATGCTCGACATGACGCTAAAGGACGTCGAGCGCGTCCTCTATTTTGAGCACTACATCGTCATCGAGCCGGGCCTGACGCCGCTCGAGCAAAACCAGCTTCTCTCCGAAGAAGAGTACATGCAGGCCCAGGAGGAGTACGGCGAGGACTCCTTTACGGCCAGCATCGGCGCCGAAGCCATTCGCGAGATCCTCGCGAATATGGATCTCGAAGCGATCGCCGAGCAGCTCAAAGTCGAGATCGCCGAGGCGACGACCGAACTGAAACCGAAGAAGCTCGCCAAGCGCTTGAAGATCATCAACGCGTTCATCGAGTCGGGGAACCGGCCCGAATGGATGATCATGACGGTCATTCCGGTGATCCCGCCGGAACTGCGCCCGCTCGTCCCGCTCGACGGCGGCCGTTTCGCAACGTCGGATCTCAACGATCTTTATCGCCGCGTCATCAATCGGAATAACCGCCTGAAGCGCCTCATCGAGCTCCGCGCGCCCGACATCATCGTGCGCAACGAAAAGCGCATGCTGCAGGAGGCCGTCGACGCCTTGTTCGACAACGGCCGGCGCGGGCGCGTCATCACGGGTACGAACAAACGCCCGCTGAAGTCGCTTTCCGACATGCTGAAAGGCAAGCAGGGCCGCTTTCGTCAGAACCTCCTCGGCAAGCGCGTCG
>JBCCZS010000081.1:0-12914 GCA_039187035.1 Pseudomonadota bacterium | reverse complement strand
GGGAAGTCACGCGCCGTCGGCGCGCCGTCGAGCCTCGGCGAGCGCTTTGTTCAATTCGCGGGGCTCGTCGTCGGCGCCGGGTTTCTCTTTGCATTGGCGGGCATGGGCGCGACCGCGCTCTACTTCAATTATCTCGGGCGCGATCTGCCGGACTATAAAGTGCTCGCCGCCTACGAGCCGCCTGTCACGACGCGGGTTTACGCCGGCGACGGCGCGCTGGTCGCCGAGTTCGCGCGCGAACGGCGCATCTTCGTTCCCGTCGAGGCGATCCCGGATCGCGTCAAGAACGCGTTCATCGCCGCGGAAGACAAGAATTTCCGGAACCATGCGGGGATCGATTTTAAAGGCGTCCTGCGCGCGCAAATTTCGAACGTCGGCAACATCGCCCAGGGCCGGCGCCTCGAAGGCGGATCGACGATCACCCAACAGGTCGCGAAGAACTTTCTGTTGTCGAGCGAACAGAAGATCGAGCGCAAACTCAAAGAGTGGCTGATCACCCGCCGCATGGAGCGCGCCTACTCCAAAGACCAGATCCTGGAGCTCTACCTCAACGAGATTTATCTCGGGAACCGGTCCTACGGCGTCGCCGCGGCCGCGTTGAACTATTTCGGCAAGTCCCTCGACGATCTGGACGTGCGCGAGGCCGCCTACCTCGCCGCCATCCCGAAGGGGCCGAGCAATTACCACCCGGTGCGCAACCGCGATCGCGCGATCGAGCGGCGCAACTGGGTCGTCGGGCGCATGGTCGAGGACGGCTATATTTCCGCAATCGCCGGGGAGGCCGCGCGCGCGCAAGATCTCGGCGCGTCCGTCGCGCCGGACCTCGGGGCGCGCGACTGGGCGTCCGGCTATTTCGCCGAGGAAGTCCGCAAACGCATCGCCGAACTCTATGGGGTCGAGGCGCTCTATGACGGCGGGCTCGCGGTTCGCACGACGCTTGATCCGAATTTGCAAAAAGCGGCCGGCGCGGCGTTGCGCGCCTGGCTCGTCGAATACGACCAACGCCACGGTTGGCGGGGCCCGCTCGGCGGCGTCGCGATCGACGGCGATTGGGCGGAGGCGCTGAACGACGCCGTCGACGATTTGATGAAAGGGCGGCGGATCGCCGACGACTTGGCCCCGTGGCGCCCGGCTGTCGTTTTGGCCGTCGCCGACGACGCTGCGACCATCGGCTTTCCGGACGGCGCGGAAGGGCGCATCCCGCTCGCCGGCATGGCCTGGGCGCGCGAATACCTCGCGTCGAACAAACAGGGTCCCGAAGTGACCTCCGTTACGTCGGTGTTGCGCGCGGGCGACGTCGTTCTCGCCGAGCCCGATCGCTCAGAAGAGGCCGGCGCGCGCGATTACCTGTTGCGCCAGACCCCGGCCGTCAACGGCGGGCTCGTCGCGATCGATCCCCATACCGGCCGCGTCCTCGCCATGGTCGGCGGCTTCTCGTTCGAGATGTCCGAGTTCAACCGCGCCATGCAGGCGCGCCGCCAGCGGGGCTCGACGTTCAAACCCTTCGTCTACGCCGCCGCGCTCGATAGCGGCTACACGCCGTCCTCACGCGTGCTCGACGCGCCGTTCGTCGCGCCGGGCGTCGACAGCTGGTACAAACCCGGGAACTACGTCGAAGGTCAGTATGCGGGCCTTTCCACGTTGCGCCACGGGATCGAGAAGTCGCGCAATACGATGACCGCGCGGCTTGCACAGGATCTCGGCATCGGCCGCATTCTCGACTATGTCGACCGGTTCAATCTGTCCGACGATTTGCCGCGCGAATTGGCGATTTCGCTCGGCGCCGGCGAGACGACGCTGATGCGGATGACCGCCGCTTACGCAACCTTCGTGAACGGCGGGCGGGCGACGAAACCCTTCTTGATCGACCGCATTCAGGATCGTCGCGGCCGCACGATCTACCGAAATGACGGACGGCTTTGCCCCTATTGCGACGCCGACGCGTGGACCGCGCAGGTCGAGCCGCAATTGCCTGACGAGCGCGAGCAAGTGATGGATCCGCGTACGGCTTATCAGATGGTCTCGATGCTCGAAGGCGCCGTGGCGCGCGGAACCGGCACGGCCGTGCGCAAAGTCGTCGCCCATCCGGTCGCCGGCAAAACAGGGACGACGAACGAATACAAAGACGCCTGGTTCGTCGGGTTTACGCCCGACCTCGCGGCCGGCGTCTATGTCGGGTTCGATCTGCCGCAATCGCTCGGCCAGGGCGAGGCGGGCGGGCGTGTCGCCGCCCCGGTGTTCGGCGACTTTATGCAGCGCGCGTTGGAAGAGGTCGCGCCGATCCCGTTCCGCGTGCCGTCGGGCGTTCGGCTCGTGCGCGTCGACGCCAAGACCGGCAAACCGGCGAACGGGGGCGGCCGTTCGGTCATCCTCGAAGCGTTCAAGGCCGACGAACCGGTCGACGCCGGCCCGTCGCCCGAAGAACTGACGCTCGATCCGTTGAGCGCCGCGCCGCAAGCGCAAGCCGCCGACGAAGAGAACGACGAGGACTTCGACGGGATTTACTAATCGCGCGGACGCGGTATTTTCCGCGTCCCCATTCGCCTTTCATCATGGAACGGACGACGAATTATGCGGGCGGAAATCGTCGCGGCGGCCGATGCAATCAAGCAGTCGATTGAACTGCTGAGGAGGCGTCTTTGACTGGGACGTCGCGCAAAAACGCTTAAGTGAGTTAAACGATCGCGCGGAGGATCCGGCCCTGTGGGACGATCCGCAGGCGGCGCAATCGCTCATGCAGGAACGCACGACCCTCGACGGGCAGATCAAAGCCGTCGAGGCGCTGCAGACGGACCTGGACGACGGCTTCGCGCTCGCCGAATTGGCCGAAGAGGCCGGCGACGAAGCCTCGTTCGCGGAAGCCCAAACCCTTCTCGACGCCCTCTTAAAACGCGCGGCGAAAGCTGAGACCGAAGCGCTTTTATCGGGCGAGGCGGACCCGAACGACTGCTTCCTGGAAGTGCACGCCGGCGCGGGCGGCACGGAGTCGAACGACTGGGCCTCCATGCTTTTGCGCATGTATTTGCGTTGGGCGCAAAACGCCGGCTTCAAAACCGACGTCATCGAAGAGCAGGCCGGCGAAGAAGCGGGCGTAAAGTCCGCCACCGTTCAAGTCAAAGGCCGCAACGCGTACGGATGGTTGAAGACCGAGTCCGGCGTTCATCGGCTCGTGCGGATTTCGCCGTATGACTCAAACGCGCGTCGCCACACGTCGTTCGCGTCGGTTTGGGTTTATCCGGTGATCGACGACAATATCGAAATCGAGGTCAATGAAAGCGACTGCCGCATCGACACCTATCGCGCCTCGGGCGCCGGCGGGCAGCACGTGAACACGACCGACAGCGCGGTCCGCATCACGCACCTGCCGACGAACATCGTCGTTCAGTGTCAAAACGAACGCTCGCAACACAAAAACCGCGCCACGGCGTGGAATATGCTCCGTGCACGCCTTTATGAAATCGAGCTGCAAAAGCGCGAAGAGGAGGCCCAAGCGGCCGCGTCGGCGAAAACCGACATCGGCTGGGGCCACCAGATCCGCTCCTACGTGCTGCAGCCCTATCAGATGGTCAAAGACTTGCGCACGCAAGTTGAAAGTCCGAACCCGGACGGCGTGCTCGACGGCGATCTCGACGCGTTCATGACCGCCGCGCTCGCCCAGCGCGTCGCCGGCGGTTAAGGCGCGCGCCTCGGCCTCCCAACAAAATGCGTCTCGGCGGGCTCGTGGCGGGGTTTTGTCTTTGCCGCCCGTTCCGCGGCGCAATCCGAGGCGTTGAGCACGTCGCGCCGACGGCCTTGCCGCATTCCGCGCGCCGTGTCGACCAACCGGCCGAGATCGTCCGTTCCGAAAGCGTTTTGGCGTTCCCCCGCCGGGCCGCCACCTTCTGCGCCGAGCCGTGTGGGGCCATAAACGACACAACCCTCCGCGTTGGCGGAGGGTTTTCTGCGTCGGGAAGTTTCGCGGCGCGTTCTTAGCGAAGCGGCGAGCGGCCCGAGGTGAGGAAGGACGGCGTATCGTTCGCGTCGGCGCCGGCGGCCGTCGCGGCGCGATCGGCCGGGCGCGGCGTTTCGGCGGCGCCGTTGGCGGCGGCCGTCTTCACGGCCGGGGCCCCGAGGCGTTGTTTGCGGAAATCGCGCTCGGCCGCTTCCGACAGGGGATCGTCGGAATGGCGACAGGCGCCTTCGAAGTGGGCGCCGGTTTCGACGGCGAGCGTGGAATGCACGATGTCGCCGATGATCTGTGCGGTCGCCGCGAGATTGACTTGAATGGCGCGGATGCCGCCTTCGACGCGGCCGCGCACCACAACTTTCTCGCAGATGACCTCGCCGGTGACGCTCGCATGTTCGCCAATGATCAGCGATCCGGCGCGCACGTCCCCGTCGATCACGCCGTCGAATTGCAATTCGCCCGCAGCGTTGATGTTGCCGGTCAAGGTCACGTCCGAGCAGATAATGGAGGGCACGCCGGCGGCCGGCCGCGCCGCGCCGCTGCGTTTGATCTCCGACCCGCCGCTCGCCTGATCGGCGGCGTTCGCGGTTTTCGCGTCGGTCGAATTCTTGTCCTTAGCTTTCGAAAACATATCTGCCCGCCTCAATAAAACGCATGGGGTTCACTTGCTTGCCTTTGAACAGGACCTCGTAGTGCACATGCGGACCGCTGGATCGCCCGGTCGAACCCAATTCGCCGATTTGATCGTGCAACTCCACCCGTTCTCCGGCCTTCACGGTTCGCCGGCGCAAGTGCGCATAGCGCGTCTTGAACCCGTTCCCGTGATCTATTTCAACAAGCTTGCCAAAGGTCGAACGCGTGCCTGAAAAGACGACGACGCCTTTCGCGGTCGCCCGGATCGGCGTGCCGCGCCAGGCGGCGAAATCAACCCCGTAATGCGCGCCGCGACGCCCGGAGAAGGGGTCCTTTCGGATGCCGAACCCGCTCGTGAACCGCCGTTCCTCCGTGATCGGCGACGACAGCGGGATATTCTCAAGCACCGACGCAAGGAGCGCGAATTCCTGGACGGCCGCCCCGGTCCGGTTCGCGCGCGCAAAGAACGGCGTGCCAAAATCGGACTTGTTGTCGGCGTCGATGAAGGGCCCGCCCTGGGCCAGCGGTACGTTCACGATTTTGCCGGGAGAAGCGAGCGTTTGCGCCCCGACGCCGACCGCTTCGAGCACGGCTTTAATCTGACGCGTGCGCCGCGCCGCCCTCTCTTCGATCGCCGCCAACAACAAGAGTTGGTCGGCGATCAGCGTTTGTGAGGCGCGGTGCGCCTGTCTGAGCTTCAGCGGGTCGGCGCCGTCGGCGTCGACCGCCATGGCCGGCGGCAGCCACGCGCTTGAGACCTGCGCATGGTGGGCGGCTTCGAGCGCCGCGTCGCGCTGCAACGCGCTCGATCGCGACTGGCGCGGGGTCGGCTCGCCCGGGTCTTGGTCGACCATGATGCGCACGCCGTTTTTCGGTTTCTCACCGTTCGGCGCGCCGGCCGTCGCCAGTTCTTTCGACAGATCGGACAACAACGCCTCGGCGCCCTCCGCGCGGTCTATCAGACCGCTCAAGGTCGCGTGGCGCCCGCGCAGAACGTCGATCTCGTCGCGGAACTCCGTTTTCGCGGTTTGGAACAGCGCGTCGATGTCTTCGTATTCTTGTTGGCGGCGCAGAATTTCGCGTTCGAAGCTGCGCTCCATGTTGCGCGCATCGCGGTCTTTTTTGACGATGATTTGTTCTTTGAATACGACGTTGACCGACGCGTAGGCGATCCACAAAAGCGCCGCGCCGGCGATCGACGCGAACGCGACCTGCGTTTTCGTCGACATGGAAATGAAGTGAACGACGCCGTCGCTGCGGTGGTAGATCTGTCGTTCTTTGAATACGCGACTAAAAAAACGCTGTACGCCGCCGGATTGGCCACCCATTCAATTCAGCCCCTGATAACGCGCCCCGAATTCACGCCTATGCGTTGCAACGCATTACCCCCCCGACCGCATAGCAGCGCATATCTCACCAATGCGCAACATTTATGTGAGACCGCGTAAATGCTTGATTGACGGACAGAATCAAATGCCGCGGGCGATTCAACGCTGCGTTGCAAAGCTCGGTCCGCACGGTGCACGCGCGCGGCGCCGCGCAATCGGTCCGTTAGGCCCCGGCGTCGCCGGCGAGCGGCGCGTAATAACGTTCCGGCAGACCGGCCGCCGCCCGCGCTTCGGTGTTGAACGGCGGCTTTAGAAGGCCGCGAAAGCGCGCGCGCACCAAACGCTTAAACGTCGTTTCGGGGTCGCTGCCGCGCGCCGCGCACAGCGCGTCGAACCAGCGGCGGCCTGTCGCGACATGGCCGATTTCGTCTCGGTAAATAACCTGCAACACGCCGGCGCTTTCGTCGTCGCCGACGGCTTTGAGTTTGGCGATCATGTCGGGCGTCACGTCGAGGCCGCGCGCTTCGAGCACCATCGGCGCGACGGCGAGGCGGGCGAGGGCGTCGTCGGCGGTCGCGTCGGCCGCCTCCCACAGCCCGCCGTGCGCCGGCAGGTCGCCGTACGCGGCGCCGAGCGCCTTGAGGCGATCGCACACGAGATCGAAATGGCGGGCTTCGTCCGCGCCGACGCCGATCCAGTCGGCGACGAACCGGTCGGCGTCGAGGTCGGCGGCGTCGATCGCCGGCGCAAACCGGGCCGCCATATCGAACGCCAGATCAATCGCGTTGAACTCAATATGCGCGACCGCGTGGAGGAGGGCGACGCGTCCGGCGGCGCTCGACAGCCGACGACGCGGCATCCGTCCCGGCCGCTCCAATAGGGGACGCGCCGGGCGTGCGGGCGTCGTCGGCGTGGGGTCGCCGGCTGCACGCCATGGCCCCGCGCCGTCGGCGGCCCGGCGCGCCGCCGCGCATTTCTCAGCGGGCGCGCCGGCGCGTAAGACGGCGAGACAGTCTTGCGTGCGCGACGGCGAGCGGGGCAACGCTAGAGCGCCTTAACCGCGTCGAGCACCTCGTCGACATGCCCCGGCACTTTCACCTTACGCCAGATGCGGGCGATTTTTCCTTTCTCGTCAATGAGATAGGTTGCGCGCTCGATACCCATCGAGGTCTTGCCGTACATCTTCTTTTCGACCCAGACGCCGTAATCTTCGGTCACGGAGCCGTCCTCGTCGGCGCCGAGCACGACGTCGAGGTCGTGTTTGGCTTTGAATTTCTCATGTTTGGCGACCGTGTCGCGCGATACGCCGACGACGACCGCGCCGGCCGTCTCAAACGCGTCTTTCGCTTCGGTGAAGCCGATCGCTTCCTTGGTGCAGCCCGGCGTATCGTCGCGCGGGTAGAAGTACAAGACGACCTTCGATCCCTTGAGGTCTTTCAATGAGACGGTTCCGCCGCCGTCCGTCGGCATGGAGAACGCCGGCGCTTTGGCGCCTTCTTCGAGCGTGTCGGCCATGGTGGATGTCGTTCCTTCATTGCGTGGATAGGGCCCGGCCGGCCGACGGCGTTAACGAAACGTTCACCAGGCCGATGCGAGCCACGCGTGTTTATCGGAGCGGCCGTCCGCGCGAAACCGGCTTTGCAATATGACGCACGGCCCCTAGGCTCGGCCCGGAGGCGAAAGCGCGGCGTCGCGACGCCGCCGGCCGGCGGGGCGGACGACCGGCGGCGTGCGGCGCAAAAGCGGTGTCGAATGAAGTCTGCGTTGCTGAAGCTGACGATCATCGCAATCGAGGGTGCGGGCGTCGTCGCGGCCGCGCTCGCCGGCGGCGCCTCTTATTTGTTGTGGCTTCTTGAGAGCGGACCGGTGTCGCTCGACGCGTTGCGCCCCATCGCCGTCGACGCGCTCGATCGTCGCTTGCCGGACGAACGCCGGATCGCGCTCGGCTCGCTGACGCTTATCAAGGACAAGGCCGACGGTGCGTATAACGTCGTCGTCCGGGATTTGTCGCTCACGGACGAAGGCGGACGCGTCGTCTTCAATCTCGAACGCTCGATTTTCAACATCACCGCGAGCGACTTGTTCGGCGCCCGCATGCGGCCGCGCCGCATCGTCGTCGAAACCGCCTCCGTCGACATCATACGCAGCGCCGACCGGCGCCTTAAAGTCGACATCGAACGCGACGCGGCGGCCGGGCCGCGGCCGAGCGTCGGCGAGGTCTTGCAAGACAACGCGTTCTTCTTCGACGTCTTCGAGCGCGCCGAACTGGTCGATGCGAATTTCACCTTTCGCGACGAGGCCTCGGGCCGTCAGTGGACGGCGGATCAAGCGCGCGCGTCGCTCGTGCGCGTCGGCGACGGGTTCGAGGCCGAAGCGCACGCGCAGTTCGACACCGGCGAGGGCGCGCCGGCGCGGCTCGACATCAGCGCGCGCCTGCCGCGGGCGCAAGGCGACGTCGCCGTCGACGTGGCGCTCGTCGATGCGCCGGTTTCCGACCTTATCGACGTCTATTTTGCGGGGGCCGGTGCGCGGATGACGGGGCTCGTCACCGGCGAGGCGTCGGTGCTCGTCGATCAGCGCGGCCGCATTCGCGCGTCGCGGATCGACGGACGCGCGCGCGACGGCGTATTGACGTTCGGCGGGTTCGACGAGCCGTTCGCCGCGGCGCGCCTCGCAGCCGCTTTCGATCCCGATACGGATCGCTTCGACATCGTCGAGGCCCGCCTAGACGGCGCGCGGATCGCGGGCGCCGTCAACGGCGAGGCGCGCCTCTATTACGAGGGCGACGGGCCGCCGGCGCGCGTCGAAATCGACTTGCAGTGCGCCGAACTCGCCCTCGGCGACGGGCTCGGCTTTCAAGCGCCGTTGCGCGTCGCGGACATCTCGCTCGCCGCCGCGGCCGATTTGGCCGCACGTCGTTATGCGTTGACCGATCTCAAAGCAACGGCCGGGGGCGCAAAATTTTCCGGGTCCGGATCGATAACGCTCCCCGACCCGTCGGCCGGGGCCCGCACGTCGCCCGCCGCTGCGGCGGCGCTGTCGCTTGATCGTTCCTTGAACGTCGACGAATTGTTGACCCTCTGGCCGCTCGGCCTCGGCGCCGGCGCGCGTGATTTCGTGCGCGACCGCATGGCGGCCGGGACGGTCTCCAACGTGCGTGCGCGGCTCGACCTCGACGAAGGCGCGCTCGACGCCGGCGGCTTGCCGGACGAGGCCCTCGCGGTGACGTTCGACATCGCCGGCGCCGACGTCGACTATGCGCCCGGCATGTCGCCGCTCACCGGTGCGCGCGGCGTCGCCCGGCTCGGCGGCGACAGCTTTCGCATCGACGACATGAAAGGCGCGATCGGCCCCGTGTCGGTCGATCGCGGCTCGATGCACATCACGGCCTTTCGCCCGCGCGGCGCCGACGCGTTTTACCGGTTCGAGGCGCGCGGCGGGGCCGACGACGTCCTCGCGATCATCGACCAAAAGCCGTTGGAATTGTTGAAGTCGACCGTCTTCTCGCCGGAGATGTTCGCCGGCGACGTCGCCGTCCGTATGGAAATCATGCGGCCCAATATGCGCGAGGTTCCGCGCGAAGACTACCGCTTCAACGGTCAGGCGACCTTTGGCGATTTAACGATCGCCGATCTTTTCGGCGGGGCGCGGCTGGAGGCGGTCGACGGCGCCGTCGCGTTCGATACGGACGGGATGACCGTCTCGGCGGACGCGGCGCTTGCGGGATCGCCGATTGCGGTGCGTTGGCGTCAAGACTTTCGCGGATCGGACGCGGGCTCGCTGTTGACGCTGTCGGGCGTTTTCGACAGCGCGGCCGGCGACGTTTTCGGCGTCGGCACGCGGCAGTTCCTGCGTGGCGCGGTGTCCGTCAAAGCCGAAGCGCGCGGGGCGTTGCGCGGGGTCGAACGGCTCGACGTGACGGCCGACTTCCTAGAAGCCTCGCTCGCCTTCGAGCCGGCGGGGTGGCGCAAGCCGGCGGGCGTTCCGGTTGTGGGCGTTCTCGGCGTCGACATTGACGACGACGGCATAGTCATCCGTAACGTGACGATCGAGGGCGACGGCGTCGACGTCAGGGGCGCGGCGGGCTTTGATCCCGGCGGCGCGTTGCGTTCGGCTCATCTGAAGCGCTTTCATCTTGACGGCTCGGCGGACGTCGCCGTCGGCGTCGATCGAACGCCTGCGGGCGCCTATGACGTCACCCTGACGGGCCCCTATCTCAATCTCGGTCCGATGTTGAGCTATGCGCTCGACGCCGCGCAGTCCGGCGCGCCTGCGGACGAGGATTCGGGATCGCGCGACGCGCGATCGGCGATGCTCGCCAGCGTCCGTCTGGACGTGTTGGAGCTGCGCGAAGGCGTCGTCTACCGCGATGCGTCTCTCGATTTTCGCAGCGGCGCGCACGGCGTCGAACGCCTCGACGTCAGCGCGCGCGGCGAGGGCGACGGCGCGCTTGTTTCAGTGGCGCTGTCGCGCACCGGCGCGGAGAAGGGCCCGAGCCAAACGGTTGAAGCGCGCACGGATGATCTCGGCGCGCTCCTGCGCGGTCTTTTCGGTCTTCGTTCCGTCGAAGGCGGCCAGGGCGTCATCGACCTGATCGTGCGACGCCGTCCCGCCGGCGCGGACGCCGATTCCCAAAATCTCGGCGCGTCGGCTTTTGACGGCGTCCAGGGAACGGCCGAGGCGGGCGGCTTCCGGGTCGTCGGCGCCCCCCTCTTGGCGCGCATCTTCGCGGCCGGCTCGGCGCCGGGGATGAACGACTTGCTCGCCGGCGAGGGAATTGAGATCGCGCAGAGTTTCGCCGACTTCGGTTTCCGCGACGGCGTTTTGCACTTGCGCGACGTGCGCGCGGCGGGGCCGTCGGTCGGCATTTCCGCGGCGGGCCGGGTCGCAGGGCGCAAAACGGGAGGCGTCGATCTGTCCGGGTCCGTCGCGCCGGTTTACGGCGTCAACGCGTTTCTCGGCCGGGCCCCCTTAATCGGCGATCTCTTCGTCAGCCGCGACGGCGAGGGGCTCGTCGCGCTTTCCTACCAAGTGCGCGGCGCGCCGTCGGCGTTGAACGCGGCGGTTAATCCGTTGTCGGCCTTGGCGCCCGGCGCGTTTCGTCGGCTATTCGAAGTCGAACGCGGGACCATCGACGAAATGATGGACGCCGATCCGCCTGCGGGCGATCCATCTTCCGACGACCCGTCTTCGGAGGATGCGGGGACGCAAGCGCAGGCCGAGCGGCGGTGAGCCGGACCCTGGCCGCGATCGCCTCGCTCTTGTTGGCGACCGCGATATTGTACACCGGCAACGGTCTGCAAACGACGCTTTTGGCGTTGCGCGGCTCGCTTGAGGGCTTCTCCGATCCGGTCGTCGGTGCGTTGGCGTCGGCCTACTTCGTCGGGTTCATCGCCGGTTGCCGATATAATCCGGGCGTCATCAAGTCGGCCGGGCACATTCGCGCGTTCGTCTCGTTTGCGTCCGTCGCGTCCGCGAGCGCGCTCGCGCACGCCGTGGTCGTCGACCCGATCGTTTGGGCCGTTCTTCGTTGCGTGACGGGATTTTGCTTCGCCGGCATCGCGATGGTGCTGGAGAGTTGGATCAACGCGCGGGCGTCGAACGCGTCGCGCGGACAGGTTCTGTCGCTCTACCGTATCGTGGACCTCAGCGCCCTGACCATCGGCAATGCGCTCCTCGCGACCGCGAGCCCCGCGGGGTTCCATCTCTTTGCAGTCGTCTCGATCCTCATCTCAATCGCGCTTGTGCCGGTCGCCTTGACCCGGGCGAGCGCGCCCGAACCGGGCGGCGCCGCGCGCCTCGATATCGCCAAGCTCTTTGCGGTCTCGCCGGTCGCGGTCATCGGCGCGGCTGCGAGCGGCCTCGGCAACGCCGCGTTTTGGGGAATGGGGCCCGTTTACGCGCAATCGCTCGGCTACGCGCCGGGTGAGATCGGCTTGTTCGTCAGTGCCGTGATTGTCGGCGGCGCGACGTCGCAATGGCCCCTGGGCTGGATGTCGGATCGCGTCGACCGGCGCATCGTGCTGCTCGGCTCGACTTTCTTCGGCGCGCTTGCGGCCTATGCGGTCGGCCGGTTCGGCCCAAGCGGGCAGACCGCCTTGTTGGCGACGGCGTTCCTATTCGGCGTGTGCATCATTCCGACCTTCGGGATTTCCGCCGCCCATGCGAACGACCATGCCGACCCGTCCGAAGCGGTGTCGACGAACGGCGGGCTCTTGCTGTTGCACGGGCTCGGCTCGGCGATCGGCGCGTTCGCCGGCGGAGCGGTTATGGCCGCATTCGCGCCGTCAGCGCTGTTTTTGTATATCGGCGGGGTTTACGCCGGCGTCAGCGTCATTTGCGCGTTGCGGATACTGACCGCGCCGGCCGTTTCCTCCGAGGACAAATCGCCGTTCAGCCCGATCGCAAAAAACGCCGCGCCGACCGTCTTCGAAATCCAAGACGGCGAGGCCGTCGACGAAGGCGCTGTTCAGCCTGCGGAGGATATAGACGCGGCTTGACCCTAATGGACCGGAACGGGCCCCGGCCGTGCGGCGAGAAACCGGCGCGCCAAATAATCGGCGCTTGCCGGAATGAGGCCCTCAGAGATAAATGCGCTTTGCGACAGTTGGGCGAGGGCGAAGCGGCCGGCGAACGCCGCGGACAGGGCGGCGCCGACGCGCTTGGTCGCGTCGAACTTCGTGATGATCGCCCGGCGAACGCCAAACTCCGCGAAGGCGAGGGCCCACTCGACGAATTCCTCGCCGTCCCCCGACGCCGGCAACACCATGACCGGCTCGGCGCCGCACGCATGCTGAAAGTCGCGCAAGGCGGCGACGTCGCCGGCGTCGAACGGGCTGATCCCCGGCGTGTCGAGGACGATGGACCCGGCGCCGCGCATCCGGGACGGCGCGCTTTGGAGCGCGCGGTCGACGTCTTGCGGCGTTTCGACGATGAAATAGTCGGCGCCCAGACGTTCGCTATAGGTTTTGACCTGGTCGATCGCCCCGGCGCGCCCGACGTCGGCG
>JBCCZS010000080.1:0-13006 GCA_039187035.1 Pseudomonadota bacterium | reverse complement strand
GTCGGTGGCAGCGTCGGGGTCGGCCACGTAGAGATGGACGTGGTCGATGGCGGCGACGGGGGCCAGGGCCTCAGATGCCTTGGGCTCCGCCCGTTCGCGGCTCAAACCGTCCACTGGACGGTTTGCCGACTGCGCCGAGCCGCCTTCCCGGGGCTCCGCCCGTTCGCGGCTCAAACCGTCCACTGGACGTTTCGTCGGCTGCGCCGAACCGCCTTCCCCGGGCTCCGCCCCTTGGGGGCGCAAAACCACCACAGGGCGGGGTTGCGCGAGCGGGGGACCGCCGCGCACCCCGCATTTTCCTGATGCCGGCGTCGATCCGGCGTTAACCGACGGTTCAAGCCGACAGCTTATTGTTTCGCATGCGTTCGGTTCAATCCCCTCGTCAGCGTCGTCGCGACCCGCCGCGCGCGGTCTCGCAAGAGGCGGACGCGCGCGACGCGGACAGGGTCGCCGCGACCGGCGGCGCCGCGAAAGGCGCGTCGCCGACTTTTGCGACGGCGGGTGACGCAAAGCCACCTGACGCCGCGCAGATCGACGCCGCGCAGATCGACGCCGCGCCGACCGACGCACCGCCAACAGACGCGCCGCCGCCCGGCGCAGCGGACATCGACGCAAAGCCGGCGACGGCGTTGCACGCGGGCGCCGCGACGGACGCCCGCGAGGCGGCGCACGTCGTCGAGTTGGACGACCTCGATTTTCATGAACACGACGACAAGTGGCCACGCGTCTATCGGGTGGCGTTCTTCGTGTCGTTCAACGTCGTCGCCTGGTGGCTCATCGTCTGGGGCGCGCTGGCGTTATTCGGCTGACACATCCGGGTCGGTCGGTCCGGCGCGCAACGCCCGGAACACAGCGACTTGCGCTTGCGCCGCAGCGGTCTCGGCGGCGGCGAGCCCTTCGGCCGCTTCGAGCTCGCGCCGTTCCGCATCCAGAACGATCAAGAAGTCCGTTGCGCCGTTCTCGTAACGCAAGCGCGCGAGCCGGGACGCCTCGGCGCTGGCGCGCTTGGCTTCACGCAAATCGACCAGCCGCGCCTGGGCGAGCGCTTGCGCGGCGAAGGCCGTTTCGGCTTCGGCGAGCGCGGCGAGCACCGTTTCTTCGTATACCGCGAACGCGCCGAGCGCCGACTGCCGCGCCGCGCGCACGGTCTGGCGCGCGCGGAGCAAATTCGTCAGCGACCAGCTGATTGACGGTCCGTAAGCGAAATTCAACGCGTTCGGACCGAACTGGTTTTCGAACTCCACGGCCTGGAAGCCCACCCGCCCCGTCAGATCGACGCGCGGGAACGCCTCGGCCATGTTGAGGCCGATCCGCTCGGTCGCGGCCCGCAAGGCGCGTTCGCGGGCGGCGACGTCCGGTCGGCGCCGCAACAACGCGGCCGGGTCGCCGATCGCGATCGACCCGGCGACGCCAGGCAGCGGCGCGCCCGCCTCACCCAGCGCGTCGACGAGTTCCGCCGGCGTGCGCCCCGTCAACACCGCCAGACCCGCGCGCGTTTCCACGATCGACGCCGACAATGACGGGATGAGCGAGCGCGTCGTCGCAAGTTGCGCGCGCGCGCGTTCGACGTCGAGGTCGGTCCCGCGGCCGGCGTCGCGCGTCGCTTCGGTGAGGCGCACGGTGTCTTCTTGGTTGGCGACGTTCTCGCGCGCGACGGCGCGCTGCGCTTCGAGCCCGCGCAACGTGACGTAAGCGTTGGCGATGTCGGCGGCGATCAACGCTTGCAGATCAAGGAGGTCGGCCTGCGTTTCCTCCAGGCTCGCTTCGGCGATGTTGATCGTCCGGGTCACGCGCCCGAAAAGGTCGACCTCCCACTGCGCGGACACGTTGACGTCGGAAATGTCCGTGGTCGGAAACGGATCGCCGGCCTCCGCGCCGATGCCCGCGCTAAAGACGGCCGAGCCCTGGCGCGAGGCGAGGTACGACGCGCCGACGGTGTCGAAAGGAATGCGATCGAGCCGCGCCAGGCCGAATTGCGCGCGGGCCGCGTTGACGGCGGCGTACGCGGCGTCGAGCGTGCGGTTCGCGGCGAGGCCCTCTTCGACGAGCCGCGTCAGTTGCGCGTCGTCAAAGAGCCGCCACCAATCCGCGACGGGCGCGCCCGCGTCGTAGGAGGCGCCTGCATCGACGGCGACGTCGCCGATCGCGACCGGGTCCTGCGCCTCGTAAGACGGCCCGAGGATCGTACAGCCGGCGAGCGCGCCGACGAGAACGAGGCTCAAAAGGACGGTACGCACACCGCTCATTACGCTACTCCGCCGATGCCGGCGTCTGCGCCGGGTCAGGCAGCGGCGGCTGACTTGGCGACGGCCCGGGCTCGCCCCCGCGCCCGAACAGCCGCCCGAGGCTGCGCGCGGTCACGTAAAAAACGGGCGTCAAGAACAAGCCGAAAAGCGTGACGCCGAGCATGCCGGCGGCGACGGCGACGCCGAGGACGTTGCGCATCTCGGCGCCGGCGCCGGTCGCGAACACGAGCGGCAAAACGCCGAGAATGAACGAAAAAGACGTCATCAAAATCGGCCGTAGGCGGAGCTGCGCGGCGTTCGTGGCGGCGGTGAAGAGGGTCTTGCCCTCGTCTTCCTGCTGCTTGGCGAATTCGACGATCAGGATGGCGTTTTTCGCCGACAGCCCGATGAGAACGACGAGCCCGACTTGCGTCAGGATGTTGTTCGTTAAGCCCGCCGCGTTCACGCCGAGCATCGCCGCCAACAGGCTCATCGGGACGATGAGGATCACCGCGAGCGGCAGCGTTACGCTCTCAAATTGCGCGGCGAGGACGAGAAAAACGAAGACCACCGCCAGCAAAAAGATCGCGGCGGCCCCGCCGGCTTGCTTTTGCTGATAGGCGAGCTCGGTCCACTCGAACGACATGCCGGGCGGCAGGATTTGCGCGGCGAGCGCCTCCATGCGCGCCAGCGCTGCGGCGGACGATACGCCGGGCGCGGGCTCGCCCTGCACGGCGGCGGCGGGATAAAGGTTGTGACGCGGCACGCGGCTCGATCCCGTCGTCATCCGCGCCGTCGCGACGGCCTCGACGGGCGCCATCTCGCCGCGATCGTTGCGCATGGAATAGAGCGCGATGTCGTCGACGTCCCGGCGGTAGGTCGCGTCCGCTTGCGCGGTGACGCGGAAGGTGCGCCCCAGATAATTGAAGTCGTTGACGAACGCGGAGCCGAGATAGGTCTCCAACGCTTCGAAGACGTTGGCGGACGAAACGCCCATCAACTCGGCTTTTTCGCGGTCGATATCGAGATAAACCTGCGGCGTCGAGGTCTCAAAAAACGTGAACACGTTGCGCAGCTGCGGGTCTTGGTTGGCCGCGATCATCAGCTGGAAAGACGCCTGCTGGAGCGCCGGCAAGCCGAGCCCCGACCGGTCCTGCACCATCATTTTAAAACCGGACCCGTTGCCGATGCCGCGCACCGGCGGCGGGGCGATGACGAGCACGAACGCCTCGGAGATGTTTTGCGCGAGCGCGCCCTGCAATTGTTGCTGCACGGCTCGGTAATTCGCCCGCTGATCGAACGGCTTCATCGTAAAGAAGATCGCGCCCGCGTTTGAGGCGTTCGTAAAGGTCGCGCCGTTGAAGCCGGCGAATTCGGCCGCGTGCGCAATCCCGTCGACTTGCAAGCCGATCTCGGTCGCTTTCTTGACGACCGCGTCGGTGCGCTCGAGCGATGCGCCTTGCGGCAAGTTGACGACGCCGATGAGGTAGCCTTGATCCTGGTCCGGAATAAAGCCGCTCGGCGTAACGGCGAAAACGCCGCCCGTCGCAACGAGCAGCGCGGCGTAAGCGACGAGCGCGACGGACGCTTTGCGCACGACGCGGCAGACCTGGTCGCCGTAGCCCGTCGCAAGCCGGTCGAACCCGCGGTTGAAAGCGGCGAAGAACCGCCCGAGCGGGCCGCCCGGCGCCGCGTCGGGGTCTTTGGCCCGCAACAACAGCCGCGCCATTGCGGGGCTCAACGTTAACGAAACGATTGTCGAAATAACGGTCGACGCCGCGATCGTCAGGGCGAACTGACGGTAAAACGCGCCGGAAATGCCGGGGATGAACGCCGTCGGCACGAAAACCGCGCACAAAGTCAGCGAGGTGGCGATAAGCGCGCCGCCGACTTCGTTCATGGTTACCCGCGCAGCCTCGCGCGGGGCGAGCCCGTTTGCGAGATTGCGCTCCACGTTCTCAACGACGACGATCGCGTCGTCGACCACGATGCCGATCGCGAGCACAAGACCGAAAAGCGACAGGTTGTTCAAAGAAAAGCCGAACGCCGCCATGATCGCGAACGTGCCGATCAACGAGACCGGAATGGCGATGACCGGGATGATGGCGGCGCGAACCGACTGCAGGAAGATGAAGACGACGATAATGACGAGCAGCGTGGCTTCGAACAGCGTGCGGTAGACTTCCTGTACGGACTCTTCGACGTAGGCGGTCGGGTTGTAGATGATCTGATATTCAAGACCGGGCGGAAAACGCGCGGCCAATTCCTCGGTGAGCGTCAGGACGCTGTCGGCCGTCGTCAGCGCGTTTGACCCCGGCCGCTGGAACACCGCCATGGCGACGGCCGGCTTATTGTCGAGATAGGCGTTCGTCGTGTAGTCCTGCGCGCCCAATTCGACCCGCGCGACGTCGCGCACGCGCACCAGCGCCTCCCCGTCGGGGTCGGATTTGACGATGATGTTCCCAAACTCTTCCGGCGCCGTGAGCCGTCCGCGGGTTTGCACCGAAAACTCGAACGCGTCGGCGTTCGGGATCGGCGCCTGGTTCAACGTTCCCGAAGCGACTTGCACGTTCTGCGCGCGCAGCGCCCGCAAAATATCGCCGGCCGTCAAATCGAACTCGGCCGCCCGTTCCGGGTCGAGCCAGACGCGCATCGCATAGTCGCGCGCGCCGAAGACCAGCACGTTGCCGACGCCGTCGACCCGCGAGAGCGCGTCTTTAACTTGCAAGGTCGCGTAATTGGAAACGTAGAGCTGGTCGTATCGATCGTCCGGCGACAGAAGATGGATCACCATCAAAAAGTCCGGCGAGGCCTTTTGCGTGACGACCCCGAGGCGGCGGACTTCTTCCGGCAAGCGCGGTTCGGCGCGCGCCACGCGGTTTTGCACGAGCACCTGCGCGTCGTCGATGTTCGTTCCTTGCGCGAAGGTCACCGTGAGCGACATGCGCCCGTCCGCGGTCGACTGCGACTGCATGTAGATCATGCCTTCGACGCCGTTGATCTCTTGTTCGAGCGGCGTCGCGACGGTCTCGGAGACGATGCGCGCCGAGGCGCCCGGATAGGTCGCGGTGACCTGCACGGTCGGCGGCGCAATCTCCGGATACTGAGAAACGGGCAACGCAAAATAGCCGATCGAGCCGACGAGCGTGATGATGATCGAGACGACCGAGGCGAAAATCGGTCGGTCGATAAAAAAGTGCGAGAAGCTCATCGCGGCCGACCCGTTGCGGTCACGACGCGTCGCCCGGCATGGCGGGCGCGCCGACCGGGATCGGCGTGATCGGCGCGCCGGGGCGCACCATCGCAAAGCCGCTGACGATCAACCGATCGTCGCGCGACAGGCCCTGCTCGATGATCCGCCGTCCGCCGTCGAGCAGCCGGCCGAGGCGCACGGGCCGCATTTCGGCAATGCTCGTCCCTTGATCGTCGGCGCCGACGACCCATACGAACTGTTGCGATTGGTCGAACTGCACGACCGCGTCCGGAATGACGAGAGCGTCGAACGGGTCGCGCCCGTAAAGCCGTAAACGGCCGAACATGCCGGGCGTCAGAAACCCGTCTTCATTCTTGACGATCGCTTGCGCGGAAATCGTGCCCGTCGCGGTGTTGAGCTCGTTGTTGACGAAATTCATCCGTCCTTCGACGAGATAGTCGTCCTGATCTTCCAGTTTGATGCGCACCGGGTTCGGCGTGTTGCGCGAACTTTTGCGTTCGCCTTCCTCGGCAAGGCGCGCATAATTCAAATAGTCGCGTTCGCTCCCGGTAAAGACGAAGTGGATCGGATCGATCGAGACGATCGTCGTCAACAAGGTGTTCTGGGCGCCGACGAGATTGCCTTTATTGACGAGGTCGCGGCCGGCGCGGCCGGCGATGGGGGCGCGCACTTGGGTGAATTCGACGTTGAGTTCAGCCTGCCGAACCGCGGCGTTGGCGGCGGCGAATTCCGCGTCGGCGGCCTGTTTGGCCTGTAAGCGTTGGTCGAATTCCTCCTGGCTGCCCGCGCGCGCGTCGAGCAGTTTTTTGGCGCGCGCAAGTTCGGCGCTCGCCAATTGCTGCGTGGTCTGCGCGGAACGCGCGCGCGCTTTCGCGCCGTCGAGCTCGGCTTCGAACGGCCGCGGGTCAATCGTGAACAGAAGATCGCCTTCCTCCACGATTGCGCCGTCTTCGAAGTGCACCGCGTCGAGAAAACCGGAAACGCGCGGGCGCACCTCGACCCGGTTCACGGCCTCAAAATGGCCGACATACTCGTCCCAAACCGTGACTTCTTCAAAGGACGGCGCGGCCACTTGAACCGGCGCGGCGCCGCCCGGCGGCCCGCTCGGCGCGCCGCCGCGACCGCAAGCGGCGACCAATACGGTGAGGGCGACGACGGCGATCCGCCGCG
Organism: Pseudomonadota bacterium; assembly: GCA_039187035.1. Classification (GTDB taxonomy): domain Bacteria; phylum Pseudomonadota; class Alphaproteobacteria; order Caulobacterales; family Parvularculaceae; genus JAJFFW01. The sequence continues at coordinate 6,397 of JBCCZS010000080.1, read as the reverse complement.
CGTGGAAACCGCGACGCGTCTTTGCGCCGCTTGGACTAAAGACAAAAACCTCGGGCATGGCGCGAGTATAGATCTCTTCGAGGTTGATGCCTACGCAAAGCGCCAAATTTCGCAAAAGCGACGTATTCCCTTTAGACGGGAAATTTGCGGACCGGCGAACTGCGTCGCCTGCGGACGGTGCGCCGCGGCGTCCGCATGGTTTTCCGACGATGCGTCGTTTTTTAAGCGTCCGTTCGTTGCGACGCGAGCTCCAAGTCGCGATTGCGCAAGACGCGCTCAAGCGCGGGATGCGGAAACCGCCGCGGCATCGTCAGCGCGAAGAACGTCTCCGTCAGGCCGGCGAGTTCGGCCACTTCGACGAGACGGCCCGACGCCAATTCGTCCCGAACGACGATCGGCGGGACGACGGCGAGCCCCACGTCTTGCCGCGCCAGAACGCGCAACAGCGCCATGTCGTCGACTTCGGCGGCGATCTTCGGCTCGATCAACAAGACCGCCATCAGCGCGTCGAAGCTGTGCCGGATGCCGCTGTCTTTCGACGGCAAGATCAACGGCTCTTGCGTCAACAAGTGTTTGACGGACGCGCCGCGCCGTCCGCGGCCGGGATACCCGATCAGTTCGACCGTTTGCTCCGCAAGCGGATGAGCAATCCACGGCGTGTCCTCGCTCGACGCGGCCGCCTGGTTGGTCAAAACGACGTCGAGCTTTTGCGCCTGCAGAAGCGTCGTCAATTCCGCAAGGCTGCCGGACCGCACCGACGCGCGCACGCCGTCGTCGAAGACGGGCTTTAGGAAGGCGGCCTGAAAGTTTCGCGACAAGGTCGACAACGCGCCGACCCGAAAGACGCGCTCGCGCCCGTCGCCGCGGTCGGAAAGCGTTGCGAGCATCTCGTCGCCGGCGGCGAAAATGACGTCGGCATGGTCGAGCGCGATCGTACCGGCTTCCGTCAACACCAATTGCTTGCCGCGCCGCTCAAAGAGTTGTTGGCCCAGCCGGTCTTCCAGCTTTTTGATCTGAAGCGAGAGGGCGGATTGCGACACGCCGAGCGTTTCGGCGGTGCGCGTCAGATTCCCGTCTCGGGCGACCGCCCAGAAATAATGCAGGTGGTTGTAGTTGAGCCGGGCCACGCGCTAATTCTCTTTCTTAGAACGAACCTATCCCAACAATATATTTTATCTATCTCGCGCACGCCCGTAAACAGCGTGATCGACAGGGATCGACGGAGACCGGCGCACGGTCGGCGTCCGACGCCTGAGGGGGCCCCAACCGTGGCGAAGAGGGATGCGCGCCCATGAGCATTGTCGATTTTGCGCCGCTCGCCGCAGCGACCGCTTATCTCGCCGGGGCCGCAGGGTCCCTGGCGGTGCGCGCCGATCGGGCGCCGGCGGCCGCCGCGGCCGGCGCCGCGCTCGCGCTAACGTTCGCCGCGCTCGGCGCGGGGGGCCTGATCGCGGGCGACGCGCCGGGCACGGGCGTTTTCCGGCTCGACGGGTTCGCCGCAACGATGTTGACGCTCATCGGCGGCGTCGGCTTCGTCGTCGTACGCTACGCCGACGCCTATCTCGACGGCGACGCGCGGCGGCCTGAATTTATGAGCCGGCTGTGCCTGACCTTGGCGGCGGTTTGCGTCCTCGTCACCGCGAACCATCTCGGCCTCGTGCTCGCCGGGTGGATCGGCATGAGCCTCATGCTTCATACGCTGCTGCTGTACTTTCCGGGCCGCCCGCGGGCCGCGATCGCCGCGCGCAAAAAATTCGTCGTCGCGCGGATCGGCGACGCCTGCCTGGCGGTCGCCGCGCTGTGCTTGGTCGCCGCGTTCGGCACCTGGAACGTTTCGGAGATCCTGGCCGCCTCGGCCGAGGCGCGAGCCGCCGGCGCGGCGCCCGGGGCCGTCGGCTTCGCCGCCGCGCTCATCGTCGCCGCCGCCGCGCTCAAGTCGGCGCAATTCCCGACGCACGGTTGGCTCACCGAGGTGATGGAAACCCCGACGCCGGTCTCCGCGCTGCTTCACGCCGGGATCGTCAACGCCGGCGGATTTTTGGTGATCCGGTTCGCCGACGTCGTGTTGGCCAACGCCGGCGCAATGCACGCGCTCGCCCTTGTCGGCGGGTTCACCGCGCTGTTCGGCTCGCTCGTCATGGTGACGCGCACGAGCGTCAAAGTCTCGCTCGCCTATTCGACCGTCGCCCAAATGGGCTTCATGCTCCTGCAATGCGGGCTCGGCGCGTTCTCCGCGGCCGCGCTGCACATCATCGCGCACTCGGTTTACAAAGCGCATGCGTTTTTGTCCTCGGGCCGCGCCGTCGTCGCCGCCGCGAAAAAGCGTCCGACGGGCGAGCGCACGAGCGCCGACGCGCTCGCCGCCTTCGTCGTCGCGTTAGTCGCCTATGTGGGCGTCGGCGCGCTCTTCGCGGGGCTCTTCGGCGGCGCGGCGGAAGAACCGGCGCTCGTCGCGCTGGGCGCGATTTTCCTCATGGGGCTCGCGGTTTACCTCAGCCACGCGACGACGACCGTGCGCACCCTGATGACTGGCGGCGCCGTCGTCGCCGGGGCGTCGCTCGCCTACTTCACCTTGCAATCGGCCGCCGCCGGGGTTCTCGGATCGTCCGTCCCCCGCCCGCCGGCGCCGGACGCGGCCGATTGGACCGTCATGGCGCTCGCGGTCGTATCGTTCGGCGCCGTCGCCTTCGCGCAAGCGATATCGTGGCGCGCGCCGTCTGCGCTGGCCGGTCGCATCTACGTTCACGTTTCGCGCGGGCTCTACGCCAACGCGCTTTTCAACCGATTGGTCGGCGCCGCAGGCGCGCGGCCCCGCAACGCCGCCCGCTAACGAGGGGAACGCCGCGCCATGAACAAGCCGCTCACCACCGACGACCGCGAACAAATCGCCGCCGCCGACCCGTTGGACGCCGGCGACTTGCACGCCGCCGCGCTTGCGGCCTGCAAGAAAGTCGCCCCGCTCTGGCCGCTCAAAAGCTTCGTCGCGGTCAATCCGATGCTCGGCCATATTGAAGAGCCCTTCGACGCCGCCGCCGCCGCGATCGCGCGCCAATCGGGCGCGACCCTCCTGATGGATCGCGCCTACTACGCCAAAGCGATGGCCGACGGCGCGGCGACGGACGCGGATCTGCGCGCGGCCCTCGAACGCCTGAACCTTGCGGGCCGAATGACGACGCAAAGCGTTCGCGCGGCGTTGGAGACGGGGCCGGCGCCCGCGCCCGATCGATTGCTCTCCTATGCCGACGCGGCGCGCGAGGCGACCGGCGAGGATTGGGCCGCGTTCGCCGTCGACCAAATCTCCTTCTGGGCCGGCGGGTATTTCGACGATGGACAAGCCGCTTGGGGCAACCCGTGGCGCGATTTTGAGCCCTACGCCGCCTGGCGGGCGCAAGCCGCGCTCGACCGCACGCCCGAGATCATGGGTCTCACGGGCTTCCGAGCGGCGGTTCGGTGTCTGCCGGAAACGCCCGAGGCGCTTCTCGCCCACGCCGTCGAGCGGCTCGGCGTGCCGCCCGCCGCGCGCCAGCCCTATTTCCATCGCCTGCTGGCGACGGTCGCCGGCTGGGCGGGACGCCGGCGTTATCAAGGGTGGCGCGATGAACTGAACGGCGCGGACCCGGCCGGCGTTATCGACATTCTGGCGATCCGCGCGGCGTACGACGTCGCCGTCGCCGATTGTCTGGAAAACCCCGACGCCGCCGCCGCGTGGGACGCCGCCCGCGCGCGCATGACCGACCCCGTCGACGGCCCCCTCGACGGGCCCGCCCTCGTCGCGCAAACCGCGCTTGAGATTGCCGCGCAGAACCGATTGGTCGCCGCATTGGCCAAAAACGCGCATGCGCCTCAAGCGGCCGCGCGCCCCGACGCGCAAGCGGTCTTTTGCATCGACGTGCGCTCCGAACGCCTGCGCCGCGCGATTGAAGCCACCAATCCGAAAATCGAAACCTTCGGCTTTGCCGGCTTTTTCGGGTTTCCGATCGAAGTCGCGCGGCTCGGCGAGAAAGACGGGGCGCTGCAATGCCCGGTCCTGTTGGAGCCCGGCTATCTGATCGCGGAGTCGCCGACGAACGGCGATCTGCAAACGGCGATCGCCCGGATGGCGAACGCGGATGCGGCGTGCGCGGCGTGGAAGCGCTTCAAGACCGCGGCGGTCTCGTCGTTTGCGTTCGTTGAGGCGATGGGGCTCGGCTTTCTCGGCTCGGTCTTGCGCGACGCGGCCGGCGCGCCGGCGCGCGAAAGAGAGCCCTTGCGCGACGTGTCGGCGCAGCCGGCCCGGCGCGGCGACCGCCAGGCGGGCATGTCGCTCGACGACCGCATCGCGACCGCGCAGGGCGCGCTCGCCGGCATGTCCCTCGGCGCCGACACCGCGCGCGTCGTTCTTCTCGTGGGCCACGGCTCGACGACCACGAACAATCCGTACGCCTCCGGCCTCGATTGCGGCGCCTGCGGCGGCCATACGGGCGAGGCGAACGCGCGCGTCGCCGTCGAAGTCCTCAACGACGAAGGCGTTCGCGCGGGGCTCGCCGAACGCGGCGTCGGGCTGCCGGACGACACGATTTTCGTCGCGGCGCTACATGATACGACAACGGACGAAATTGCGCTCTTCGACGTTGACGCCGTCCCGGCGTCGCACCGGCAGGACCTTGCGCGTTTGCGCCGCGACCTTTACGACGCCTCGCGCCTCGTCCGCCATGAACGCGCCGCAAGCCTCGGCCTCGCTGGCGACGACGAAATCGACGCCAAAACCATGGAGCGGGCCCGCGACTGGTCGCAAGTGCGGCCCGAATGGGGCCTTGCCGGGTGCGCTGCGTTCATCGCCGCGCCGCGGGCGCGGTCGGCCGGCGCGGATCTCGGCGGGCGCGCCTTTCTTCATTCCTACGATTGGCGCGCGGACGAGGACAATGCGATCCTAGAATTGATCATGACGGCCCCGCTCGTCGTCGCGAGTTGGATCAGCCTGCAATACTACGCCTCCACGACCGACAACGACGTGTACGGCGCCGGCGACAAGACGTTGCACAATGTCGTCGGCGGCCACGGCGTTCTGGAGGGTTTCGGGGGCGATCTGCGGGTCGGCCTGCCGATGCAGTCGGTGCACGACGGGCGCAACCCCGTCCACGAGCCGCTGCGCCTTACGGCCGTCATTGAAGCGCCGCGCGAACGGATCGACATGATCCTTGCAAAGCACGGCCAAGTGCGCGCGCTCTTCACGAACCGGTGGCTCGATTTGATCGCCGTTACGGATGACGGGGCGTCTTTCGCGCGTTACGACGGCGACGGCGGCTGGATCGCGATCGATCCGCGTTAAGGCTATGTCCCGCGCCGGCCGCCCGAACGGAGACACTTATGGCGCTCAGCAAGCATTTGTCGGCCCTCGAAAGCGAGGCGATCCACATCCTGCGCGACGGGGTCGCGGAAGCCTCGAACCCGGTCATTCTTTTTTCGGGCGGCAAGGACTCCACGGTTCTCGCCCATTTGGCGATGCGCGCTTTTCACCCCTCGCGCCCGCCCCTGCCGCTCCTGCACGTCGATTCGACATGGGAGTTCGCCGACGTCGTCGCATTTCGGGACCGGTTCGCCAAAGAGAACGGCTTTGAACTCGTGGTTTACGCGAACGAAGACGGCCGCACGCAAGGCTTGAACCCGATCGACCACGCCGACGTTTACACGACGGTGATGCGCACGGACGCCCTCAAACAAGCGCTGGACGAAGGCGGCTACGACGTCATTTTCGGCGGCGCGCGGCGCGACGAAGAAAAGTCCCGCGCCAAGGAACGCATCGTCTCGGTGCGCAGTCCCGGTCACGGCTGGGAGCCGCGCCGTCAGCGCCCGGAGCTTTGGTCGGTCTACAATTGGCGACGCAACAAAGGCGAAACGATCCGCGCGTTCCCGATCTCCAATTGGACCGAGGAAGACCTGTGGGCCTACATCGTCGCCCGCGAAATCGAACTCGCGCCGCTTTACTATGCGGCCAAGCGCAAGGTCGTCGACCATGACGGCGCGCTCATCGTCGTCGACGAGCCGACCCGCTCGCCCTGGTTCGACCCGTCGACCGCGCGAGAAGAGATGGTGCGCTTCCGTACGCTCGGTTGCTGGCCGGTGACGGGCGCGGTCCCGTCCGACGCGACGACGTCCCTCGACATCGCAAGGGAAAATCTCTCCGCGTCGGTCTCCGAACGGTGCGGGCGCGTCAGCGATTCCGGCTCGCTCGAAGCCCAAAAGCGGCAAGGCTATTTCTAACAACGCCACCCAACGCGCGCCCGGCGCGCTTAAAGTCGCCGACTTCGCCGGGCGACCCGTCGCGATCGCCACCGCCCACGGCAAAGAGGCCGCCATCGGCCCCGCCCTCCACGACGCGCTCGGCGTCGCGCCGGTCACGCCGCCAGGGCTCGACACC
>JBCCZS010000079.1:0-13042 GCA_039187035.1 Pseudomonadota bacterium | reverse complement strand
GCGACGGCGTCGCCGCCGGCGCTCGCCGTCTCCAGCGTGCCTTGCGCCGACGCGTCGTCGGCGCACGGTTCCGCCGGCGCGTGCGGCTTGGGCGCCGCCTCGCTCCCCCTGAAGTCGAGGCCGATCCAGGCGATGAACCGCAAGAGCGCCGAGCCGTCATGCTCTTCGACGTCGGTCGACGATTCGCTGACGCTCCATGACCCGCCGCTCATCGGCGAGGCATGCGCCGCGACCACCGGCGACACCGACAAAAACGCCGCTACCGCCGCTATTTCAAACTTATTCATGACCCTCTCCCGCCCGCGGCGATCGGTCGCCCGGGCTCCTATCACATCGGGACCAATTACGGCGAATTCAAGGCTTCTTCTGCAGCGACGTACGACAAACCGAGCGCGTCGGCCACCGCCTTGTAGGTGACGCGGCCCGCGTGGACGTTCAGCCCCGCGCGCAAGTGGGGGTCGTCGCGCAGAGCGTCCAACCCCTTATTGGCGAGTTGGAGCCCGTAGGCGAGCGTCGCGTTATTGAGGGCGTGGGAGGAGGTCAACGGCACCGCGCCCGGCATATTGGCGACGCAATAGTGCAAAACGCCGTCGACTTCGTAGGTCGGGTTTTCATGGGTCGTCGGCCGCGACGTCTCAAAGCAGCCCCCCTGGTCGATCGACACGTCGACGAGTACGGCGCCTTCTTTCATGCCGTGGAGCATGTCGCGCGTGACGAGTTTGGGCGCGCTCGCGCCGGGGATGAGAACCGCCCCGATGACGACGTCGGCGGCGTCGGTCTCTTCGTCGAGCGCCTCATAGGTCGAGTAGCGCGTCTTTACGCGCCCTAGAAAGACGTCGTCGAGTTCGGCCATCCGGCGTGCGTTCCGATCGAGGATGGTGACGTCCGCGCCGAGCCCGACCGCCATTTTCGCCGCATGGCCGCCGACGACGCCGCCGCCGACGACGACGACCTTGGCCGGGAGGACGCCCGGCACCCCGCCCATCAACAGGCCGCGCCCGCCGCGGTGGGCGGTCAACGCGTAGGCCGCCGCCTGGACCGATAGCCGCCCGGCGACTTCGCTCATGGGGGCCAGGAGCGGCAGGCCGCCGCGCTCGTCCGTCACGGTCTCATAGGCGACGCACGTCGCCCCCGAATTGACGAGACCAGCGGTTTGGTCCGGGTCGGGGGCCAGGTGCAGGTATGTATAAAGGATCTGGCCCTCGCGCAGGCGCGCATACTCCTCAGGCTGCGGTTCCTTCACCTTCACGATCATGTCGGCGTCGGCGAAGACGCTCGACGCGTCGGGCGCGATGCGGGCCCCGGCCGTCACATACGCCTCGTCGTCGGCTTTGATCCCTGCGCCTGCGCCGGTCTCGACCAGCACCTCGTGGCCGTTGGCGACATATTCGCGAACCGCCCCGGGCGTAAGGCCGACCCGGTACTCGGAGTTCTTGATTTCCTTCGGCACCCCGACGCGCATGCGGCATTCTCCCGATCCGGCGCTGATCCCTCAGCGATCGCATACCGCGGACCGGGCGGACCTTACAATCCGCTCATCTTCATCAGCGACCGGTTAATGACTATCCGGTAAGGCGGAATGAGGGTCTAAAGAGGAAGGTCGGAACCGATGCTGCGATCCGAACGCACCGCCATTCCGCAAAGCGTCGAGGCGCGCTTGCAGCGTCTCGCGGCGTTTTCCAAGTCGCCGACCGACTTCGCCCGCGACGATCTCGTCGGCTTTCGCCGCCCGCTCGCGGCGGTGTTCGCGCTGACGGCCCCCATCATTGCGGCGTTCGTGTTCCACACCGCCGGCATCGGGCCGACGGTGAAAACCGCGGCGCTTTACACCGCCTACGTCGCAATCGGTCTTGTGATCGTCGGCCGGCTCGAATGGCCGCGCTTATTGGAAGCATACGAAGAACGGGAAGCGGCGAAAAAACGCGCGAACGCAGATCTGAAATGCGGTTTTTCCCAGGTGAACCATTTGCGCCAAACGCGCGCGCCGATGTTCGTCGAATACGACCATGGCGTTTTGGTGCTCGCCGACGCCGGCGATTTGCGAACCTTGTTTTTCTCGATCCCGGCCGACGATCGCGATCCGCGGTGGGAGCGTTATCGCGGCGGCGATCTGCATCGGCGCGATTGGCGGTGGTCGCGATTGCCGGTGTCCGGCGAGATTTATCGATTTTCCACGCTCGGCCCCATGATCGAGCGTCCGCGCGGCATTTGGCGGGTGTCGTCGATCGACGAGTGGGAGGCGTTGCACGTCTCGTTCCGCGATCCCCAAGACGGCGACCTCTTGCCGTTCGCGTTCGACGATCTCGCCGAACGGGTCTCGCAAATGGTCGAGGCCGCGCCGTTCGAGCCCGCCAAAAAACGCAAGCGAAAACGCGGCGTGCGGCGTCAGCCGAGCCGCGTGCGCGCATAGGCGTCGAACGCGTCCGCGGTCGCCGGATCTTGCAAACCGAGGTCGAGATTGGCTTTCAGCCAGCCGACTTTTGACCCGCAGTCGTGAATGACGCCGTCGCAGACCCGGGCGAAAAACTTTTGACGGGTGTTCAGCTTGTTCATGGAGTCGGTCAACTGGATTTCTCCGCCGGCGCCGCGTTCTTGCGTTTCCAACAACGCGAAAATCTCCGGCTGCAGAATGTAGCGGCCGATGATGCGGAAATTCGACGGGGCGTCTTCGGGCGCCGGCTTTTCGACCATGCCGGTCATTTCCATCACCGGGCCGATCGCGCCCTTCGGCGCGACGACGCCGTATTTCGCGGTTTCTTCGCGCGGCACTTCTTCAACGGCGACGACGTTGCCGCCGCGATCGTCGTAGGCCTCGACCATTTGCTTCAAGAACCCGGGGCGCGAGGGGACGATCTCGTCCGGCAACGACACCGCAAAGGGTTCGTCGCCGATGAGGGCGCGTGCGCACCACACCGCATGGCCGAGGCCGAGCGGCGCTTGCTGGCGCGTATAAGCCACCGCGCCGGCGTCCGGACGGCGCTCGCGCAGATCGTCGAGAATGGCGGTCTTGTTCTTCGCTTCGAGCGTCGCTTCGAGTTCGAACGATAGGTCGAAGTAATCTTCGATCGCCGTTTTACCCCGGCCGGTGACGAGGATGAACGTCTCGATGCCGGCCTCGCGCGCGTCCTCGACCACATAGTCGATGAGCGGACGGTCGACGACGGGCAGGAGTTCCTTCGGGATCGATTTCGTCGCGGGCAAAACGCGCGTGCCGAGACCGGCGACGGGGATGACGACTTTTTTGATCGGTTTCATCGCGCTTCAGGCCCCTTCCTCGGATTCGTATTCGTCAGTCCGGCACCTTATTGACAGGACTCGGGGCCAGTTCAACAGCCTCGCCGATGGGCGCGAGGTTGCGGGTTTCCTCGTCGAGCAGCGGCTGAACGGCGGCGACGCGGCGGGCGGCGTCGGCGCGCAAGTCGAAATAAAACAAGTTCGCGTCCTGCGGTTTCCATTTCGCGCCGAAGAAACGCGGCCGGCGCAAATAGGGCAGGGACGGGCGGTCGACGATTAAGACGCCCTCGGCGCAGGCGGCTCCGACATGCCGCTCGATCGCCGGCGGCGTTTCGCCGAGCAACAGCCCCGTCGCGCTCGCTGCGCCGAGGTGGCCGTCGGGCGGCGCGTAAGTCTCGTCCGTCGTCCACGTTAACGGATTGACGCACAAAGGCGGCGGCGCGGCCCCGGCCGCGACAAGGCCGCCATCGTCTGTCCACGTCATGGCGCGGCGTTGCGCCCGGCGAATCTCGGCGTCGAAGCGCGCCTCCAAGGGCACGTACCCGACGACGCACCGCACGGCGCCCGCGTCGGCGCACGCTGGCGTCGTCAGCCGGGCGAGGGCGGCCGCCGGCGTCGGCGCGCCGATCGCGTAAACGGCCGCGACGCGCCGACGCAACACGTCGTCCTTATCGATCCGTAGTCGGAGGAGGCCGAGCGCGAGGCTCGCGCCTTGACCGTAACCGACAAGCACGATCGGCCGATCCGGCTCGGGGCTCGCCGTCAAAAAACGCTCGAAGGCCGCCGAGACGTCGGCGAGGGCGAGCCGCCGCGCCGAGACGCCGTCATATTTGTGGGTAAAGAACGAGAACAACGTCGCCTGGCGGTAACGCGGCGCGAAGAGCCTGCCGAGCGGCGTGAACGGTCCGGCCTCGTTGGGGGCCGCGACCACGTCGACGAGGCGCGCGGCCTCCGCCTCGTCGAACGGCGCGTTCCAGCGATCGCGCGACCAATAGGTCGTGCCGTGGATATAAAAGACGTCCGCCGCGCCGGGCTCCGGCCCGTCCGGCCACGCCGCCCAGGCGTTCGCGCGCTCATAATCGGGCGCCGGCGGCGGGCTCGTCGTCTCAAAGGGCGCCGACGGCCGCATGAAGAACAGCGCAATTTTGTCTTGAAAAACAAATCCGGCGGCGCAGATCGTCAAGATCAGCACGAGCCCGGTGAGGAGCGGGCCGACGACGCCGCCCCGTTGCAAGGCGCGTCCCGCGACTTGTCCGCCTCGTTTGTCGCTTCGGCCCATTTCCGTCTCGCCACCGCCCCAATTCACTGTAGGGTTGATGCGTCTTCAGAGCCTTGTTGTAAACGTCGACGCCTTCGGATCCGTCGCCTTCACCATACGTTCACCGAAGCGCCCGCGCATGATCGGCCGTAAGAGCCGCCGGAGAGTGACCGCCCGATGACGACCGACCGTCCAGAGGATCCGCCGGCCAAACGCCCGTCCGCCGCGTCCGGCCGGCCCGCAAAGGGGCCCAAATCGGGCGCGCGCCCGCCCGGCCGCCCCGCCGGGAAACGCGGCGTGAAGGGCGCGCGCAAAGGCGGCGGCAAGGCCGGCCGCGGCGGCGATCCGCTCCTTCGCGCGCAAAAGCCGACGCTGATGGGCTCGCTGCGCTCCAGTTTCCTCGCCGGCGTCGTCGTCGCCGCGCCGATCGGCATCACCGCGGCGATCGTCTATTGGTTCGTCACCGGGCCGATGGCGAAGCTCGACACGTTCGTCAAACGCTGGCTGCCCGACATCGGGTCGGAGAACATCGACCGCATCGTCCAGGTCATCCCCGGCGTCGGGGTTTTCGTGGCGATGATCGCGCTCGTCATGCTCGGCGCGCTCGCCAAGAATTTCTTCGGCCGCGCGTTGATCAATTTCGGCGAGAACATTCTCGATTCGATGCCGATCGTGCGGAACCTCTACCGCTTCTTCAAAAACGTCTTCGAGACCGCCCTCCAACAATCCGACCGGTCGTTTAAAGAAGTCGCGCTCGTCGAATATCCGCGCGAGGGGCTGTGGGTGATGGCCTTCGTGGTCGGCGCCGCCAAAGGCGAAATCCCCCATCAACTCGAAGACGAGGGCGACGATCTAACCTGCATCTTTATTCCGACGGTCCCGAACCCGACCTCCGGCTTTTTGATTTTCGTGGCTCGGCGCGCGCTGCGCCCGCTCGACATGTCGGTCGAGGATGCGGCCAAAGTCGTCTTCTCGCTGGGCCTTGTGGCGCCGGAATTCACGCATCCGGACGATGCGGTGAAACAGCTCGAACGGGTCGCGGAGCTGTCGCGTGCGGAGAAGCCGCGGCGTCGGTTTTTCGGCGGCGGCTCGGGCTGACCGCATTTTCGTCACGGTGACGGAAAAACCGACCGAACGCGGCCGGGGCGCCCTTTAAGACCGGCGCCGCAATCGCCATAACGCGCCGCATGCGTCGTTACTTCGACAAGTTATTTACGTGGTTTGAGGGCCGCGTCGCGCCGTTCCCGGAAGAGGGCGCGGGCGCGCCGCCCGAAAAGCTGCCCGCTTTTTGCTGGTATTACTCCAAAGACGCCGCGCCCTGGTTGATCGCCACCTCGGTTACGTCGGCGGCCATCGCCGTCGGCGAGGTGTTTTTGTTCGGGTTCCTCGGCCAACTCGTCGACTGGCTCGCTACGACCGACCGGGAAGGCTTTTTGGCGCGCGAGAGCGGGAACTTGGCGCTGATGGGGTTCGTCGTCGTCGTCGCGCTGCCGGCGCTGGCGCTCGTCAACGCGCTGATCACGCACCAAACGCTGCTCGGCAATCTGCCGATGAGCGCGCGCTGGCGGATGCACCGGCGTTTGTTGGGGCAGAGCTTCGGGTTCTTCGCCGACGAATTCGCCGGCCGCATCGCCACGAAAGTCATGCAGACCGCGCTCGCCGTGCGCGAGACGGTCATGAAGCTCTTGGACATCCTCGTTTACGTGGCGGTGTATTTCGCCACCATGGTCGGGCTCGTCGCCGCGTCCGACTGGCGCCTCGCCGCGCCGCTCCTTGTTTGGCTCGCGGCGTACGTCGCGATCATCTCTTATTTTGTGCCGCGTCTCCAAAAGACGGCGGAACGCCAAGCCGACGCGCGCTCGGAGATGACCGGCCGCATCGTCGACAGCTACACCAACATCCAAACCGTCAAATTGTTTGCGCACGCCGGGCGCGAGGAGACGTACGCCCGCGACAGCATGAACACGTTCCTCGGGACCGTGCATCCGCAAATGCGGCTCGTCTCGCAATTCTACGCGATCATCTATCTGGCCAACTGCGTGATGGTGTTCGCGCTCATTGCGATCGCGATCGGCCTTTGGCTCGGCCAAAGCGTCACCGTCGGCGCGATTGCCGCGGCGGCCGGCTTGTCTTTGCGCATCGGCGGGATGTCGCAATGGATTATGTGGGAAGTGGCGGCCCTGTTTGAAAATCTCGGGGTCATTCACGACGGCATGGCGATGCTCAACAAGCCGGTCGCGGTGAAGGACGCGGAAGACGCGCCCGACTTGCAGGTGACCGCCGGCGACGTGCGCTTCGAGGACGTCACGTTCCACTACGGCAAGAGCAAAGGCGTGATCGAGGGCCTGTCCTTGCGCGTTGCGCCGGGCGAGAAAATCGGCCTCGTCGGCCGTTCGGGCGCCGGAAAAACAACGCTTACGAACCTTCTCTTGCGGTTCTACGACGTCGAGGGCGGGCGCGTCAGCGTCGACGGGCAGGACGTGTCGTCCGTCACCCAAGACAGCCTGCGGCGCGCCGTCGGCGTCGTCACGCAGGATTCGGCGCTTCTGCACCGCTCAATCCGCGACAACATCGCATACGGACGGCCGGACGCGAGCGACGACGAAATCGCCGACGCCGTCGCGCGGGCGGACGCGGCCGATTTCATCGACGACCTCGTCGACCAAAAGGGCCGCAAAGGCCTCGACGCCCACGTCGGCGAGCGCGGCGTCAAACTCTCCGGCGGCCAGCGCCAACGCATCGCGATCGCGCGCACGTTCTTAAAAGACGCGCCCATTCTAATTCTCGACGAGGCGACCTCGGCGCTCGATTCGGAAGTCGAAGCGGCGATCCAGGAGCACTTGTTCTCGTTGATGCGCGGCAAGACGGTGATCGCGATCGCGCACCGCCTGTCGACGATCGCGCAGATGGACCGGCTCGTGTGTCTCGACGCGGGGCGGATCGTCGAGGAGGGGCCGCACGACGAGCTGGTGCGCAGCGGCGGTCTCTATGCGGACCTCTGGACGCGCCAATCCGGCGGGTTTTTGGCGGCCGACGATCCGCTCGCGGCGCCGGCCGCCGAATAGGCCGCGCCTCATCGAGGGAGCGCGCTCGCGCGCGCGCTCACACAATCGTCGGGTGCGCGTGAGCGCGGCGGCGCCTACTTTCCCGTTTAGCGCCGATACGCGTCGCCGGGCGGTCGTCACCCCCCAACAGGCTTCCGCCGGGCGGCCGGCGCGTGCGGCCGGATCCGGCGTCTCTCCCTCGTGATCCGGCCGCGTTCGCCCGCGCATGCGTGAACACGCGATCCGCGCGGCGGGCGTTGATCGGCCCCTCGGGCGCGCTTACTTTCCCGTTATCGTCGACACGCCGGGGTATTATGGCTGACATTCGCGCGCTCGCGCTCGTTATTCTCGTTTTCGCGTCCGGCGCCGCGTGCGCGCAGGAAAGCGGCTCGGCCGCGGACGGCCGCGCCGCAGACGGCCCCGCGGCCGACAGCCCAAAGCCGGCCGACGCCATTAGCGTCGCCGCAAATGCGGCCGCCCCCCTAAGCGGCGACATGAGCGGGGACGTCATCGCCGCCAAGCCGCGCGTCGCCCCGCAGTCGATGGCCGAGGTCCAGCTGTCCTTCGCGCCGATCGTCAACGACGTCGCGCCGGCCGTCGTCAACATTTACACCCGCCGCGTCGCGCAGGCGCGGGGGCTCCGCCGCGACAGCCTTTTTGAACGGTTTTTCGGCGAGATGACCCCGCGCGAACAAAGCTCGCTCGGATCCGGCGTGATCGTCAGCCCCGACGGCGTCATCGTCACGAACAACCACGTCGTCGAAAAGATGACCGAGATCAAAGTCGTGTTCGCCGACCGGCGCGAATTCAACGCCGAAACCATCTTCACCGATCCGCAGACGGATCTCGCGGTTTTGCGGATCGAAACCGACGAACCGCTGCCGTTTCTTCAGTTTGCGGACTCCGACGCGATCGAAGTCGGCGACGTCGTCCTTGCGCTCGGCAATCCGTTCGGGGTCGGACAAACCGTCACGAGCGGCATCGTCTCGGCGCTCGCGCGCACCGCCGTGTCGATCTCGGACTATCAGTTCTTCATTCAGACCGACGCCGCCATCAATCCCGGCAATTCGGGCGGCGCGCTCGTCGACGTCGACGGCAAACTCGTCGGCATCAACACCGCGATCTACTCGCGCTCGGGCGGGTCGAACGGCATCGGCTTTGCGATCCCGGCGCGCCTCGTCCAACAAGTGCTGGCGACCGCCGTCAACGGCGGCGTCCTGACCCGACCCTGGATCGGGGCCGCGACCGACACGGTCACCGCCGACATGGCGCGCGCCCTGCGCCTCGACCGGCCGGCCGGCGCGCTGATCGAAGACGTTTGGAAAGGCGGTCCGGCCGACAAAGCGGGGCTCAAACCCGGCGACGTCGTCGTCGCGTTTGACGGCCAACCCGTGTTCGACGCGGAGACGTTGCGCTACCGCGTCGGCGTTCAGTCGGAAGACGCCGTCGCCGACATCATCTTCAAGCGAAACGGCAAAGAGCGCGCCGAGAAGATCACGCTGCGCTTGCCGCCCGAAGCCCCCGCGCCGGACGCGCGCCGCCTGTCGGGCAACCATCCCTTGAACGCCGTGACGATCGCGAACATGTCGCCGCGTTTCAATGAAGAGCTCGGGTTGAACCAACTCCTCAGCGGGGTCGTCGTTACGGAAGTCGACCGTCGCGCGAGTTTTGCGGGCCGCCGGGGCTTGCGCCGCGGGCATCGCATTCTCTCCGTCAACGGACGGCGCATCGACACCGCGCGCGATCTCGAACGCGAGATGGCGCGGCGTGCGACCGAGTGGGAGATCGAAGTCGACGTCGGGAGCCGCGTCGTTCCCTGGCGCGTCGGCCGCTGAGCGCCGCCGCGCCGATGGGCGATCTCTTC
This sequence comes from Pseudomonadota bacterium, assembly GCA_039187035.1. Lineage (GTDB taxonomy): Bacteria > Pseudomonadota > Alphaproteobacteria > Caulobacterales > Parvularculaceae > JAJFFW01. Next base: position 3,642 of record JBCCZS010000079.1, on the reverse strand, counting down.
GCCGCCGCCGGTTTGGACGAAGACGCGCCCCGTCCGCTCGCCGATCGTCTGCGCCCGGCGCGCCTTGAGGACGTGGTCGGCCAAGATCATCTGTTGAAAGACGACGGCCCGCTCGCGCGCATGGCGCGGGGCGGGCGGGTTTCGAGCGTGATTTTATGGGGGCCGCCCGGCGTCGGCAAAACGACGATCGCGCGGCTCCTCGCCGACGATAGCGGCTTGGACTTCGTTCAACTCTCGGCGGTCTTTTCCGGCGTCGCGGAGTTGCGGGCCGTCTTCGACGCCGCCCAAAAGCGCCGATCGACCGGGCGGGGGACGTTGCTTTTCGTCGACGAAATCCACCGCTTCAATCGCGCGCAGCAGGACGCTTTTCTGCCGCATATGGAAAGCGGTCTGATTACGCTCGTCGGCGCGACGACGGAGAACCCGTCCTTTGAGCTGAATGCGGCGCTGTTGTCGCGCGCGCAGGTCCTAACGCTCAATCGTCTCGATACGGACGCCCTGGAGGCTCTGTTGGCGCGCGCCGAAGCGGCGGCGGGCCGCGCCGCGCCGCTCGAGCCCGCCGCGCGCGCCGCTCTCTTGACGATGGCGGACGGCGACGGGCGGTATCTTCTGACGCTTGCGGAGGAAATTCTCGCCGAAGCCGCAGACCGCGCGCCGATGGACGCCGCCGCACTCGGCGCGTTTCTGCGTCGCCGCGCGCCCGTGTACGACAAGGCGCAAGAGGGCCACTACAATCTTGTAAGCGCGTTGCATAAATCAATCCGCGGGTCCGACGTCGATGCCGCGCTTTATTGGGCCGGGCGCATGCTCGAAGGCGGCGAGGACCCGCGCTTCGTTCTGCGCAGGCTCATCGTCGTCGCCTCCGAAGATGTCGGCAACGCCGACCCGCACGCGCTGCCGCTCGCAATCGCCGCAAAGGACGCGTACGAATTTCTCGGCCGGCCGGAAGGCGACATCGCGATCGGCCAGCTCGTCGCGTATCTCGCGACTGCACCGAAATCGAACCGCAGCCACGTCGCGTTCAAAGCCGCCAAGGCCGCCGCCCGCGAGACCGGGTCGCTCGCCCCGCCGCCCCACGCCATGAACGCGCCGACGAAACTGATGAAGTCGCTCGGGTACTCGGACGGCTATGTCTACGACCACGATGCGCCGAACGCGTACGCCGGCCTCGACTATTTCCCGCCGGGCATGGCGCGCCGTCGCTTCTACGAGCCCTCCGCGCGCGGCCACGACGGCGTCATCGCCGAACGCATCGCCTGGTGGGACGCGCGCCGCGGCCGCGCGGCGGGACAGAACGAGGCGGACGGATGAGTTTGATCGCCATGAAGGCGGCCGCGCTCGGCGTGTGGTTCGCCGTCCTCTTCACGCTTGAACGGATTGCGCCGGCCTCGCCCGCGCCGCCGGACGGCCGGCGGCTCGCGCGCAATTTCGGCCTATGGGCGGTCACGGCCTTATCGACGCCCGCGCTCGTCCTTGCGCTTGCAAGTTTGGCGCAAGCGCATGCGCCGTGGACGCGGCCCGCGGCCCTTCAAGGTGTTGCGGGTCTGGCGCTCAGCCTCGTCGCCCTTGATTTGTGGACGTATTTTATGCACCGGGCGTATCACGAGGTCCCGGTCATGTGGCGCCTCCACGCGCCGCACCATTTGGACGAACGCCTCGACACCTCGTCGGCCGTGCGTTTCCACGCCGGCGAAGTCGGCCTGTCCGCCGTTTTCCGTCTCGTGCCGATCGCCGGCCTCGCGATCCCGCTCGCCCATGTCGCGCTGTTCGAAACGCTGCTGCTCGCCGGCGCGATCTTCCACCATTCGAACGTGCGCCTGCCGGCGCCGCTCGAACGCGCGCTGTCGTCCGTCATCGTCACGCCGTCGATCCATTGGGTGCACCACCACGCGCGCCGCGCCGATACGGACGCCAATTACGCGGCGGTTTTGAGCGTTTGGGATCGCGTGTTCGGCACGAAAAGCCCGACGCCGCGCACGCCCGACATGGCGATCGGTGTCGAGGGCGAAGCCGAGCGCGGCTTTTGGGGCCTCCTCGTTCAGCCGTTTACGGGCCGCCCGGCGCCGGCGGCTGTCACGCCTGAAGGGGCCGGCCGATGACGGCGGGTCTGTGGGCGGCGGCGGCGGTCGGCGGCGCGCTCGGCGCGGTCGGACGCTACGCGGTCTCCCGGGCCGCGGGCGCGGCGCTCGGGGACGCATCCGCCTGGGGCACCTTGTTCGTCAACGTAGCCGGCTCGGCGGCGATGGGGCTCCTCGTCGCCTGGCTCGCCCGAGGCGGCGGGGGCGAGGGCGCGCGGGCGTTCCTCGCGGTCGGCGTGCTTGGCGGCTTCACGACCTTTTCGACCTTCGCGCTCGATGCGGTCACGCTCGCGACGGAGCGCTCGCTCGCCGTTGCAGGCGTTTACGCGGCCGCGTCCGTCGGATTGTCCGTTCTCGGCCTACTGGCCGGTTTGGCCGCGGGGCGGGCGCTGCTATGAGCGGGGTCATGCAACGCACCGTGAGCGACGACGAAACCGGCATGCGTCTCGACCGTTGGTTTCGCACGCATTATCCGGCTGTGCGCCATGGCGCGCTCGAAAAGCTGCTTCGCACCGGTCAAATCCGCGTCGACGGCGGGCGCGTCAAGGCCGCGCGCCGCCTCGAAGCGGGGGAAGTCGTCCGGGTGCCGCCGATCGACGCCGCGGAACCGGCGCCGGCCAAGCGCGCGCCGAAGCCCATGTCGGCGGCGCGCGCGCGCGAACAGATCGCGGCGATGACGCTTTACGAAGACGACGCCGTTTTGGCGCTCGCCAAACCCTTCGGCCTGCCGGTCCAAGGCGGACGCGGAGCGGGCGCCCATATCGACGCCTATTTGCAGGCGATCGCGCGCGACCCGGAGGACCGGGCGCGGCTCGTCCATCGGCTCGACCGCGACACGGGCGGGCTCTTGCTCGTTGCGAAATCCCGCCGCGCCGCGGCGGCCCTTTCGGGCGCGTTCCAGCGCCGTGAGATCGACAAGACCTATTGGGCGCTCGTCGTCGGCGCGCCGAGCCCGCGCGAAGGCACGATCGATTTCAAGATCGCGCCGCGGATGGTGCGCGTCGGCGACCAAGACCAAGAACGGATCGCCCCGAGCGACGCCGATGACGCGAAAAAGGCGTTTACAGATTTTCAGACCGTTGACGATGCGGGCGGGGGCGTTGCGTTTGTGGCGCTCAAACCGATCACCGGCCGTAAGCACCAGCTGCGTGTTCACTGCGCGGCGAGCGGGGCCCCGATCGTCGGCGATCGGAAATATGGCGGGGCCCGCGCCGTCGTCGACGGCGTTTCCGATCGGCTGCACTTGTTCTGCCGGGAAATGACCGTTCGTCACCCGACGACCGGTCGAAAACTGACGCTGCGCGCCCCGCTCGACGGGCATATGGCGCAGACCTGGCGCTTTTTCGGTTTCGACGCCGAGGCGACGGTCGCGTGGCCGGAGCGGGAGACCGGATCATGACCGACAGCGCCGGTCCCGCGCTCCCAAAACGTTTCTATAAAGATGTTGCGGTTGCAACGCAGTCGGACGGCTTCGCCGTGACCCTTGACGGCCGATTGGCCAAAGCCGGGAGCGGGGCCCCGTTGACGGCGTCGACGCGCGCGCTCGCCGACGCTGTCGCCGCCG